>JANNGZ010000384.1:0-36803 GCA_031404155.1 Burkholderiales bacterium
TGAAGGAGAACCTCGACCAGCTCGAGTACCCCAAGGGCATGAGCCTGATCGCCCGCACCGCCGGCATCGGCCGCACCGCGCCCGAGCTGCAGTGGGACCTGAACTACATGCTCAAGCTATGGGAGGCGATCGACGGCGCCGCCAAGGCGGGCAAGGGCGCCTACCTGATCTACCAGGAGAGCTCGCTGGTCATCCGCGCGATCCGCGACTACTTCACCAGCGATGTCGGCGAGATATTGATCGACACCGACGACATCTTCGAGCAGGCGCAGCAGTTCATGAACCATGTGATGCCGGAGACGGCGCACAAGGTCAAACGCTACCGCGACGACGCGCCGCTGTTCAGCCGCTTCCAGATCGAGCACCAGATCGAGACCGCGTTCTCGCGCACCGTGAACCTGCCCGCGGGCGGCGCGATCGTGATCGACCACACCGAGGCGCTGGTGTCGATCGACGTCAACTCCGCGCGTTCCACGCGCGGCAGCGACATCGAAGAAACCGCCACCCGCACCAACCTGGAAGCCGCCGACGAGATTGCGCGCCAGATGCGCCTGCGCGACCTGGGTGGCCTGCTGGTCGTCGACTTCATCGACATGGAAGAGAGCAAGAACCGGCGCGAGGTGGAACAGCGCCTGCGCGACGCGCTGCGGCAAGACCGCGCGCGGGTGCAGTTCTCCTCGATCAGCAAGTTCGGCCTGCTCGAACTCAGCCGGCAACGACTTCGGCCTGCGCTGAGCGAAGGCAGCCACATCACCTGCCCGCGCTGCAACGGCACCGGCCATATCCGTGATACCGAATCGAGCGCGCTGCAGATCCTGCGAATGGTCCAGGAAGAGTCGATGAAGGACAACACCGCGGCGGTGCATGTCCAGGTGCCGGTCGAGGTGACCTCGTTCCTGCTCAACGAGAAGCGCACCGAGATCACCAAGATCGAACTCAAGCAGCGTGTGACCGTGCTGCTGGTGCCCAACAAGCACCTGGACACGCCGAACTACAAGCTCGAGCGCCTGCGCCACGACGACCCGCGCCTGGAAGGGCTGCAGGCCAGCTACACGATGATCGAGGAACCGAGCGACGAGGTCGGCATCACCCGCCGAGACAAGAGCGCCAAGGCCAAGCAGGAGCCGGTGATCAAGGGCGTGCTGCCCGAGACGCCCGCCCCGGTGGCCGTGCCCAAGCCCGAACGGGTGGAGCCGGCAGCCGCCAAGGCCGACAAGCCCGCAGCCCCGGCGGCTGTGACACCGCCACCCGTGGCGGCACCGGTACCCGCGAGCAGCGGCTTCTTCGGTTGGGTGAAGAAACTGTTCGGCGGTGGCGAGACGGCGACGACGGCAACGACCGCAGTCGCTGCCGCAACCGCGCAGGCGGCGGCCAAACCGGCCGGCGCAGGCGAAGGCAAGCGCGACGAGCGCCGCGGCGGACGCGGTGGTGAACGCGGCGACCGTGGCGAGGGCCGTGGTGAAGGCCGTGGCGGTCGGCGCGATGGTGGGCGTGATGGTTCGCGCGGTCGAAGTGAAGGTCGTGGCGAAGGTCGCGGCGAAAGTCGTGCGGAAGGTCGTAATGAGGGCGCCCGCCGTGATGGCCGCGACGCGGCGCGCCGTGGCGGCGAACGCGAGGCCACCAGCACCGAGGCGCCGCTGTCCCGCGAGCCGGGCGAAGACAGCCGCAGCCCGCGTGGTGCTGAGTCGCAGCGCGGTGAGGGTCGCGGTGAAGCTCGCGGTGAAGGACGCAACGAAGCACGTGGCGAATCCCGCGGTGACGCACGCACAGAAGGCCGGCGTGGCCCGCGCCCGGAGCGTTTGGCCGACACCCCCGGCGCCGACGCTTCGACGCAACAGGCCTTTGTCGACACGCTGCCCAGCGGCGATGCCGCCGACGCCAGCGATGCAGCCGGCGGCGAAGGCCGGCGCCGTCGGCGCCGTGGCGGCCGCGGCCGCGGTCGTGACGAGGCTGGTGAAAATGGAATCGTCAGCGGCAACGCCGGCGTGCCGGACCAGCCGGCCGATGGCAGCGAGGCCAAGCCCGCCGGCGAGAACGGTGACACGCCGCGTGCCGGTGAGGCGCCACGCCGTGACCGCGAGGAGCGCCGCCCGCGCCGCGAGCGGGCGGCCGGTGCTGGCGATTCGAACCGCGACGCCGCGGGGGCCTCGGACCGCGCACCCCGGCGCGAGGGCGAAACCGGAGCCTTCGACAGCGCGCCGGCCACGTCCTTCAATCCGTCCGAGAGCGTGAGCGTCGAAGCGACCAGCGCCGCCTCCGCCGACCAGCCTTGGTGGGCCGCGCCGGTGGCGCATGGCGGGGTGCCTGCGCATGATGCGCCGGCGACCGCACCAGCATCCGCACCAGCAAGCGCACAGGTGAGCGAACATCCAAGCGCATCCTCCGCCGCCGCTTCGGCGAGCACTGCACCCGTCTTCGCCGCCGCTCGGGACACCGCGCCGCGGCCGGCGCCGGCCGCGGTGGCCGTCGCCGCCGCTGACCGGGTCGGTTCGGCTGAACACCTGCTCGACGCTCGCAGCGAAACAGCCGCCACGGCGATGCCGGTGGCCACGCCTTCGCCGGCCGCCCGGCCGGCAGCCAGGCCGGAGCCGGAGCCCGCAGCACCGCTGGCCAAGGTCGAACCCTTCGTGCTGCCGACCGACGCGCTGGTGGCGGTGGCCACCTCCGCCGGCCTGGAGTGGGTGAACTCCGACACCGACAAGATCCGCGCGGTGCAGGAGGCGATGGCCAGCGAGCCCAAGCCGGCACATGTCCCGCGCGAGCGGCCGCCAATGGGGGTGGCCGACAGCGGCCCGCTGGTGCTGGTGGAGACGCGCAAGGACCTGGCGCAGATCAAGCTGCCGTTCGACACCCAACTCGACACCCCGCCCGGCGGGCAGCCGAACGCCTGACCGCGCGTACCGCTCGCCGACGCCGCCCAGGCCTCAAGCCCGGGCGGCGTTTTTCATCGCAGCGCGACAGTGACCGGCAGGGGGCCACGCGATGGACAACGGCGGCTAGCCCGTCTTTCTCAATTTGCCCCTGACACTGCGGCCAACTAGGGCAAACGCTCCAGCGCCCGCTGGTACGAGGCGTTGTGCATCAACTCGTCCCAGGGCAGCGGCGCGGTCTGCGGCAGCAGGTCCAGGCGGCGTTGTTCGCTGTCGGCGTCGGGGGTCCATCGGCCTTGCGATTGCGCTTGCAGCAGCCCGTCGAGCAGCGCGTCCACCGCTTCGCCGCCGTCGACACTTTGGTTGCACAGCAGCACCATGTCGCAGCCGGCGTTGAGCGCGAGAGCGGCCGCTTCGGCGTAACTCAGCTCACCGCCATCCGAATTGGGAGAAAAGCGCCGTGCGCCCTCCATGCTCAGGTCATCGCTGAAGACCGCGCCGGTGAAACCGAGTTGGCCGCGCAGGATATCCCGCAGCCAGCGCTCGGAAAATCCGGCCGGCCGAGAGTCGACTTTCGGGTAGACCACATGCGCGGGCATGACGGCGGCGAGCGAGGTCGAGAGCCACTCGTAGGGCCGCGCGTCGTCGGCGAGGATGGCCTTGAGCGAGCGGTTGTCCACCGGCACCTCGTGGTGGCTGTCGGCACGCACATAACCGTGGCCGGGATAGTGTTTGCCGCAGTTGGCCATGCCGGCGCGCAGCAGGCCGTGCATGAAGCTCTTGGCCAGCAGGCTCACCACCCGCGGGTCGCGGTGGAAGGCGCGGTCGCCGATCACGCCGCTGGGGCCGTGGTCGAGGTCGAGCACCGGCGCAAAACTCAGGTCGACACCGCAAGCGCGCAGCTCGGCGCCGAGCACATAGCCGGCCGCGGTGGCAGCGTCGGTGGCGGTCATCGCGTTGTTGCCCGGCGCGGCCACACTGCCCGCGCCGACGCGCATCCAGAGTTCGCCGAGCTGGCGCATCGGCGGCAGGTGGGTGAAGCCGTCGGTCTTGAAGCGTTGCACACGGCCGCCCTCATGGTCGACGCAGACCAGCAGGTCCGGCCGCAGCGCCTTGATCTCGGCGTTGAGCTCGGTGAGTTGCGAGCGGTTGGCCCAGTTGCGCGCGAACAGGATCAGGCCGCCGGTGAGCGGGTGTTCGATGCGGCGCCGGTCGTCGGCGTTCAACTCAGTGCCGACGATATCGAGCACCACGGGGGCGTGGGTGGTCATGGAGCAGTGCCTTTGGTTTCCACCACCACGAAGGCGGCGGCATAGTCGGATTCGTCGCTGATGCTGACATGCGCCACCAGTTGGCGCGCGGCAAACCAGTCGGCCAGCGCGCCGTGCAACTGGATCTCGGGTTTGCCGCTGCGCGATTTCACCACCTCGCAGTGGCGCCATGTCATCGGCATGCGCATACCCAGTCCGATGGCCTTGCTGAAAGCCTCCTTGGCTGCAAAGCGTGTGGCCAGGTAGCTCAGGCCGCGCTGCGCGACACGGTCGCTGCGCTGACGGAAGACCTCCATCTCATGCGGGCCGAGCACCCTCTGCGCAAAGCGTTCACCACGCCGCTGAAGTGTCGCGGCCATGCGGCGCAGGTCGCAGATGTCGGTGCCGATGCCGTAGATCACTGCGGGCCCAAGTTGTAGTGCGAGTCGAAGCGCAAGGCGACGCTCGAACGCCCAAGCGCTTTACACCCCCAGCGCGGCAGCGCCACCAAGCAGTGCATCGGCGCCGCGCCTGGTTTCAACGCGGCGCGAACGCGCGCTGGATGCAGCGCTGGTACTCGCGCACGGTTTCGGTGTAGCCGAGTTCGAGCGCGTCGGCGATCAAGGCGTGGCCGATCGACACCTCGCTCACCGCGGGCACCGCGCGCAGGAAATCGGCGAGGTTCACTCGGTTCAGGTCGTGGCCGGCGTTCACCCCGAGCCCGACCGCGAGCGCGGCCTCGGCGGCGGCGGTGAAACCGGCCAGCACCTCGGCCTGTGCGGCACCGCCATGTGCGTGGGCGTAGGTCTCGGTGTAGAGCTCGACACGGTCGGCGCCCAGCTCACGCGCCAGCCGCATCGCCTTCGGCAGCGGGTCCATGAACAGGCTCACCCGCACGCCGAGGGCTTGGGTTTCGGCAATCAGCGGCGCCAGGCGTTCGATGTCCGCCGGCAGGCTCCAGCCATGGTCGCTGGTGAACTGGCCTTCGCTGTCGGGCACGAAGGTGGCTTGATGAGGCTTGACCTGGCGGATGAAGTCCATCAGGTTGTGAAACGGGTTGCCCTCGATGTTGAACTCGATCTGCAGCCAGCCCTTCAGCAGCGCGGCGAGTTCATGCACGTCCTGCGCGCGGATATGGCGCTCGTCGGGCCGCGGGTGCACCGTGATGCCTTGGGCACCGGCTTCGAGCACCAGCGTGGCCGCACGCGTCACGCTCGGCATGCCGAGGTGGCGCGTGTTGCGCAGCAGCGCCACCTTGTTCAGGTTGACCGAGAGCCGGGTGCGGCTGTCGCGGTGGGTGGCTTCGGGAGCGACGAGCGGGTTCATGTTGAGGCTGAGGAAGCAGTCAATCGCTGCACGCTTTGCATCACGTCGCGGGTGCGCAGCGTGGGCGAGCCGAGATGATATTGGAGCAGCGCCCGCAACTGCGCCTTCAGTGCCGGCAGGTGCAGCACGCAGGCGGTTTGCAGCGCGGCGAGGTCGCTCGTGTCGAGTGCGGCCTGCATCGCCTGCAACGCCACTGCGTCGAGTGCCGCATCGGGTGTGCGCGCCAGGCTGACGCCGGCTTCGGGCAGCAGGGCGTAGCGCGCGCCAGGTTCCAGCGGCGCCTGGGTGAGCGTGACGAAGCGCAGGTCAGGCAGCAGGCCGATCTCGCGCAGCAGCACCAGCTCGAAGGCGCGCAAGGCCGCCTGCGCCCGGGTGTCGTCGGCGGCGGCAAGCGCCTCTGCCATCGCCGGCAGCGTGGCCGCGTAGGTGTCGAAGAGCGCGGGATGCGGGTCGTGGCGGGCGAGCAGCTTCATCACCAGCTCGTTCAGGTAGAAGCCGCTGAACAGCGCGTCGCCACCGGGCATCGGCAGGCCGCCGGCCCATTCAGCGGCGCGCAGGTTGTGCACCTCGGCCGAGCCGTCGGCGGGCAGGCGGCCGAGCGAGACGTTCAGGCGCTGGAAAGGCAGCAGCACCGAGCGCAGTTGGGAGTACGGGCGTTTGGCGCCCTTGGCTGCCACCGCCACGCGGCCCTGCTCGCGGGTGAAGAGGTCGAGGATCAGGCTGGACTCACTCCAATCCCAGCGGTGCAGCAGGTAAGCCGAGAGGGTGCCTCCACGTCCGACCATCAGGCCTCCCCGGCGTGGGCCACGGCCACGGGGCCATCACGCAGTACCGCTTTCACGGCTTGCGCATGGCGTCGAATGCGCCCTGGCAGTCGGCGCGTTCGCCCGGCGGCAGCGTGTCGAATGCGGCCTGCATCGCGGCCAAGGCCTTGTCGAATGCATCCGCATCGCCCCGAGCCCGGTGCACCCGCGCCAGCGCTTCATTGGCGAAAAAAACCTCGAACGGCGGCGCGGCGTTGGCCTCGCAGATCGCCAGGCATTGCAACGCATGCACCAAACCCTGGGTGGGTGAAGCCGCGGCCACATGGCAACACGCCAGCGCGTGCTCGGCGCACTCGGCTTCGAGCCAGCTGCCGGCCACCGCCCAGTGCTCGCTGCTGGCCGCGGCGGCGTCGAGCGTGGCGGCTTTCTGTTCCGGGCTGCGCTCGGCGCGGTCGTGCAGCGCCCAGGCCATGTTGTTGGCGGTGACGGCAAGCGCGCGCTGCACCGCCTGGTCGGTGGCCGAGGTGCCGGCCGCACTCGCGCGTGCGTCGGCAAATAGCGAGCGGCAACGCGCCAGTTTCTCGCGCCCGAGGCAGGCCGCGGCGGCGGTGGCCAACGCACGCACCGCTTCTTCCGGCGAGCGCAGGCCGGCGAGTGCGGCATCGCGGCTGGCCGGGTCGCTGCGCTCGGTCATCGCCAGGCTGGCGATGCCGACCCGCAACGCGGACCCGGCAATGACGTGGCCGGCTGCCGCAGCGTGTTGGCCGAGTTGGTGAAGCAGGCCGCGGCCCTGGTCGAAGCGGCCGAGATGCTCGCCGAACACATGCACGATCAGGCGCGCGAGTGCCGCCACCTGCTCGCCGGTGCGGGGCATCACGATCGCGCCGCGCAGGCGCTCGGCGACCGCTTCGGTGTGCTCGGCGTGTTCGCTCCAGGCCAGTTCGACGAAGTCGTCGAAAACATCGCGAACGCCGGCAGCGTCATTCATCGCGCTCATTCATCGCGCTCACTCATCACTGCCACCCATCGCTGCCACCCATCGCCGCTCGTCAGCACAGTCGCTCCGCGCAGTCACTCGTAGCCGTAGCTGCGCAGATGCTCCTCGCTGTCGGCCCAGCCGGAGCGCACCTTGACCCAGATTTCGAGGAAGACCCTGGCCTGCCAGAGGCGCTCGAGCTCCTGGCGCGCTTCGCTGCCGATGCGCTTCAAGCGCTCGCCGCCGTCGCCGATGACCATGCCCTTGTGGGCGTCGCGTTCGACGACGATGGTGGCGGCGATGCGCCGCAGATGGCCCGGCAGCCGCGCACGGCCGCCCGAAGCGGCCGCGCTCCCCTCGCGGGGCGGGTCCTGCAAAGCAGCGTCCTTGGGGTCGTCAATCTCCTCGAACTTGTCGATCACCACGGTGGCGCTGTAGGGAAGCTCGTCGCCGGTGAGCCGGAACAGCTTTTCGCGGATCATTTCGCCGGCGAGGAAGCGCTCGCTGCGGTCGGTGAGCGCGTCTTCGCCGTAGAACCAGGGCTGCTCGGGCAGGTAGGGCAAGACGATCTCGAACAGGCGCGCCACATCGGCCTCGCGCGTGGCGGCCAGGGGCACGAATTGCGCGAAGTTGCGCCGCTCCTGCATGGCCTTGAGCCAGGGCAGCATCTCCTGCTTGCGCACTACGAGGTCGAGCTTGTTGGCGACCAACAGCACCGGCTTGTGTTCTGGCAGCAGCGCCAGTACCTTGGCGTCGCCGGGGGTGAACTTGCCGGCCTCGACCAGGAACAGGACCACGTCGACGTCGGAGAGCACACCCTGCACGGTGCGGTTCAGGTTGCGGTTCAGCGCATTGGCGTTGCGCGTCTGGAAGCCCGGTGTGTCGACAAACACGAACTGCGCCGCACCCAGAGTGCGCACGCCGGTGATTCGGTGGCGCGTGGTTTGCGCCTTGCGGGAGGTGATGCTGACCTTTTGCCCGACCAGCGCATTGAGCAGCGTGCTCTTGCCCACGTTGGGCCGGCCGACGATGGCGATCAGGCCGCAGCGCTGCGAGCCCGCATACAGCGGCGGATCCGACGGGGTTGCGGGCGGCGAGCCGGCAGCCTTTACCTCAGGCGCGGTCGACTTCGATTTCACGAGCGGAGCGGCCCGTCGGGTTTGTCGCTGGACTTCAGCGACGCCAGCATTCGGCTCGCGGCCTGCTGCTCGGCGGTGCGGCGCGAACGGCCCTCGCCGCTTTCTGTCAGGCCCAGCGCCGGAACCGCACATTCGACCTCGAAGGTTTGGGCATGGGCCTGGCCGCGAGCGGCCAGGATGCGGTAGCCCGGCACCGGGAGCCGGCGCGCCTGCAACCACTCCTGCAGTTCGGTCTTCGCGTCCTTGGTCCAGCTCTCGACGTCGGTGGTGGTGATGAGCTCGCCGAAGAGGCGCTGCACGATGCCCATGGCCACGCCAAAGCCGCCGTCGAGGTAGGCGGCACCGATCACGCCCTCCAGCGCATCGGCGAGGATCGATGCACGCTGCGCGCCGCCGCCGCGCGCTTCGCCGTCGGAGAGTGTCAGCACTTCGGGCAGGCCCAGCGCCAGGGCAACGCGGTGCAGGTGATCTTCGCGCACCAGGTGGGCGCGCACCCGGGTGAGGTCACCTTCGTCGGAGCCGGCGAAGCGCTCGTACAGCATGCCGGAGACGGTGGCGTTGAGCACCGCGTCGCCCAGGAACTCCAGGCGCTCGTTGTGGTCCGCGCCGGCGCTGCGGTGCGTGAGGGCGCGCGCGATCAGGCGCGGGTCGGCGAATCGGTAACCCAGGCGCTGCTGGAGGGCGTCGAGAGGCTTGTCCATGGCAATGGCGCCGGCGCGCTGAAGCGCGCTCAGTTGGACCGACCCTGGTACTTGATCATCAGGTAGACCGGCTCGAAGAGTTCGATTTCCTTGTTGTAGGCAAACCGGATCACGACCTTGTCGTTCTCTTTTGTGATCTCGAGGTCCTTGCCGCTGATCGTGGCGATCGAGTACTCGATGTCCTTCTGGCGGTCGAACGCGGTGCGAATTTCTGGTACCGTGCCCGGGCCGTCCTTGGCGATCTTGTTGACCGCGCGCAGGATGGTCGAGTACTCGTTGACCGTGGGAAACACACGCATTGCGATCAGCGCGCCGAAGCCGAGAAAAACGGCCCAGAACACCAGGCCGATCAGGGTGACGCCGCGCTGACGGGTGGCGCTGGGCCGACGGGAACCTCGCATGGGTGTGTCTCCTGTTGTCGCGGCTCGGGCGTTCACTTGAACGAGCCGATGCGCCCGAGGTTGCTGAAGTTCATCCAGACAAAGAAGGCTCGGCCCACCAGGTTCTCGTCGGGCACGAAGCCCCAGAAGCGCGAGTCCATCGAATTGTCGCGGTTGTCGCCCATGACGAAGTAGTGCCCGGCCGGCACTTTGCAACGAACACCCTCGGCGCTGTAGTTGCAAGCGTCGCTGTACGGGAAGGCGTTGGTGGCGGGTATGAACGCAGCGCGCTCCTTGTCGATCAGAATGCGGTGCGCGGCCCCACCCAGCTTCTCGCTCCACTGTTGCGTATAGCGCCGGCTCTCGTCGTCGTAGTACTCCGGCAGCGCGCCACGCACCACCGGCTGGCCATTGATGCTGAGCTGCTTGTTGGCGTAGACCACCTCGTCGCCGGGCAGGCCGACCACACGCTTGATGTAGTCCACCCGCGGGTCGGGCGGGTAGCGGAACACGACCACGTCGCCACGCGCCGGTTCGTTGATCGTGATGATCTTCTTGTTGATGACCGGCAGGCGAATCCCGAAGTGGTACTTGTTGACCAGGATCAGGTCGCCGATGTGCAGCGTGGGGATCATCGAACCCGACGGGATCTTGAACGGCTCAAAGAGGAAGGAGCGCAGCAGGAACACGGCCAGAATCACCGGGAACAGGCCGGCCGTCCAGTCCAGCCACCAGGGTTGGGCCAGCACCTTCTGCTTGGCCTCTTCGACATCGCCGTCGACCTTGTCGATGCCTGCCAGCGCCAGCTCGCCGCGTCGGCTGGCGTACTGGGCATCCAGCGCGTGCGCCGCGGCAGCCCTTGCGGGCTCGAAACGCAGGCGCTCGGCGAGCCAGTAGGCAAAGGTCACCGCGCTGAGCACAAAGAGCAGCAAGGCGAAGTTGCCGACCCAGTAGTTGAGGAACCAGCCGCCGAGATAGACGAGCAGGCCGCCATAGAGCAATCCGGTCAGAGGTCCCATCAATCGTCCACCTGGAGTATGGCCAAGAAGGCCTCCTGCGGCACCTCTACGGCACCGATCTGCTTCATGCGCTTCTTGCCGGCCTTCTGCTTTTCGAGCAGCTTCTTCTTGCGCGTGATGTCACCGCCGTAGCATTTTGCCAGCACGTTCTTGCGCAGCGCCTTGATGTCTTCGCGCGCGATGATGTTGGCGCCGATCGAGGCCTGGATCGCCACGTCGTACATCTGGCGCGGGATGAGCTTGCGCATCTTGGCGGCCACCGCGCGGCCGCGGTGCTGGCTCTGCGCGCGGTGCACGATCATCGCCAGCGGATCGACCTTGTCGCCATTGATCAGGATATCGACCTTGACCACGTCCGCGGCGCGGTACTCCTTGAACGCGTAGTCCATGCTGGCGTAGCCGCGCGAGACCGACTTCAGCTTGTCGAAGAAGTCGAGCACGATCTCGGCCAGCGGCAGCTCGTAGGTCAGGTGCACCTGCTTGCCGTGGTAGGCCATGTTGAGCTGCAGGCCGCGCTTGACGTTGGCCAGCGTCATCACCGGGCCGACGCTGTCCTGGGGCATGTACAGCTGCACCGTGACGATCGGCTCGCGGATTTCGCGGATGCGGCCGAGGTCGGGCATCCTGCTCGGGTTCTCGACCTTGAGCACCTCGCCGTCGTTCAGCTCGACCTCGTAGACCACGCTCGGAGCGGTCGTCACCAGGTCCTGGTCGAACTCCCGCTCCAGGCGCTCCTGCACGATTTCCATGTGCAGCAGGCCGAGGAAGCCGCAGCGGAAGCCGAAACCCAGCGCCTGGCTGACCTCGGGCTCGTAGCGCAGGGAGCTGTCGTTGAGCTTGAGCTTTTCAAGCGCGTCGCGCAGCGAGTCGTACTCGCTGGCTTCGGTGGGGTACAGGCCGGCAAACACCTGCGGCTGGATTTCCTTGAAGCCCGGCAGGGCCTCGCTCGCCGGCCCGGCGTTGTTGGGCAGCTTCTTTTCCAGCGTGACGGTGTCGCCAACCTTGGCCGCCTGCAGCTCCTTGATACAGGCGATCAGGAAGCCGACTTCGCCAGCCTTGAGCTCTTCGCGCGGGACCGACTTCGGCGTGAAGACACCGAGCTGCTCAAGCGGGTAGACCGTGTTGGTGGCCATCATGCGGATGCGGTCGCCCTTGCGCAGCACGCCGTCCACCACGCGCACCAGCATCACGACGCCGACGTAGTTGTCGAACCAGCTGTCGACGATCATCGCCCGCGGCGGGCCGTCCGGGTTGCCACGCGGCGCGGGCATGCGCTCGATGACCGCCTCCAGGATCTCCTCGATGCCCTCCCCCGTCTTGGCCGAACAGGGGATGGCACGCGACGCGTCGATGCCGATCACGTCCTCGATCTCGGACTTCGCGCTCTCGGGGTCGGCCTGAGGCAGGTCCATCTTGTTGAGCACTGGCACCACCTCGACATGCAAGTCGAGCGCGGTGTAGCAGTTGGCCACGGTCTGCGCCTCGACGCCCTGGCTCGCGTCCACCACCAGCAGCGCACCTTCGCAGGCCGAGAGCGAGCGGCTCACCTCGTAGCTGAAGTCGACATGGCCGGGCGTATCGATCAGGTTCAGGTTGTAGACCTTGCCGTCGCGCGCGGTGTACTCGAGCGCCGCGGTCTGCGCCTTGATCGTGATGCCGCGCTCGCGCTCGATATCCATCGAGTCAAGCACCTGCGCTTCCATCTCGCGGTCGCTCAAACCACCACAGCGCTGGATGATCCGGTCGGCCAGCGTGCTCTTGCCGTGGTCGATGTGGGCAATGATGGAGAAATTGCGGATGTGATTCATCGAGAGCGGGTTGGATCGCAGCGGCGGCATCGCGTCGCGCCGGGGCCGGCCGAACTGCGGCTTCGGCGTAGCGATCTGCGACGCGAGCGCAGTGGTTCGCCGGCCTGTGCTGTCAGGCACTTCGGGCAGGACTGCAGAACTAAAACATGGACGAAAAAAAGGCGCGTCTAAACGGTGACGCGCCTTCCAACAGAACGTATGGCAACTGCTTGTTGGGCTTTCATTGTAGTCAAAAGAACCTTGCTGGAAACCGCGCCAATCCTAGATTTCTCGTCGTTGCAGGGTACCAACATGGCAAATCCATCAACAGCTTATCCACAAAGCCTTGTGGATGTTCTGGGGACAGACTTGCAGGCGTCGACTGCGTGTTGAAGTGGAGCCAAAGCGCGCCAATTGTCTGTAGATTGAATATGCCAGCCGAGTCAATCGACTGGTTCGACCGATCGAAGTGAAAGGTCACTAACCGCTTGGACCGACAGACGGGGCTAGGCTGTCGACCCGACTCCTGGCCAATCTTCCGTCAGATGGAAAGACCCGCCGGCAGGGTCGGCGGACGAAGACCCCGCCCCACCCCGGCGCAGCTGTCAGCGGTTGGGCCTGAGCACGAGGTAGTTGACCCACTCGCCGCGGCGAACAAGCAGGCTGACGGCGCGGTTCTTCTCGGCCTTGCCGATAGCTGCGGTGAACTGACGCGAGTCGGCCACCTCTTGGTTGTCCACCGAGAGAATCACATCGCCTTCACGAACGCCGGCCCGCGCTGCGGCGCCCTCGACCGCGTCGACACGAACGCCACCGCGTATCTTCAACTCGCGCTTGGTGGCGTCGCTCAGGTCGGACACCGCCAGGCCAAGAGCACTCTTGGTGGCGGCAGCCGGCGGTGCGTCGCCACCCTGCGCGACTTTGCGTGCGCGCTCGGGCTCGAATTCGGCGACGGTCACGCCCAGCTCTTTCTGTGCGCCCCGCCGGAACACCTGCAGCGTCGCCTTGGACCCCGGCTTGGCGCCGCCGATCAGCCGCGGCAGGTCACCGGACTTTTCAACCACCTTGCCGTCGACCTTGGTGATGATGTCGCCGGCCTCGACACCTGCCTTCTCGGCCGGGCCGCCGGACTCGACGCTTTGCACCAGCGCGCCGCCGGCCTTGCCCAAACCGATTGCCTCGGCCACGTCCTTGGTAACCGCCGCGATCTGCACCCCGATGCGCCCGCGGATGACGCGGCCGTTCACACGAAGCTGGTCGGCGACACGGATGGCCTCGTCGATCGGGATCGCGAAGGAGATGCCCATGAAGCCACCAGAGCGGCTGTAGATCTGCGAGTTGATGCCGACCACCTCGCCGCGCATGTTGATCAGCGGGCCGCCGGAATTCCCGGGGTTGATTGCAACGTCGGTCTGGATGAAAGGCAGGAAGTCGCCGGTGTCGCGTTGTTTCGCACTCACGATACCGGCGGTGACCGTGTTCTCCAGGCCGAAGGGCGAGCCAATCGCCATGACCCAGGCACCGACCTTCAGCTGGCTCACGTCGCCGATCCGCACGTGCGGCAAGGCGCCCGCTTCGATCTTGACCACCGCCACGTCGGTGCGTTTGTCGGTGCCGATGATGCGCGCCTTGAACTCACGCTTGTCGGTCAGGGTCACCAGCACTTCGTCCGCACCATCAACGACATGCGCGTTGGTCATCACGAAGCCGTCGGCGCTGAGCACGAAGCCCGAACCAACGCCGCGCTGTTGCGGCTCGTCGTCACCGCCGCCGCGAGGACCACGTCGCGGGTCGGGCCGTCCGGGCAGCGGAATCCCGAAGCGGCGGAAGAACTCCTCCATGTTCGGGTCGATCTCGCCACCGCCGCTGTTGCTCGCGCTGGCCTTGCCCCGCTCAAGTGTCCTGATGTTCACCACCGCCGGGCCCACGCGCTCGACCAGTTCGGTGAAGTCGGGCAACTCCCGGTTCTGAGCGAAGCCGCTTGCCGGCCAGCCCGCCGCAAGCATGAACGCCAGTACGGAGGCGACCGCTGCAAAGCTCCACCAGGCCCGGAACATGGGGGTCGTTGTCGTCAAAGCACCAATTCGCATGAATGTTCCTCGTCAAGTTGTCGGACCCGGGGCAGATACCCCGACGCCCTCGCGCAAACAAATGGATTGAACGGGCCAAAGCCTGTCAGATGGGTGGTTAACGCTTGCGTTCAAGCGCAGCGGCAAAGAGTTTCAGTGTGGCCATCGGCACGTCGCCCACGACGGTGATCCACCAATCGGTGTGCCGCAGCATCAGGGTGTGCGTGGCGCCGATCGCAGCGGCCATTGGCTTGTGCCGCTCGGGGTTGAAAGGCTCGATGAACAGCGACACATGCGTCAAGCCGTCGGAGTAGATCGCTTGCAGCGTTTCGGTGCCGCCCGACGCGCCGGGCGGCCGCTTGACGCTGCTGACGGCACGGAACCCGGCGGGCAGCGCCGACTTGATCGCCCAGCCCTCGGCGTCGAGCTGGGTGCGGGTGCTGCCGGAGCGAACGACACGGTAGCCGTCGAGTTTTTTCATCGGCAGCACCACCGTATCGGGCTGTGGCCGCACGCCGATCGTGATTTCGCTGAAGGCCGCGCTTTCGAGCACCCGGCCGTCCGCGGCGAGCGTGTCGGCGCGCAGCAGCAGGCCACTGGCCTTCTCGGACCAGAGGCGCTGGGCGAATCGCAGAGCGTCTCGCGGCTGAAGCAAGAGCACCTGGGCTGCGTGGCCGGCCACGCGGTCCACGCCTTCGGCGCGCAGATCGTAGCGTTCGGAGATCGGCTCGAGGTTCAACTGCAGCAGAGCCGGAAATGCCACGGTCGCCTCGCGCTGCTCGATCAAGGCCACCTTGTCGGCGGGCCAAAGCGTGGTTACCAACTCGTTGTGTCGGAACACCTTGCGCATCTGCCCGTCGAGCATCTCGCTGCGCTCGAAGCGTTGGCTGCCGTCGCAGAAATGAGCGATGCGCGAGCTGGACATGGCTCCACCCGCGCTGAACACCATGGTGCCCTGGTAGTTGCGCAGGCTCGCCGCGTCATGTATGCGCGACAGCCATGCTTTAGCGTCCAGGGGCGCGTGGCCCGCTTGCGCGAGCGCCGCCGGTGCCGCGAACGACAAGGCGGCGCAGCCCAGAGCGACTCGGGCCAGCGTTCGCAGCAGCAAAGTTTCGCGTGCGCTCAACGCTCGGGCGCCGCATTGGTGGCGCTACGAAGCACCACGCCCGGAACCGCCAGCGCCGAGCTGTTGCCGTATTGCTTGTGTGCCGCGAGATAGCGGTCCAGGCGCGCGTCGCGGAGCAACTTGCCGTCGACCACCAAGCTGGATTCACCGCCCGGCAACGAAGCCACCGCAGAGGAGGCAACGCCGGGCATCGCCGCGTTGCGGGCGGCTACGGCCTGCAACCCGACCCCGGTAGGCGCCGCTGCAAGCGTCCCGCTTGCGGGGTTGTTGTCGCCGGGACCAGCCACGCGTGTGACCACCAGCACGCTCGCCACGGCAGCGAATCCCGCGGCCACCGCTAGCGGTGTCATCCAGCGGCGACGAGCGCGCACGACCGCTCCGTTGGCCGCGATGCCGGCCTCTTGAAGGTCCGCCACCTGATGCGCCGGCGCGATCACAACCGGTTCGGCCGCCAGCCGGGCCCGCACCGCCGCCAACAGCGCAGCATCGCGCCGCGCCGGTTGCGCAAGGTCGTCCGATCGCAGCACGTCGCCAATCACGTGATAGACATGCCAGTCGGCACGGGCAGCGCCATCGCGGGTCCACGCGTCGCAGGCCCGCACGGCTGCCGCAGCCTCGGCCTCGCCATCCATCAGCGCCGACAGCGCGTGCCGGTGGGACTGTTCATTCGGCTTATCGAACACGTTGTTCTCCATTCCGTCTGCAGGACTCACGGCGGACAACTTGCTGCAGCCGCCTAGCAGCGCCCAGCCCGCTCACCACCGTTCGCCCTCTCGCGTGCCCAACAGCGGGCGCAAGCGTTCGGCGATCGCCTCGCGCGCCCGGAAGATCCGAGAGCGCACTGTACCGATTGGGCAATTCATCACTTCCGCAATCTCTTCGTAGCTCAGCCCTTCGATCTCGCGCAGCGTGATCGCCTGGCGCAAATCCTCGGACAGGGCGTCGATCGCCGCGTTCACGGTGGCCGCGATTTCCTTGCTTGCGAGGAGTGCTTCGGGCGTTTCACCGTCGCTTAGTTCGTTCTCCACGCGGGAAGTTTCGTCGCCGTCGTCCCCTAAATTGCGGGCGGCTTCCACGATCAGCGGGTCGCGCTTGAGTTCACCGAGCGCCTTCTTGGCCGTGTTCACCGCAATCCGGTAGAGCCAGGTGTAAAACTGGCTATCGCCGCGGAACTTCGGGATCGCGCGGTAGGCGCGGATGAAGGTCTCCTGCGCGATGTCGGGCACCAGGTCCACGTCGCGCACCATGCGCCCGATCAAGCGTTCGATGCGGCGCTGGTACTTGACGACCAGCATTTCGAAGGCACGTTTGTCGCCCTGCTTGACCCGCTCGATCAAGGCTGCGTCGGCGTCCACGATAGGAGTCATGCGGGGCTCATCACGCGGGCTGCGTGCTTCGCACGCCGGTCCTGGCCGACGGACCCAGAAGCGAACCCTACGGATCGGTGGCGGCTCCGCGGGCTCATCTCGGCGGCGCGGCGGGTTCGTCCGTCGTCGGGCGGCGCGAATATATCGCGGCGCGCAGCGCATGCCACGTCGGACCAACCTGTTCGCGGGTGAGCACCATCCACACGCGGTGCGGCCGGGTGCCGGGCGGGGCCAGGCGCATCAGCATCAGCAACGCCGGCCCGAAATCGAGCAGGACTTGAAGCTCGCCTTCGCGAGCCGCCTGGCTCAGCGGCTGTGCTTCGCTCACCCGGCGCGGGCACCAGGACCAGCAGGTCCCGGTCCACGCGAGCAATCCTTCGGGCAGCTTCATGTAGCGCCGGGCCGCCAGCACCCCGAGCACCGCACCCACCGCGGCTGCAGCGGCGGTGCTCATATTCATCTCGGACAAAGCCGGCGTGCGAAGCAGCTGCACGAACCACGCCACGAGCGCCGCCCCTGCGGCACCACCCGTCCAGCTCACAAAGCGACGCCAATGCAGGCCGCCGCCAACCGGGACCTGCACCGCAGGTGCGGTGCGCATGGGTCTGCTCCGACGCGGTGGCAAGCGCGGCAGCCGAGGTGGCAGGCGCGTCAGGCCCGCCGCAGCACCAGCGTGCCGTTGGTGCCGCCAAAGCCGAAGTTGTTCTTCACGGCCACGTCGATGCGCATCTGGCGCGCCTCGTTGGCGCAGTAGTCCAGGTCGCACTCGGGGTCTTGGTTGAAGATGTTGATCGTCGGTGGCGACACTTGGTGGTGCAGCGCGAGCACGCTGAACAGCGTCTCGATGCCACCGGCGCCGCCGAGCAGGTGCCCGGTCATCGACTTGGTCGAGTTGACGACCAATCGCTTGGCGTGGTCGCCGAAGGCGAGCTTGATCGCATTGGTCTCATTCACATCGCCCAGCGGCGTGGAGGTACCGTGCGCATTGAGGTACTGCACCTCGTCGGCGTTGATGCGTGCATTGCGCAGCGCGGCCAACATCGAGCGCTTGGGGCCGTCGACGTTCGGCGCGGTCATGTGAAAGGCGTCGGCGCCCATGCCGAAACCGGCGAGCTCGGCATAGATCTTCGCGCCGCGTTTCTTCGCGTGTTCGTATTCCTCGAGCACCAGCGCACCAGCGCCCTCGCCGAGCACGAAACCGTCGCGGTCCTTGTCCCAGGGGCGCGACGCAGTCTTGGGGTCTTCGTTGCGGGTGGACAGCGCCCGCGCCGCCGCGAAGCCGCCGATGCCCAGTGGCGACACGGTGGACTCGGCGCCGCCGGCCACCATCACGTCCACGTCGCCATACTCGATCAGGCGGCCGGCTTCGCCGATGCAATGCAAGCCCGTGGTGCAGGCGGTGACGATCGCCAGGTTCGGGCCGGTGAAGCCGTACTTGATCGAGACATGGCCGGAGATCATGTTGATGATCGACGCCGGCACAAAGAAGGGCGAGATGCGGCGAGCACCGCGCGCGGTGTACTCCTTCTGCGTCTCCTCGATCAGCGGCAAGCCGCCGATACCCGAGCCGACCATCACGCCGATGCGCTCGGCCGCCTCTTCGCTCAACGCGTCGCCGGTGGGCAGCCCGGAGTCCTGCACCGCCTGCATTGACGCCGCCATCCCGTAGTGGATGAAGGTGTCCATGTGCCGGGCTTCCTTGCCGGGGATGTAGTCCTCGATGTTGAAGCCCTTGACCTCTCCGGCGAAGCGGCACGACAGCGGCGACGCGTCGAACTTGGTGACGCTGTCGATGCCGGAGCGGCCCGCCACCAGATTCGCCCAGCCTTCGGCCACCGAGTTGCCCACCGGGCTGATCAGCCCGAGGCCGGTGACTACGACGCGTCTTCTCGTCATCTCAGAGAATCTCAGGCAGAGACGGGCCGCCCCTAGCGGCCTGAGCCCCCCTCGGGGGGCGCGAGCGAAGCGAGCTTGGGGCGGTCATTTCAAGCCTTCTGGTGCCCGACGGCGTAGTCGATCGCCAGTTGCACCGTGGTGATCTTCTCGGCCTCTTCGTCCGGGATCTCGATGCCGAACTCGTCTTCGAGGGCCATCACCAATTCCACCGTGTCGAGCGAGTCCGCGCCCAGGTCGGCCACGAAGGCCTTTTGATTGGTGACGTCGGACTCCGGCACGCCGAGTTGCTCGGCGATGATTTTCTTGACACGTGCTTCGATATCGCTCATGACTCCTCCAGGAGTGGATTGCTTGCAAACGGCCCGGATTCTACGCATGCCCAGAGTGCGTGCCGGTCGGGCCTGTCCGACTCAACTCATGTACATGCCGCCGTTGACGTGCAGTTCGCTGCCGGTGATGTAGCCGGCAGCGGGCGACGCGACGAAGACCACCGCGTCCGCGATCTCCTGCGGCGTGCCGAGCCGGCCCAGCGGAATCTGCGCCAGCAGCGCCGCCTTCTGCGCCTGCGGCAGGCCGTCGGTCATGTCGGTGGCGATGAAGCCCGGTGCGACGCAGTTGACCGTGATGCCGCGGCTGCCGAGTTCGCGCGCGAGTGCGCGTGTCATGCCGGCGACGCCGGCCTTGGCCGCGGCATAGTTGGCCTGGCCGGCGTTGCCCGACGCACCCACCACCGAGGTGACGTTGACGATGCGGCCGTAGCGTTGTTTCATCATCGTGCGCATCACCGCGCGGCTCAGGCGGAACACGGCCTTCAGATTCGTGTCGAGCACCGCGTCCCAGTCATCGTCCTTCATCCGCATCGCGAGCGTGTCGCGGGTGATGCCGGCGTTGTTGACCAGGATCTGCAAGCCGCCCTGCGCCTTCACGATCGACTCGACCGCGCCTTCAACCGCGGCCGCGTCGTTCACGTTCAGCGCCAGGCCGCTCCCGCCCTGCGCCGCCAACGCGTCGGTGATCGACTGCGCACCGGCATCGGTCGTGGCCGTGCCGACCACCTTCACGCCTTGGGCCGCCAAGGCCATCGCGATAGCGCGGCCGATGCCGCGGGACGCGCCGGTCACCAAGGCCACCTGACCGGCGAGCGGCCCATTCAATGCGTTCATGCGAGCTGGCTCCGGGTGTCCGCAAGCGACGCCGGGTCGAACACGGTTGCGCTCGCCGCCTCGGCATCGATGCGCTTGACCATGCCCGACAGCACCTTGCCCGGCCCACATTCGACGATGTGGCTGAGCCCACGCGCGCGCAGGGCCTGCACCACCTCGACCCAACGCACGGGGGCGAAGGCCTGGCGGTAGAGCGCATCGCGGATCGCCGCGGCATCGATTTCGACCTTCACATCGACGTTGTTCAGCACCGGAATTTTCGGTGCCGCAAAGGTGACTGTGTCGAGCCGGGCCTTCAACCGCTCGGCGGCCGGCTTCATCAAGCTCGAATGAAACGGCGCCGACACCGGCAGCGGCAGCGCGCGTTTCGCGCCCTTTGCCTTGAGCCACTCGCAGGCCTTCTCAACCCCGGCCTTGCTGCCGGCGATCACGGTCTGTTTCGGGTCGTTGAAATTCACCGCCTCGACGACTTCACCACTCGCCGCGGCCACTTCGGCACAACCGGCGCGCACCGCGTCGGCATCCATGCCGAGGATCGCGGCCATGCCTCCCCTGCCCACCGGCACAGCCTCCTGCATCGCCTGCGCGCGAAAGCGCACCAGCGGCAGCGCATCCAAAAGCGTAAGCACTTCGGCGGCGACCAATGCGCTGTATTCGCCAAGCGAATGCCCAGCCACCGCCGAGGGCTTGAGCCCCGTCTCGGCGAACCAGGCGCGGTAACAAGCGATGCCGGCGGTGAGCATCACCGGCTGCGTGTTGGTGGTCAGGTCGAGCTGCTCCTTCGGGCCTTCGCGAATGAGCTTGGCGATGTCTTCGCCCAGCGCGGTAGAGGCTTCGTCGAGCGTGGCACGCACCGCCGCGTGGTCGCCCCAGGCCTCGAGCATGCCCAAGGCCTGCGAGCCTTGGCCGGGGAACACAAATGCAAACGCCGTCATACCCAACCTTGTTGTCATGTCGAAGCCCGGTGGGCCCGATCAGAAATCGAGCAGCACCGCGCCCCAGGTGAAGCCACCGCCCACACCTTCGAGCAGCAGGGTGTCGCCGCGCCGGATGCGGCCCGCGCGCACCGCCACGTCGAGTGCCAGCGGTATCGACGCGGCGGAGGTGTTGCCGTGTTCGTCGACCGTCACCACCAACTTGTCGGCACCAAGCTTGAGTTTGCGCGCAGTGCTTTGCATGATGCGGATATTGGCCTGGTGCGGAATCAGGAAGTCGATGTCGGCCTCGGTACGGCCGGCCTTGGCAAGCACCGAGCGCGCCACGTCCTCGAGCACACCCACCGCGAGCTTGAACACCGCCTGGCCGTCCATCTTCAGCAAGGGGTCGCCGAGCACCTGGCCACCGGACACCGTGCCCGGCACGCAGAGAATGCCGACATGCCGGCCGTCGGCATGAAGTTCGGTCGCCAGGATGCCGGGTTCGTCGCTGGCTTCGAGCACCACGGCGCCGGCGCCGTCGCCGAAGAGCACGCAGGTGGTGCGGTCCTTGAAGTCGAGGATGCGCGAGAACACTTCGGCTCCGATCACCAAGGCCTTGCTTGCGCTGCCGGTGCGGATCAGCGAGTCGGCGAGCGTGAGCGCATAGACGAAACCGGAGCAGACCGCCTGCACGTCGAAGGCCGCGCAACCATGCACACCAAGCTTTTGCTGCACGATGCACGCGGTGGAGGGGAACACCATGTCGGGTGTGGACGTGGCCACGACGATGAGGTCGATCTGCGCGGCGTCGCAGTCCGCCGCCGCGAGCGCTCCGCGCGCGGCCTGCAGCGCGAGGTCGCTGCACATGACACCGTCGTCGGCGAAGTGGCGGGCCCGGATGCCGGTGCGCTCGACGATCCAGCTGTCCGAAGTTTCAACGCCGCTCGCGGCGAGCTGGCGCGCAAGATCCTCGTTGCTCAACCGGCGCGCTGGCAGGTGGCTGCCGGTGCCGGAAATGCGCGAATAGCGAGGCGCGCTCATTCGCGCCCCCTACGGCGCTTCGCGCCGGTCCCCCCGAAGGGGGTCGAGCGCCTTGGGAGCGGCCCGGCGGCGCTCATTGCGGCAACCTATGGCGGCGCCAGCCGCCCCGGGGGCAGCCCGGGGCCATCATGCCGCCTGGGCCGACGGATTCGACGGCGTGGTGGCAGGTGTCGGCATCGCCTTGAGTGTTTCGAGGATTCGGTCGTGCACGCGGTCGAGCAAGCGGTTGCGCGCGGCATCATAAGCCCGAGCCAGCGCCTGCTCGAACGCAAACGCATCGGCCGAGCCGTGGCTCTTGAAAACCAGGCCGCGCAGGCCGAGCAGCGCTGCGCCGTTGTAGCGCCGCGGGTCGATGCGGGCCTTGAAATGATTGAGTACCGGCGTCGCGACCAGGGCGGCCAGCTTGCTGAACGCGTTGCGGGTGAACTCCTGGCGGATGAATTCTGCGAGCATGGAAGCTAGGCCTTCGCTGGTTTTCAGCGCCACGTTGCCGACAAAACCGTCGCAGACGACGATGTCGGTGGTGCCCTTGAAAATATCGTTGCCTTCCACGTTGCCATGGAAGTTCAAATGGCCCGCGGCAGCGGCGGCGCGCAACAGTTCGCCGGCGCGCTTGATCGTGTCGCCTCCCTTGATCGCCTCTTCACCGATGTTGAGCAGGCCGACCGTCGGCTCGTCTTTGCCTTGCACCGCGGCAACCAGCGCACTGCCCATCACCGCGAACTGAAGCAGATGCTCCGGCGTGCAATCGACATTGGCACCGAGGTCGAGCAACGTGGTGAAGCCGTCGAGCCGGTTAGGCATCACGCTCGCGATCGCCGGGCGATCGATGCCCTCCAGCGTCTTGAGCACGTAGCGGGCCACAGCCATCAACGCACCGGTATTGCCGGCAGAAACGCAGGCCTGTGCACTCGCTGGCAGACCATCGGCACCGACCTTGAGTTGGCCGATCGCCACGCGCATCGACGAGTCCTTCTTGCGACGCAAGGCGACCTCCAGCGAGTCGTCCATCGTGACGACCTCGCTGGCCGTGAGGATGCTGCAGCGCGGCCAATGCTCGGCCGGTTTCAGCGCGTCTGCGGTGCCCACCAGCACCAGGTCGGCCTGCGGGTGTGAAGCCAGGAAGGCCCGGCAGGCGGGAAGCGTGACGGACGGGCCGTGATCGCCACCCATGCAATCGACCGCGATGCGGACCCGCGGCAATGGTGCGAGTGAGGTGGACACGGGTGTGGGCGGCCCGGGTCGATCAGCAGGTGTTCTGCGCTCGGCGGGTCGGCGGCGTGCACTGAGGCGCTCGCGCGGGAACCCTCACCGCGCGCCGCCTCGGGTGCATGGTCAGGCGTCGGCCTTGGTTTTCAGCACCTTGCGGCCGCGGTAGAAACCGGTGGCGCTGATGTGGTGGCGCAGGTGAATTTCGCCGGTGGTGGGCTCGATCGCCGTGCCGGGAGTCGTCAGCGCATTGTGCGAACGGTGCATGCCACGCTTGCTGGGCGACTTCTTGTTTTGCTGGACGGCCATTTTTCAATCTCCTGGGCTTGAGGCCCCTGCGGCGCCCGCCGGGACAGCAGGCCACGAAGAAGCCTGCGGGTCGATAGGGCAGTCGCTGACGCTGGGGCTGGCGCCGAGAGGGTCGGGCGCCGACGCGAAAAGCCTTGGATGTTAGCACGGCGGTGGCGTCCGATGGCCTGGCCTCCTCACTGGCGGCGCTTGAGTGCCGAGAGGGCGGCGAAGGGGTTCGGCTTGCCCTCCAGCTCGGCGATCGCGACCTCCGTTGCGTCCGGTGCGGTCGCGTGCTCAGAGGCCGTGAGGGGCTCCGGGCAGGCAACATGGCGCGGCACGATCGGTAGCGCGAGCAGCAGCTCGTCCTCGATCAGCGTGCGCAGGTCCAGGCTGCGGGTCAGAGCGAGCACGTCCTCCTCGCTGTCGGCGTCCTCCTGCTCGGCCTGGGTCTCGCCATGGACAAATCGCAGCCGCTGGTGGACCTCCAGCGGCGTGTCCAGCGCTTGCAGGCAGCGCTGGCACTGCAGCTGCACCCGGGTTCTAGCTTCCAGGTGAAGCCAAACCTCGGGTGCCAAGCCGGCTTGCCGGCGCTGCTCACCCCGGATCGACCAATGCACCGATGGCGGCGGCTCGGTGCTGCGCCTCGGGTCCGGCGCCTGCGAACCGTGCAATCGGCTCAGAGCCTCCAGTGACCACTCGCCGGCAAGCTGCGCGGCTTCCGCCGCGAAGCGGGCCGCATCCAGTCGCGCAACATCCAAGGCGGGTGGCTTCATGCCCGGCAGTTTACGCAGGGCCGCGAGGCGGCCGCCCCCGCCTGCCGAGCCGGGAGCCAGCGTGGACAATCGCGTCATGCCACAGGCTCTGATCCTCGCGTCCACATCGCGCTACCGAAGCGAGCTGCTGCAACGGCTGCGGATGCCCTTCGAGGCCGTCAATCCGAATGTCGACGAGTCACCCCTCCCCGGCGAGGCGCCGGCTGCGCTCGCGCAACGCCTGGCCCTGGCCAAAGCGCGGGCGGTGGCTTCGTTGCACCCACGCGCCTGCGTCATCGGCTCGGACCAGGTGGCCGACCTCGACGGCGAAGCGATCGGCAAGCCCGGCACGCACGACCGCGCGGTGGCGCAACTGCTGCGCTTGCGCGGCCGCCGCGTGTTGTTTCAAACCGCGGTGGCGGTGGTCAATCTCGAGCGCAGCTTCGAGCGCTGCGAGCTGGCAACGGTGGAGGTGACCTTTCGCGCGCTCGACGAGCGTTCGGTCGAGCACTACCTTCGGCTGGAGCAACCCTACGACTGCGCCGGCAGCGCCAAGTGCGAGACCTTGGGCATCGCGCTGCTGTCCAGCATTCACTCCGATGACCCGACAGCCTTGATCGGCCTGCCCTTGATCCGTACCTGCGCGCTGCTGCGCGCAGCGGGTCTCGACCCCCTTGGCCAGCCAAGCAACGCGGCGGCGTAGTCCGGGACCACAGAAGCTGAATCTGACATGACCGCCAGCGCTGCGCGACTCTTCCTCGTCGCCAACACGCTCGACCTGGGCGTTGAGGGCGAACCTCCCAACTTGCAGCACAGCCTGCCGCTGGGCGCGCTCGAAGTGGCCGCGTCGGTGACGCATTGGGTTGCCGAGAACGCCAAGAACGCGCGGGCGTTTCTCAAGCGGGTGGACGCGGTGGTGCCGCTGGCGCTGCCCTTGCAGGAGCTGCAGATCAGCGAGTGGCCGCGGCCTCGCAAAGGCTCGGGGCTGGAGCTGACGCTCGCAGACATGGCGCCGCTGCTGGCGCCGGCCCGGGCCGGGCACGACATGGCATTGATATGCGACGCGGGCCTGCCCGCGGTGGCCGACCCCGGTGCCCTGCTCGTTGCCGCGGCGCACGAAGCCGGGGTGCCCGTCGTGCCAACCAGCGGACCGAGCTCGCTGGTGCTGGCGCTGGCCGCCAGCGGGTTCAACGGCCAGAGCTTCGCGTTTGTCGGTTACCTGCCGACCGAGGCCCAGGCCAGAGCGTCGCGCCTGCGCGAACTCGAAGCGCTCTCGCGCCGCACCGGGCAGACACAGCTGATGATCGAGACGCCGTATCGCAACGCTGCGCTCCTGCAAGCGCTGCTGGAGACACTCTCGCCGGCCACGCGCCTGTCAGTCAGTTGTGGCCTGACCCTTCCCGACGGCTGGACCCGCAGCGAGACAGTGGGCCGCTGGCGAGCGCGCCCGCTCTCGATGCCGGACCGGCTGCCGGCGGTGTTTGCTCTGCTCGGAGCCTGACACCCGAATGAGGAGTTTGCGCCCGTCCTCAACTTGACGGGATTGAGCTTCCTTCGACAGCGGTGGCAGGATGCGAAAACCGGTGACCTGCCATCCCACCCATTGCCCAGAAAGTATTTATGCCCCTCTCCGCCTCCTCCGTCGTTGCCGTCATCGGCCTGGGCTACGTCGGCTTGCCGCTGGCAGTCGAGTTCGGCAAGAAGTTCAAGACCGTCGGTCTGGACCTCTCGGCCGACAAGGTCGCGAGCTACCAGAAATTCGTCGACCCCACCGGCGAAGTCTCGAGTGCAGACCTCCGCGCCGCGGGCCACCTCAGCTGCTCAACCGACCCCGCCGTGCTCGCCGAAGCTGATTTCGTGATCGTCGCCGTGCCCACGCCGGTCGACGAGGCGCGCCGGCCCGACTTGACGCCGCTGGTGAAAAGCTCCGAGGCGGTCGGCCAACATCTCAAGCGCGGCGCCACCGTGATCTTCGAATCGACCGTGTACCCCGGCGCCACGGAAGAGGTCTGCATCCCGATCATCGAGCGTGTGTCGGGCCTGCGCTGGAAGCAGGACTTCTTTGTCGGCTACAGCCCCGAGCGCATCAACCCCGGCGACAAGGAACGCACCCTCACCAAGATCATGAAGGTCGTCTCGGGCGACAGCGCCCAGACGCTGGAGAACGTGCGTGCGCTCTACGCCTCGGTGATCACCGCGGGCGTCTACCCCGCAAGCAGCATCAAGGTGGCCGAGGCCGCAAAGGTGATCGAGAACACCCAACGCGACCTCAACATCGCGCTGATGAACGAGCTCTCGGTCATCTTCGGCAAGCTCGGCATCGACACCCTGGAGGTGCTGCAGGCCGCGGGCACGAAGTGGAACTTCCTGCCCTTTCGCCCGGGCCTGGTGGGCGGCCATTGCATCGGCGTCGACCCCTACTACCTGACCCACAAGGCCGAGATGCTGGGTTACCAGCCGCAGGTGATCCTGGCCGGCCGGCGCATCAACGACAGCATGGGCAAGTACGTGGCCGAGCAGACGATCAAGCACATGATCGCCTCGGACATCCAGGTCAAGGGCGCTACCGTGCTCGTGCTCGGCATGACCTTCAAGGAGAACTGCCCGGACCTGCGCAACAGCAAGGTAATCGACGTGGTGCGCGAACTGCAGAGCTACGGCTGCCAGGTGCTGATCCACGACCCGATCGCCAACCCCGTCGAGTGCCAGCACGAGTACGGCGTGCCACTGACTCCCTGGGAGCAGTTGCCTCAGGCCGCGGCCATCGTGGCCGCGGTGGCGCACCGCGAGTACGCGGAGCTGGGGCTGGACCGCATCCTGGCCAAGCTCCAGCCCGGCGGCGTGTTCGCCGATGTCAAGTCCAGCCACGAGCCCGCGGCAGTCGAGCGCGCGGGGCATGTGCTGTGGAGGCTTTGATGTCGTCTTACGAGGCCTTGCGGCTGCAGCTGCGCCAGGAGCCGCGAACCTGGCTGGTGACCGGCGTGGCGGGCTTCATCGGCTCCAACCTGCTGGAGGCATTGCTCCAGCTCGACCAGCCCGTCGTGGGGCTGGACAACTTCGCTACCGGGCACCAGCACAACCTTGATGAGGTGCGGGGCGGGGTCACGCCGGCGCAATGGGCGCGCTTTCGGTTCATCCGGGGCGACATCTGCTCGCTTGACGACTGCCAAGCGGCCTGCACCGGGGTGGACCATGTGCTGCACCAGGCCGCGCTGGGCAGCGTGCCGCGTTCGCTCGCCGACCCGGTCAACACCAACCGCAGCAATGTCGACGGCTTCCTCAACATGCTCGTGGCCGCGCGCGACGCCCAGGTGCGCCGCTTTGTCTACGCGGCCAGCAGTTCCACTTACGGCGACCACCCGGGCCTGCCCAAGGTGGAAGACCAGATCGGCAAGCCGCTGTCGCCCTACGCGGTGACCAAGTACGTCAACGAGCTTTATGCCGACGTGTTCGCACGCTGCTACGGGCTGTCATCCATCGGGCTGCGTTACTTCAACGTCTTCGGGCCGAGGCAGGACCCGCAGGGCGCCTACGCCGCGGTGATCCCGAAATGGGCCGCTTCGATGACACGCGGCGAGACGGTCTTCATCAACGGCGACGGGCAGACCAGCCGCGACTTCTGCTTCGTGGCCAACGCGGTGCAGGCCAACCTGCTCGCCGCCACCGTCGCGGAGCCGGCGGCGTTGAACCAGGTCTACAACGTGGCGGTGGGCGACCAGACCACGCTGACCCAATTGCATGGCCTGCTGGCCGAGCGGCTGGCCGCCCGGCACGCGGGGCTGGTCATCGGAGCGCCGGTGCATCGGGCATTTCGTGACGGCGACGTGCGCCACTCGCGTGCCGACATCGGCAAGGCCGTATCGATGCTCGGCTATGCGCCGACCCACCGCTTCGCCGAAGGGCTCGACGTTACCGCCGACTGGTACGCCGGTCGCGAGTAGCCGCCGCCTGGCACACGGCAGCCAGCTCAGCCGCCAAGCAGCGCCGCCACCTTGCGCTTGGGCTTGATGTTCGGCGAGAGGCCACGCACCGGCGCCGCGGCGGCCTTGCGTTCCCAGGCCGCGGGTTCCGCACCCACCGGGGCGCCTTCGTAGGGCCGGTCGAACAAGGGGTCGGACGGTGGCGCCGGAAGAGCGTAGCGACGCTCAGGCCGGGCGGAGTCGCGCGCCAAATCGCGCGCCGCCTCGCGCGTCTCGCGCACCTCACGCGTTTCGCGAACTTCGACCTCGCCGCGCGGCTCGTCGTCGCTGCGGCGCGGCGGCCGGCGTGGCCGCCATGCGCCGTCGTCGAGCTCCAGCGGCTCGAGTTCGATCTTCTTCTTGATCAGCTTTTCGATGTCCGCCACCAGCCGCGCGTCGTCGCGCGTGACCAGCGTCACCGCCAGCCCCGATGCGCCTGCACGCCCGGTGCGGCCGATGCGGTGGATGTAGTCCTCGGCGTTGTAGGGCACGTCGAAGTTGAAGACACCCGGCAGGTCGACGATGTCCAGGCCACGCGCGGCCACGTCGGTGGCTACCAGCACGTCGGTCTCGCCGCGCTTGAAGGCGTCGAGCGCCTTCAGCCGCTCGTCCTGCGACTTGTCGCCGTGCAATGCCGCGGTTTTCAGGCCGTCGCGCTCAAACGCCCGAGCCAGCCGCGCCGCGCCGAGTTTGCTGTTCACGAACACCAGCGCCTGGGTCAGCGAGCGTTCGCGGATCAGGTGGCGCACCGCGGCGCGTTTGTCGTCGTCGGTGACGCTGTAAAAGCGCTGTTCCACGTTGGTGGCGGTGGCGTTAGGCCGCGCCACTTCCACGGTGATCGGGTCTTGCAGGTAGCTCTGCGCCAGGCGCCGGATTTCCGGCGAGAAGGTGGCCGAGAACAGCAGCGTCTGGCGCTGCCTGGGCAGGTAGCTCAGGATGCGTTGCAGGTCGGGCAGGAAACCGATGTCGAGCATGCGGTCGGCCTCGTCGAGCACCACGTACTCCACTTGGTTGAGCACGCAGTTCTTGGCTTCGATATGGTCGAGCAGCCGGCCCGGCGTGGCCACGAGCACCTCGACACCGGCCTTCAGCACCGCGGTCTGCGGCTTCATGTCGATGCCGCCGAAGACCACGGTCGAGCGCAGCAGCGTGTGCTTCGAGTACGTCTTGACGCTGTTGGCCACCTGGTCGGCAAGCTCGCGCGTGGGCGTGATCACCAGCGCACGCACCGGGTGGCGCGCCGGCGAGGCGGACGCGTTTTCGTGGCGCAGCATCTTTTGCAGCAGCGGGATCGAAAACGCCGCCGTCTTGCCGGTGCCGGTTTGCGCCGCGCCCATCACGTCGCGGCCCTCGAGCACGATCGGGATGGCCTTGGCCTGGATCGGCGTCATCGTGGCGTAGCCTTGGTCGGCCACTGCCCGAAGCAGCTTGGGGTCCAGCGGAAGAACGTCGAATCGCGAGGGTTCGGGCGTGTGTTCGGCAGCGTCGGCCGAGGCGGAAAAGGTGTCAGACATCACCGAGCATTATCGCCGCATAGCGATTTGGGCGTTCGTCAGCGCCGTGAGGCCAACCAACGAGGCGAGCGAAAGCGGACGATGCGCCAGTACAGCGTCACGTAAAGCAGGCCGAAGGCGATGATGAATCCGCCCAGCACCGGCGTGTTGTTCCACCACAGCATCGACGGGATCACCGAGAGCATGCACAGCATCCACAGGTAGGGCGAGGTCATCGAGTTGCGGCGTGTCAGCGAGCGCACCGCACGCTTGCCCCCGGCCCAGCGCATGAAGCGGCGGTAGATCAGGCTGTGCAGGTGCACGCCGTCGGGCATGCCCGGCGGCGCGCCGCGCAGCACCATGCGGCGGTAGATGGAAAAGAGCGTTTCGAACACCGGGTAGATGCACAGCAGCAGCGGGAACAGCGGCGAGACCTCCTGGTTCCGGTGCACCAGCAAAATCGCCACCTCGGCCAGCAGGAAGCCGAGAAAGTAGGCGCCGCCGTCACCGAGGAACACAAGCCCGGCCGGGAAGTTGAAGATGAAGAACCCGAGCACGGCGCCAACGCCCATCAGCGCCAGCAGGGACAAAAAACTGTCGCCGACCTGGAAGCCCACATAGGCCAGGCTCCCGAACATCATCACGACACACATCGAGGCCAGGCCGTTGAAGCCGTCGATGATGTTGATCGAGTTGGCGACCCCCGCCACCACAAAGACGGTGAGCGCCAGCGCCACCGGACCGAACAACACCAGCCAGTCGAGCCCGGGGATATCGGTGCGCCGGATCACCGCACCGAGCAGCCAGGCCGCCATGGCGGCGGATACCGCGGTGAAGAAGAGCCGGCGCCGCGGGCTCACCGTCTTGGTCAGGTCCTCCTGCAAACCGGACAAAAAAGCGGGCATGCCGCAGGCCAGCAGCGTGGCCGCCGCCATCCCGTGGTCGGGCGAGCGCAACCAGAGCAGCGGCACCGCGGCCGCAACGCCGAGCACGATGCCGACACCGCCGATGCGCGGCACCGGCACCTCATGAAACTTCTGCGGCCCCGACAGGTCGTCGTCGCCGGTCAGGTGCGACAGCCATTTGGCCGAACGCACCGCCCACAAGGTGGTGAGCAGCGAGACGGCGAACGCGACGAGGAGCACGGACATCGCCCGAAGTTTATCTGGGCACTGGGTGCGTGCACGCTGGGCGCCTGAGGCGTACCACCCCGGCAACGCTAGAATCCGCCGGCTTCGCGTGCTCGCCCGCTCGGGCGTCCTGCCGACATTCTCGGCACCTCGGCGACGCGCCAAATTTTTGCGATTCAACGACCCCGCATGACCACGCGCCTGGCGCCGACAGATTCTTCGATGCTCAAGACAAGGCCCAACTTCGACCGCACCCCGGCACGCGGCTCGCCGCTCGGCCGCCGGGTGAGCGCGCTGGCCAGCGCGCTGACGGGCGCGCTGACGGGCGCGTTGTCCCCCGCGTTGTCCCCCGCGTTGTTATCCGCGCTGTTTCCCCTGATCGTCGCGTCGATCACACTGCCTCTGGCGCTGCCCGGTTGGGCTCAGACCTCGCAAACCACCCCGCAGGATTCGAGCAGCGGCAACGCCACCGGTGGCCCGATCCGCCTGCGCCAGACCGACCCCGGCACACGCACGCCGCCCGGCACTTCGCCCAGCGGCGAGAGGACCGAGCGGCCCGACCGCCTGGACCGACTCGAACGCCGCGACCGGCGCGACCCGTTCGACCCCAGGTTCCAGCCCTACCTGCCAAGTGATTTCGAGCTCTTCGTGCGCAAGATTGCCGGCCAGGAAGTCGACGCGGAGAACGGCATCCGCCGCTTCGGCGCCGACCTGATGGCCGCACCGCCCCGCGGCGAGGCCGGCGAGCCGGTGCCGGTGGCGCCCGCGGACTATGTGGTGGGCATCGGCGACGAACTGCTGCTCACGATCTGGGGCTCGGTGGACGCCGACCTGCGCCTGAAGGTCGACCGCGGCGGCCGCATCAGCATTCCGCGTGTGGGGCCGGTACCGGTGGCCGGGGTGAAGTATTCCGACCTGCAGGCCGCGATCACGCCGCGCGTGGCGCAGGTGTTCCGCAACTTCCAGCTCAGCGTGTCGCTGGCGCAGTTGCGCGACATCCGGGTCTACGTCACCGGCTTCACCCCGCGCCCGGGCGCCTACACGGTGAGCAGCCTGTCGACCATCGTCAACGCGCTGATGCAGGCCGGCGGGCCGGCCGCTTCCGGCAGCTTCCGCAAGATCGAGTTGCGCCGCGGCGGCCAGTTGGTCTCCACCTTCGACCTCTACGAGCTGCTGCTCAAAGGCGACAAGACCGCCGATCGGGTGCTGGCCTCCGACGACGTGGTTCATATCGGCGCGGTCGGCCCACAAGTGGCGCTGATCGGCAGCGTGAACAAGCCCGCGGTATTCGAGATCAAGACCGGTGAATCGGTGGCCGACGTGCTGCTCATGGCCGGCGGCTTCACCGCGGTGGCCGACCGCAGCCGCCTGGCCATCGAACGTCTGGGCGAACGCGGCGGCGCGCGTATCAAGCAGCTTGCGCTGCCGCAGGACCTGACCCAGACGCCCGGCGACGGCGACGTGATGCGCGCCTTCAGCGCGGTGGACGCCGCGCTGCCGGTGCTGCCGCAAAACAAGCGGGTGCGTGTCGAAGGCGAAGTGGCTCGTCCGGGCGAAATCATCCTGCCCCCGGGCAGCTCGGTGGGCGACGCGATCCGCGCCGCCGGCGGCCTCACCCCGTCAGCCTATGTCTTCGGCACCGAGTTCAACCGCGAGAGCGTGCGCGTCACCCAGCAGGAAAACTACGAGCGCGCATTGCGCGACCTGGAAACCGAGATGACTCGCTCTGGCGCCACGCAGCGCGCGATCTCGGCCGACGAAGCCACCGCGCAGGCTGCGCGCAGCACCGCGGGCACCCGATTGATCGAGCGCCTGCGTGCGGTCAAGCCCACCGGGCGCATCGTGTTGCAAGCCACGCCGGGGACCAGCCAACTGCCCGAGCTGGCGCTGGAAGACGGCGACCGGCTCTACATCCCGGCGCGCCCCACCACGGTGGGCGTTTTCGGCAGCGTCTTCAACAGCGGCAGCTACCTGCACGCCTCGGGCCGCGGCGTCGAGGACTACCTGCGCCTTGCCGGCGGGCCCACACGCGGCGCCGACACCGGCAGCCTGTTCGTGGTGCGCGCCAACGGCAGCGTGGTCAGCGGGCGCCAGAACAGCGGCTTCTTCACGCTGGGCAGCGGCCTGTCCGACGTCAACGCCGAACCCGGCGACACCATCTTCGTGCCCGAGGAGCTGAACAAGACCACCTTCCTCCAGGCGGCCAAGGAGTGGACGCAGATCCTGTACCAGTTCGGTCTCGGCGCCGCGGCGCTGGCCACGCTGAAGAACTGACGCGAGATGAGCTCCCGATCGATGACGGACGCGGACCAACGAATTGCCGACGACGAGGACGACGAAGGCGGTATCGGCCTGCTCGAGATGGCGCTGCTGCTCGGCGCTCACCGCAAGCTGCTGGTCGCCGGGCCCTTGCTTGCCGGCCTGGTTGCCCTGGGCATCGCGTTCCTCATCCCTCCGACCTTCACCGCGCGCACTTCGTTCATGCCGCCGCAGCAACAGCAGAGCAGTGCCGGCGCCGCACTCGCCTCACTCGGCGCGCTGGCGGGCCTGGCGGGTGGTGCCGGCTTGAAGACGCCGGCGGATCAGTACGTGGCGCTGCTGCAGAGCAATACCGTGGCGGACCACTTGATCGAGCGCTTCAAGTTGATGGACGTGTACGACAAAAAATTCCGAGTCGACGCGCGCAAAGAGCTCGCCGGCAACGTGCGCGTCGCGCTTGGCCGCAAGGACGGGCTGATCAGCGTCGAGGTCGACGACAAGCTGCCGCAGCGCGCCGCCGAAATCGCCAACCGGCATGTGGAGGAACTGCGCGAGCTCACCAGCACGCTGGCAGTGACCGAGGCGCAGCAGCGCCGCGTGTTCTTCGAAGGCCAGCTCAAGCAGACCAAGGACAAGCTGGTCCAGGCCCAGGTGGCGCTGCAGGCCAGCGGCTTCTCGGCCGGCGCGATCAAGGCCGAACCCAAAGCCGCGGCCGAGGCCTATGCCCGGCTGCGCGCCGAAGTCACCGCGGCCGAGGTGCGCCTGCAGGCGATGGGCAGCTACCTCAACCCGAACGCACCCGAGTTCCAGCAGGCACAGGGCACGCTCGTGGCGTTGCGCGGGCAGTTGCTGAAGCTGGAGCTGCCGGCGGACGCGACCGGCCAGGGAGCGGACTACATCGGCAAGCTGCGCGAGTACAAATATCAGGAAACATTGTTCGAACTCTTTGCCCGCCAGTACGAGCTGGCGCGGGTGGACGAAAGCCGGGAGGGCGCCCTGATCCAGGTGGTGGACCTGGCCACGGTGCCGGAGAAGAAGAGCCGGCCTCAGCGGGCCTTGATCGCTGTTGCCGCGACGGTGGGCAGTGCGCTGCTCTTGATGATGTTCGTTGTGGCGCGGCATTTCTGGCGCGAATCCAAACGTGATCCGGCCGCGTTGGAGCGGCGGGCGCGCTTGCAGCAGTCGCTCGAGGGACGCTGACGTGCCGGGATGTATTGCATCGTCGATATCGCAATGAGCCGAATTGATCAGCACGCCAAGATACTGGTCTCGGGCCATCGAGGCATGGTCGGCAGCGCCATCGTGCGTCGGCTTCAGGCGGGCGGCTTCAGCAACATCGTCCATCGCAGCCGTGATGAACTCGACCTGCTCGACCAGCGCGCGGTGCAAGCCTATCTCGACGCTGAACGGCCGGACTACATCTTCATGGCCGCCGCCAAGGTCGGCGGCATCCAGGCCAACACCCAGTTCGGCGCCGACTTCATCTACGAGAACCTGCTCGTCGAAGCCAATGTGATACATGGCGCGCACCGGGCCGGCGTACAGCGGCTCATGTTCCTCGGCTCAAGCTGCATCTACCCGCGCGACTGCCCGCAGCCGATCAAGGAGGAGTACCTGTTGTCCGGCCCGCTGGAGCCGACCAACGAGCCCTACGCCATTGCCAAAATTGCCGGCATCAAGTTGTGTGAAGCCTACAACCGCCAGCACGGCAGGCAGTACGTGAGCGTGATGCCCACCAACCTCTACGGCCCAAACGACAACTACGACCTCGCGAGCAGCCATGTGCTTCCGGCGCTGATCCGCAAGGCGCACGAAGCCAAGCAGCGTGGCGACGCCGAGTACGTGGTCTGGGGCAGCGGCAAGCCGCGCCGCGAATTCCTCTACGTCGACGATCTCGCCGACGCCTGCGTTCACCTCATGGAACGAGGCTACGACGGCCCGCTGGTCAACGTCGGTTGCGGTGAGGACGTGACGATCCGCGAACTGGCCGAGACTGTGATGGACGTGGTGGGCTTTCGCGGCCGCATCGTTTTCGATGCCAGCAAGCCCGATGGCACGCCACGCAAGCTGCTGGACGTTAGCCGCTTGGCCACGTTGGGATGGCGCTCGCGCACGCGGCTGCGCGACGGTATTGCCCTTGCGTACGCAGCCTCACCGTTCCACAACTGAGCCAGCCTCCATGACGCAGGAAGAAATCTACGGCGACTCGGCTGGCCGCGACGATTTGATCCGCATCCTACCGGGGAAAATTCGTTGGCGGCCCGTTTGCGGTGTCCCCGGTACTGGTGGAGAGAGGCATTGAAAGCAGTCATCCTGGCCGGCGGGCTCGGCACCCGGATATCCGAGGAGACGCACCTGAGGCCCAAGCCGATGATCGAGATCGGAGCCAAGCCGATCCTGTGGCACATCATGAAGATGTACTCGGCCCACGGCATCAACGACTTCGTGATCTGCTGTGGCTACAAGGGATACGTCATCAAGGAGTACTTCGCGAACTACTTCTTGCACATGTCCGACGTCACTTTCGACATGCAGAAGAATGAAATGCGCGTGCACCAGCGCAAGGCCGAGCCGTGGAAGGTCACGCTGTTGGACACCGGTGACGAAACCATGACCGGTGGGCGTCTGAAACGCGTCGCCGAGCACGTCGCTGGCGACGAAGCCTTCTGCTTCACCTATGGCGACGGCGTGGCCGACGTCGACATCGGAAGGCTGACGCAGTTTCATCGCAAACACGGCAAGCTCGCCACCGTCACTGCGGTGCAGCCACCGGGCCGATATGGAGCGCTCATGCTCGACGGTGCAGCCGTACGTGGTTTCATCGAGAAACCGCGCGGTGACGGCGGCTGGATCAACGGCGGCTTCTTCGTCCTCTCGCCCACTTGCCTCGACCTCATCGTCGGCGATCACAGCATCTGGGAGGCGGAGCCGCTGAACCGGCTGGCGGCCGACGGCGAGCTGATGGCGTTTGAACATGCGGGCTTCTGGCAACCGATGGACACGCTGCGAGACAAGACGCAGCTTGAGCATCTCTGGGCGTCGGGCCAGGCACCCTGGAAGATGTGGTCATGAACTCCGAGTTCTGGCGCGCCAGAAAGGTCTTCGTCACCGGCCACACCGGCTTCAAGGGCTCCTGGCTTTGTCTGTGGCTGCAAAGAGCAGGTGCGGTGGTGCACGGCTACGCCACCGCACCGCCGACAGAGCCGAACCTGTTCACTGTCTGCCGGGTCGAGCACGGTCTGGCCACGCACACGCTGGCCGACGTGCGCGACGCAGCGGCACTGAAAGCCGCGATGCGGGCGGCTGCGCCCGAAGTGGTGTTCCATCTGGCAGCGCAACCGCTGGTGCGCCGCTCGTATCTCGACCCTGTGGAAACCTACACCGTGAACGTGCTCGGCACCGTGCACCTGCTCGAAGCCGCGCGTGCCTGCGAGAGCGTGCGCGCGCTGGTCAACGTCACCACCGACAAGTGCTACGAGAATCGCGAATGGGTCTGGGGCTATCGCGAGAACGAAGCGCTTGGCGGCCGCGACCCGTACTCGAGCAGCAAGGCCTGCTCGGAACTCGTCACCGCGGCGTACCGCAGTTCATTCTTTGAGGCTGGTGGTACCGCAGTCGCCAGCGCTCGCGCGGGCAACGTCATCGGCGGTGGCGACTGGGCCGACGACCGGCTGATCCCCGACTTCTTTCGCGCCATGGATGCGCACCGCTGTGTCGACGTGCGCCACCCGGAGGCGACGCGCCCCTGGCAACACGTGCTTGAGCCGCTGTCGGGCTACCTTCTGTTGGCCGAGCGGCTTGCGGCACAAGGCCAGGCCTTTGCCTCGGCATGGAACTTCGGCCCCGCCGAGGAAGGCGCGCGCTCGGTGCGCTGGATCCTCGACCATTTGAGCGCGCGTCTGCCCGAGGCCGGCTGGCG
>JANNGZ010000385.1:0-10538 GCA_031404155.1 Burkholderiales bacterium
TCGACACGCTGACCGAGCTGCCCGAGGCCGAGCGCGTGCGGCTCAAGAGCCTGACGCCGGGCAGCTACACCGGCATGGCGGCGGCCTTGGCGCGGCGCCTGGGTTGATCGGCGTGGACCGATTCGATCGCCACCCACTGCGATGAGCAAGGGCATGAACTTCGCCGATGCGCTCGCGCAGGCCAGCCGGCGCAACGAGTCGATGCTGTGTGTCGGCCTCGACCCCGAGCCGGCCAAATTCCCCGGCGCGATGCGCGGCGACGCGGCGTGCATCTTCGAGTTCTGCGCGCAAATCGTCGACGCCACCAAGGACCTGGTCTGCGCCTTCAAGCCGCAGATCGCCTACTTCGCGGCGCAGCGTGCCGAGGAGCAACTCGAGCGGCTGGTGGCATATATCCACGCCGTCGCGCCCGCGGTGCCGGTGATCCTGGATGCCAAGCGCGGCGACATCGGCGCCACCGCCGAGCAGTACGCGCGGGAAGCCTTCGAGCGCTACCGCGCCGACGCGGTGACGCTGTCGCCCTTCATGGGCCTGGACTCGATCGAGCCCTACCTGCGCCACGACGGCAAAGGCCTGATCTTGCTGTGCCGCACCTCCAACCGCGGCGGCAGCGATCTGCAGGCGCAAGCGCTCGCCTCGGGCGAGCTGCTGTACGAACACATCGCGCGCCTGGCGGCGGGGCCGTGGCAGCGTGCGGCCAACGCGCAGGGGCGTATCGGGCTGGTGGTGGGCGCCACCTTCCCGGCCGAGATCGCGCGGGTGCGTGCGCTGGCGCCGACGCTGCCGCTGCTGATCCCCGGCATCGGGGCCCAGGGCGGCGATGTGCAGGCCACGGTGGCCGCCGGCTGGCGCGAGGGCGGGCCGATCATCGTCAACTCGTCGCGCGCGGTGCTGTATGCCACGCCGCAATCCGGCGGCGCCGAGACGCCTGCCGCGGCGGCCCGCCGCGTGGCCGCGGCAACGCGGCAGCAACTCAACTCGGCGCGGGCCGCGCCGGAGCGATAGGCGTGCCGAAGAGCTTGCTGCGGCCGCGCGGACCGTGCGGTTCGGCCGACAGCGCAACCCCGGGCCGGTAATCCTTCGCACCGAACCGGCGGCCAAGGCGGGACACTCTCGAACCGGCGCGCCGCGGCGCGCGGACCGAGCACCGACGTGAACCCCACTCCGAACTCCGAAGCATTGCGCACACCGCGCGAGGTGGTTGCGCGCTACTACTTCCGGCTCGGCGCCGCTCTGGCGTTCCTGTCCAGCCTGTTGGTGTGGGTTCGCACGCCAGCGCTGTCGGAGTTCACCGCGGTGCAGTTCGGCGCCTACTTCGGCCTTGCGCTGCTCTGCCTGGTCGGATCGCGCCTGGACGCGCGCCACGCAACCCCGATGGTGGCCGTCACCGGCGCCATCGCCTTCGTTCTCATCGCGGTCAACACCGCACTCGGCGAATGGGGTCTGAACAGCGCCGGCTTGGGCATGTTCGCGCTGCTGGTCTGCGTGGTGGGTTCGGCATTCAGCTTGCGCGTCGGCGTGCTGCTGGCGGCACTCGGCGCGGTGCTGCTGGTCGGCCTGGCCTGGGCCGAGCAGATGCAGTGGATCCGCGGCGCGGCGGCGGTGGCCGACGTGCCCTTGATGCGCCGCCTGCTGATGCACCTGCTGATCCTGCTCGCCAGCGTGCTTGGCGCGGCGATGTTGTGGCGCATGCTGGCCTCGTCGATCCGCGACAGCGCCGAGCGCGAGCAGCGCTTTGCCGGCCTGCTCGGTATCGCGGCGGACTCGTACTGGGAGCTCGATGCGCAGCTGTGCGTCAGCCATGTCGCGGTGCGCGAAGGCAGCAGGTTTCGGACACTGGCCCCGCCGCCGCGCTGCGCGCCCTGGGAGATCGAGCGGGTGAGCTTCGAGGACGATGCGCTGGACGCGTTGCGCGCCGACCTGGAGGAGCGCAAGCCCTTCCGCGACCTGCAACTGCGCCATCGCAGCCTGCGCGGCCACAACCGCCACCTGGTCGTCAGCGGCGAGCCGCGCTTCGACGCGCGCGGCGTTTTCCTCGGCTATTGGGGCGTCACCCGCGACGCCACCGCCGACGTGAAGGCGCGCACTGCGCTGCTGGACACCGAGTCGCGCTACCGCGAATTGTTCATGCGCATGCCCTCGCCGATGGTGCTACACCGGCAGCGCCGCGTGCTCGACGCCAACCCGGCGGCGCTGGCCATGCTCGGGCAGGCCAAAGGCGCCGGCCTGCTCGGCGTCGACATCTGCGCGTTCATCGACGGCGACGAGGCGCGCGAACACCTGCGCTCGCGGCTGGCCTACCTGGAAAGCAAGCCGGTGGGCAGCGCGCTGCCGATCGCAGAATTCGAGATGACGACGCTGGACCGGCGGCGCCTGGTGGTGCGCATGCGCAGCGTGCGCGTGGCCACCGACGGCGGCCCGGCACTGCTCTCGATGTACATCGACGAAACCGAACGCCGCCAGGCCGAGAACGCGCTGCGCCGCTCGGAGGGTTTGTTGTCGCACCTGGTGGCCACCAGCCCGGACTCGATCACCCTGAGCGAGATGGCCACCGGCCGCTACAACATGGTCAACCCGTCGTTCACCCGCCTGACGGGGTGGACCTCGGCGGAGGTGATCGGCCGCACCGCGGCCGACATCGGCCTGTGGAGCGGCGCCGAGGAACGGCGGCGCCTGGTGGACGCGGTGCGCCAGGACGGCAGCGTGCAGAACATGCCGCTGACCTTCGTCGGCAAGCAGGGGCAGCGGTCCGCGATGCTGGTCTCGGCGGCGCACTTCGTGCGGGACGGCCTGGACTACCTGGTGGTCAACGCGCGCGACGTGAGCGACAGCGAACGCGAGCGGCTCGAGCGCGAGGCGATCCTGGCCAATGCGTCGATCGGCATCGCGATGACCCGCGACGAGACTTTCATGCTCGCCAACCCGTGCTTCGAGGCCATGTTCGGCTGGCCGCCGGGCTCGATGGTCGGCCAGCCCGGGCGTGTTGTCTGGCCGAGCGAGCAGGACTACGCCGCCATCGGCGCGCAGATCGGCGCGGCGCTGGCGCGCGGCGACCAGGTCGAGCTCGACCGCACCCTGGTCCGCCGCGACGGCAGCAGCTTCCTCGGCCGCTTGCTCGCGCGGGCGATCGACCCCTCGCAGCCAAGCCGCGGCACGATCTGGATTGCCGAGGACGTGACGCAGCAGCGCGCGATCGAGCAGGCACTGGCCCGTGCGCGCGACGATGCCGAAGCCGCGAGCCGCGCCAAGAGCGCCTTCCTCGCCAACACCAGCCACGAGATCCGCACCCCGCTCAACGGCCTGCTCGGCCTGGCGCGGCTGGCCCGCCAGCCGGGCGTGGACGAGGCCCGCCGCGGCCAGTACCTGGAGCAGATCTCGGAGAGCGCGCAGAGCCTGTCGGACATCATCTCGGACATCCTGGACCTGTCCAAGATCGAAGCCGGCAAGCTGCATGTGGAGGAGGTGGACTTCGACCTCGGCACGCTGATGAACTCGCTGCGCCAGGGTTATGGCGCACTCGCCGACGCGCGCGGCTTGAGCCTGGAGCTGCATATCGACCAGGCCATCCCGCGGCGTGTTCGCGGCGACCCGGTACGGGTGCGCCAGATCCTGGCCAACTACCTCACCAACGCGCTGAAGTTCACGCCGCAGGGCGGGGTGCGCGTCTTCGCGCTGGCACTGCGGCCCGGCCGTGTGCTCTTCGAAGTCCACGACAGCGGGCCCGGCATCGATGCGCAGACTCAAGCCCGGCTGTTCCGCCCCTTCACCCAGGCCGACGACTCGACCACGCGGCGCTTTGGCGGCACCGGCCTGGGCCTGTCGATCTGCCGCGAGCTGGCGCGGCTGATGCAAGGCGAGGTGGGTGTGCGCAGCGAGCCCGGCGCCGGCAGCCTCTTCTGGGCCGAGATCGCGCTGCGCGAAGCCACCGGGGAGGACGCCGCTTCGGACTTCGGCGGCCTCGACGAGGAGTCCTCGCCCCTGGCCGACGCGCGGGTGCTGCTGGTCGAGGACAACGCGGTCAACATGATGATCGCGGTGGCGCTGCTCGAGCAGTGGGGCGTCACGGTGCGCCAGGCGAGCGACGGGCGCCAGGCCATCGCCGCTGTGGCCGCGGCCTTTGCCGAGCAGAAACCCTTCGACGCGGTGTTGATGGACGTGCAGATGCCGGTAATGAGCGGCCATGAAGCCACGCGCCTGCTGCGCCTGCAGTACGACAAGGCCACGCTGCCGATCGTGGCACTCACCGCCGCGGCGCTCACCTCCGAGCGCGACGATGCGTTTGCCGCCGGCATGAACGACTTCCTGACCAAGCCGATCGATGCGCAGCGCCTGCACGATGTGCTGGTGCGGGTGCTGCGCGCGCGCGACCGCGCCAGGATCGGCGGCGCGGTCGAAGGCAGCGTCGGCGTCAGCATCCACAGCGCGTTCAACCGCGGTTAGTGCGCCGCGTGCTCTGCGCGCCGCCGCCGCGCCCGGCACGCCCCCGCGCTTCAGTCGACCTTCGCGCCCGAGGCCTTGACCACGCCCGCCCACTTGGCCGTCTCGGCAGCAATGAAGCGGCTGAACTCGGCCGGGCTCATGCCGCTCGGGTTGGCCCCTTGCGAGAGCAGGCGCTCCTTGATCGCCGGCGTTTGCAACGCGCGCGCCACCTCTTGCTGCAAGCGGTTCACCACCTCGGCCGGGGTGCCGGCCGGCGCGAGCAGGCCGAACCAGGAACTGGCGTCGTAGCCCGCGAGCGCCGCGCCGCCGGCCTCTGCCACCGTGGGCAGGTCGACCGCGGCCGAGCGCTGCGCACTCGTCACCGCAATGGCCTTGAGCTTGCCGCTCTTGATATGCGGCAGCGCCGAGGGCAGGTTGTCGAACATCAGGTCGGTGTTGCCCGACATCAGGTCGATCAGCGCCGGCCCCGAGCCGCGGTAGGGCATGTGCAGCATGAAGGTGCCGGTCATGGCCTTGAACAGCTCGCCGGAAAGGTGGATCGAGGTGCCGTTGCCCGAACTCGCCATGTTCAGCCGGCCCGGGTTGGCCTTCGCGGCCTTGGCCAGGTCGGCCACCGAGTTGACGCCGTACTTCTGCGCCGAGGCCGGGTTCATCACCAGCACATTCGGCACCCCGGCCACCAGCGTGACCGGGGCAAAGTCCTTGATGTGGTCGTAGGGCATCTTCGGGTACAGCGCCACGTTGATCGCGTGGGTGCCCACGGTGCCCATCAGCACGGTGTAGCCATCGGGCGCGGCCTTGGCCACCTCGGCCGCGCCGCTGTTGCCGCCGGCGCCGGGTTTGTTGTCGACGACGAAGGGCTGGCCGAAGGCTTTGGAGAGTTCCGGCGCGAGCGCACGCGCCAGGATGTCGGTGGTGCCGCCAGCGGCGAAGGGCACCACGATGCGCACCGGTTTGCTCGGCCAGGTTTGCGCCAGCGCCAACCAGGGCGAGGCTGAAAGCAGGGCGGCGACAAGGGGTATGGCAACCAGGAGAGGGCGGCGACGGGGCTTCATGTGGCGGGATCCGGAAGTAAGGGCCAGGCGCAGTGTGCCGCAGCGCCGCCGTGGCGCCAGCGGGGCAAGCCCGGTTGCCGCGGCGTGGCGGCCGCTGCAAAGTGGCGCACCACCACCGGAGCCCCGCATGAACCGCAGAAACTTCATCGCCGCCAGCGCCCTGCCGTTTGCGCTGCCGTACCCGCAGGCGCGGGCGCAGGCCACGACCTGGCCGACCCAGCCGGTCAAGCTGATGGTCGCCTTCCCCGCCGGCGGGCCGACCGACATCACGATGCGTGTGCTGGCCGAAAACGCGAGCAAGCTGCTCGGCCAGCAGGTGCTCATCGACAACAAACCCGGCGCCGGCGGCACCCTGCCGGCGCAGCAGATGCAGCAGAGCAAGCCCGACGGCTACACGCTGGCGCAAATTCCGCTCGGTGTGTTCCGCCTGCCCTACGCCACCCGCATCACCTGGGACCCGGTGAAGGACATCAGCTACATCATCGGCATCACCGGCTACGCCTTCGGCATCGTGGTGCCGAGCGACTCGCCCATCAAGAACTGGGCCGACTTCGTGGCCTACGCCAAGGCCAACCCGGGCAAGCTCAGCTACGGCTCCACCGGCACGTTGACCAGCCCGCACCTGACGATGGAAGACATCGCGCTGCAGGCCGGTGGGCTGCAACTCAACCATGTGCCCTACAAGGGCAGTGCCGACTTGATGCAGGCCCTGCTCGGCGGCCACCTGATGGCCGCGGCCGACTCCACCGGCTTCGCGCCGCATGTCGCCGCCGGCAAATTGCGGGTGCTCAACACCTGGGGCGAGCAGCGGTTGGCCAAGTTCCCCGAGGTGCCGACACTCAAGGAGCTGGGCCTGAACATCGTGCAGGCCTCGCCCTACGGCATCGGCGGGCCCAAGGGCATGGAGCCGGCGCTGGTGGCGCGCATCCACGATGTGTTCAAGCAGGCGATGGAGATGCCGAGCCATGTGCAGGCGCTGGCCAAGTACGACCAGGCGTTGCTCTACATGAGCCCGCAGCAGTACAGCAAATTCGCCGAGGACACCTTCAAGCGAGAAGGTGCCCTGGTGGCCAGGCTGGGTTTGGCCAAGCCGAACTGAAACCGAACCGGAAGGCGGAAAAAAAAGGGGGGAGCGGGACGCTGAATGCGAGGGTGCGCTCTATTCACCCCCGCGTCGCCCGCTCCCCTTGGACGTCAACCCGTCGTCCAGAGGCGCCGCATTCACCGGCCCAGGAGGCCACCGGCTCAGCGCGGCTTGAAATTGAAACTCAACTGCATCGGCGTGGCCACGCGCGCGGAGCGGATCGGCGGGCCGAGGTCGGCCGGCTGCGTGGGGCTCGGAGACGGGGTGCGCCGCGTCAGCACCGGTGCTCTGCGAATCGGACGGATGAACTCCATGGTGTTCGACTCCTTCAACGCATGGCGCCGCTGCCGAGCACAGGGCTCGGCCGCAGGCGGGTGAAAATTTCGGAAGCCGCGTCGGCAGCGGGCGCCACCATCGGCGCGGTGACCGGGCCGTCCAGATTCATCGCGGCGCTGTCGATCCACTCGGCGACCGACTCGGCCGACGGCCAGCGCGGGCTCGTTGCAGTGGACAAGCGCAGCAGCGACGAGGCACCCCCGCTGACCCCGGCCCCGGCAGGGCGAATGCGGCGTGAGCGGTTCGGGTGGTAGGCGTGGTGGCTGGGCATCGGGGCTCCTTCGGGTGCGGCGGTCGGACAGCTAATGCAGTGCAGCTTCCGTGCCAATAGCCAAACCGGCGTTGGCGCGTGAAGCGCATCACAAACGCGTCACATTCGGCTGCACCCGAGGCGCCCAAATTTGTCGCGATCGGCTCGGCGCTTACAACTTCGACCACGCTGGTCGTCATCATTTCGATGCCCCCACAAAAGTGACGGGCAAAGCGCCGCAGCGCCGGCTACGGGCTAACCCGGCTTCGGCATGCCGGCTGCCGGGACCGGCGGGCGCGGCGCATCAAAGCGCTGCCCGATCCCTTTCGCAGGTCGCCGCTTTACACAGCGGCGCGGTAGCCCCGCGGCACCGCGCTCAGCAAGCGCTTGGTGTACTCCTCGCGCGGCGCGGCCAGGATCTGCTGCGCGCTGGCCTGCTCGACCACCACGCCGTCCTTCATCACCAGCACCTCGTCGCTGATGAAGCGCACCACGGCCAGGTCGTGGCTGATGAAAACGTAGGCGAAGCCGAACTCGTCCTGCAGGTCGCGCAACAGGTTCAGCACTTGCGCCTGCACGCTCACGTCCAGCGCGCTCACCGCTTCGTCGAGCACCAGCACCTCCGGGTTCAAGGTCAGGCAGCGTGCAATCGCGATGCGCTGGCGCTGGCCGCCGGAAAACTCGTGCGGGTACTTGCCGAAGGCGCGGTCGTCCAGGCCGACCTTGCCGAGCAGTTCACGCGCCCGCTGTTCGCGCTCGGCCAGGTTGGCGCCGATGTCGTGGATGACCATCGGCTCGACCAGCGTCTGGCCGATGGTGAAGCGCGGGTTGAGCGAGGCATAGGGGTTCTGGAACACGATCTGGATGCGCCGGCGCATCACCTGCCGCTCACGGGCGCTCAGCGTGAGCAGGTTCAGGCCGTCGAAGATCACCTCGCCGCTGGAGGGTCCGTTGTTCGGCTCGTGCAGGCGCAAGAGCGTCAAGCCCATCGTGGTCTTGCCCGAGCCCGACTCGCCGACCACGCCCAGCGTATGGCCTCGGCGCAGCTTGAAGTTGACGTTTTGTACCGCCTTGAATTCGCGCCGGCCGAACACGCCCTGCTTGAGCCAGAAGCTCTTGGCCAGCGCGCGCACTTCGAGCACCACCGGCGCGCTGGGGTCCTTGGGTTGGGCCTCGGCATGGGCGGCACGCCCGGCAACATGGTCGTCGATCACCATCAGCCGCCCCGGGTTGCCTTCCAGGCCGGGCCGGCAGGCCAGCAGCGCCTTGGTGTAGTGGTCCTGCGGCGAGGCGAAGATGCCGGCCACCGGGCCCTGCTCGCGGATGATGCCGTGGCGCATCACCACCACATGGTCGGCAATCTCGCCCACCAGCCCGAGGTCGTGGCTGATGAAGAGCAGGCTCATGCGGTGTTTGTTCTTGAGCCGGCCGAGCAGCTCGAGGATCTGGCGCTGAATGGTCACGTCCAGCGCGGTGGTCGGCTCGTCGGCGATCAGCAGTTTTGGCTCGCAGGCCAGCGCCATCGCGATCATCACCCGCTGCTGCTGCCCGCCCGAAAGCTCGTGCGGGTAGGCGTTCAGGCGCCGCTTCGGCTCGGGGATGCCCACCTCGACCATCAGCGCCTCGGCCCGCTCCAGCGCCGCGCGTTGGCTCAAACCCATGTGTTTGACCAGCGGTTCGACGACCTGCGAGCCGACGGTGAAGACCGGGTTCAGCGACTGCATCGGGTCCTGGAACACACACGCGATCTCGCGCCCGCGCAGCGCCTGCAACTGCGGCAAGGTGGCCTGCAAGAGGTCTTGGCCCTGCCACATCACGCGGCCTTCGCGGACCGCGTTGCTCGGCAGCAGGTTCACGATCGACATCGCGGTGACGCTCTTGCCCGAGCCCGATTCGCCGACCAGCGCGACGGTCGAGTTTTCGGGGATGTCGAAGCTGACACCCTTGACGGCATCGGCACGCTGCTCGACGCCGTTGACCCGGCCCATGCGGAAGGCGACCTTGAGGTCCTTAATACTGAGCAGCATGGCTTACTCCAGGCCTCTGAGCTTCGGGTCCAGCGCGTCCCGCGCCGCGTCGGCCATCAAGGAAAACGCGGTCACGAAGACGCACATGAACACGGTGGCGGCGGCAAGCTGCCACCAGTGGCCGAGGATCAGCTCGCTTTGTGCTTCGGCGAGCATCGTGCCCCAGCTCACCTGGTCCACCGGCACGCCCAGCCCGAGGTAGGACAGGATCACCTCGGCCTTGATGAAGCCGACCACCAGCAGGCCCATGCGCACCAGGATCACGTGGCTGATGTTGGGCAGGATGTGCTTGAAGATGCGCGACCACACGCTCGCGCCGATGGCTTCTGCCGCGCGCACATATTCGCGGCTGCCGTGTTTGATGAACTCGGCGCGCACCTGCCGGTACAGGCCGGTCCAGCCGGTGAGGCCGAGGATGATCACCACGGTGCCGATGCCGCGGCCGAAGATCGCCGCGAACGCGAAGATCAGCAGGATGTTCGGTATCGCCTCGAAGACGTTGTAGAGCCACTCGAGGAAGTCGCCCACCTTGCCGCCGAAGAAGCCGCCGAAGGCGCCGAGCAGGGTGCCGATGGTGGTCGCCACCAGCGCGGCGAGCACACCGACAAAGACCGAAATTTCGGTGCCCTTCACCGCCTTGGACAGCACGTCGCGGCCGAGCCGGTCGCCGCCAAGCGGCAGCGTGTCAGCCTTCACCGTCTGCGTGGTCGCGAACTTCTTCGCGCGCTCTTCCCATTCCTTGTAGCGCGGCGCCAGCGGGTCCACCGCCGAAAGGTCCACGTTCGGCCCCTTCGGTACTTCGATCGTGCCCAGCGCCTCCGGCGGCGCCGCGCCGGCGAAGGTGGGTGGCGCGTTCGGCACCCCGACCTCGGTCTGCCAGCCCCTGGCCACCAAGCCGACCGCGGAGAGCAGGATCAACAGCAGGAAGGCGAGCACGATCAGCAGCGACACGCTGCCCACGCGGTCGGATCTGAAGCGCCGCCACGCGGCATGCCAGACACCCTCGGACCGCTCGACCACCACCGGCGCGGCCGACCCCGGCTGAAGCACCGCGCTCATCAGGCAACCTCCGTGCTGCGCACTGCGGTGTTCGCCTTGGGAACGGCCCGGCGGCTCATGCGTGCCCCCTACGCCGCTGCGCGCCGGTCCCCCCGAGGGGGCTGAGGTCCGCGGCTCCAAGCCGACCTGCGTCGGCTTGGACGAACCGAAGGGCGGTCGCGTCTCGCGACCGCGCGGCCTGCAAGGCCGAGCGCCTTGGGAACGGCCCGGCGGCGCTCATTTGAGCACCACCCGCGGGTCGACCACCTTGTAGAGCAGGTCGGTGATCAGGTTGATCACCATCGTCA
>JANNGZ010000386.1:0-8403 GCA_031404155.1 Burkholderiales bacterium
GGGGCGCCCGATCGGCAGCCATTTCGCGCCCACCGACGCGGGCTATGTCGACCTCACCGCGCAGGTCCCGTTCGACCCCGAGAAGGCCAAGGCGCTGCTCAAGGAAGCCGGCGTCGCCACGCCGCTGAACGTGACGCTGACCCTGCCGCCGCCGCAATACGCGCGCAAGGGCGGCGAGGTGGTGGCCGCGATGTTGGCCAAGGTGGGCGTGGTGGCGAAGATCGAAAACGTCGAATGGGCGCAGTGGCTCGGCGGCACCTTCAAGGGCAACTTCGACTTGACGATCATCAACCACGTCGAGCCGCTGGACTACATGCAGTACGCCAACACCGGCTACTACTGGGGCTACGACAGCAAGGCCTTCCGCGAGCTGGCGGCAAAACACGCGGCCTCAGCGAATCCGGGTGAGCGCTTGAAATTGTTCGGCGACCTGCAACGCCTGATCGCTGCCGACGCGGTGAATGCCTTCATCTTCAACCCGGCGCAGGTGGCGGTGGCGAAGAGGGGGTTGAAGGGCCTGTGGTCGAGCTCGCCGATCGCGGCGAACGACATGGCCGCTGTGTCATGGCAATGAGCCGGGCATCAAATGACCAACCTGCGATGACGAACTTGCCATGACAAGCGCTGCGCTGCACGACCTCTCCGCCGCCGACCTCTCGGCGCGTTTCCGTGCCCGCGAGTTGTCGCCACTGGAGGTGGCGCAGGCGGTGCTCGCGCGCATCGAACGCTGGGAGCCGCACATCTGCGCCACTTGGGCCCTCGACGCCGAGGCCGCGTTGGCACAGGCCCGCGCCAGCGAACAGCGCTGGCACGACGGCTTGCCGCTGTCGCCGCTGGACGGAGTGCCCTGCACGCTCAAGGACAACATCGCGACCCAGGGTGTGGCGCTGCCGATCGGCACCGCCGCCGCGCTGCTCGAACCCGCACTTGAAGACGCACCGCCCGCGGCCCGGCTGCGCGAGGCCGGCTGCGTTTTCATCGCCAAGACCACGATGCCCGACTACGGCATGCTGAGCTCGGGCCTGTCGAGCTTTCACAAGCTGGCGCGCAACCCCTGGGATTTGAGCAAGACGCCCGGCGGGTCGAGCGCGGGTGCGGGCGCGGCGGCGGCGGCGGGTTACGGGCCGCTGCATGTGGGCACCGACATCGGCGGCTCGATCCGCCTGCCCGCCGGCTGGTGCGGCGTGGTGGGCCTGAAACCGAGCCTCGGCCGGGTGCCGATCAAGCCGCCCTTCGCCGGCCGCGTCGCCGGGCCGATGACCCGCACGGTGCAGGACGCCGCGCTGATGATGGCGTGCTTGAGCCAACCCGACTGGCGCGACACGATGAGCCTGCCCGCGCAACAGATCGCGTGGAGCGACCTGGAGTTGAACCTGCGCGGCCTGAAGATCGGCCTGCACCTGGACGCCGGCTGGGGCTTGAGCGTGGAGCCCGAGGTGCGCGGCGCGGTGGTGGCCGCCGCGCGTGCGTTCGAGGCCGCGGGTGCGATCGTCGAGCCGCTGGCGCCGTTCACCACCCGCGCGATGGTCGAAGGCCTGGACCGCTTCTGGCGCATGCGCGCATGGCTTGAGATCTCGGCGCTGCCGCCCGAGCGCCAGGCCAGAGTGCTGCCCTACATCCGCGACTGGGCGAGCGCCGGCGCCGGCTTCAGCGGTGCCGACGTGTTCAACGGCCAGAGCCAGATGGGCGTGATGCGCGACGCCGTCGTGGCGGCCTCCCAGCCCTACGACTTCGTGCTCTCGCCGGTGAGCCCGGTGCCCGCGTTTACCGCCGAACTCGCCAGCCCGATCCACGACCCGCAGCGCCCGTTCGAGCACATAGCGTTCACGCTGCCCTACAACTTCAGCGAGCAGCCGGCGATCTCGCTGAACTGCGGCACCACCGCCGCCGGCCTGCCGATCGGCTTGCAGATCGTGGGCCGTCGCCACGACGACCTCGGCGTGTTGCGCGCGGCGCGCGCCTACGAGCGCCTGCGGCCGACGCAGCGCGACTGGCCGTCGCCGCCGGCTTGACCGGCACAAGCTCGGCACAAGCGGCATCTGCGCGCAACTCAACCGGAAGCGACGATGAAGGACAACCGCGGCAACCCGGTCGGCACGGCGTCGCCTGAGGCCCAGGCGCACGCCGAGAAGGCGCTGTGGCGAATGATGTCGTTCTACGACACGCCGCTGGCCGACCTCGACTTGGCGATCGCGGCGGACCCCGCATGGCTGCTGCCCCGCGTGATGAAAGCCGGCTTCCTGCTCAGCCTCACCGAGCCCGCGCTGCTGAGCGAAGCGGCCAAAACGCTCGACGCCGCCGCCGCGCTCGAAACCAGCGCTGCACCCGAACGTGAGCGTGCGCACCTCGCCGCCACCCGCGACATCCTCGCCGGCCGCTGGCACCAGGCCTGCCGCAGCTGGGATGCCTTGTTGATCGAACACCCGCGCGACGCGCTGGCGCTGCAATGGGCGCAGCTCTGGGACTTTTATCGCGGCGACGGGCCCAACCTGCGCGGCCGCCCGGCGCGGGTGCTGCACGAGTGGGATGCGAGCGACGCGCTCTACCCGCAGGTGTTGGGCCTGCACGCCTTCGGGCTCGAAGAGGCCAACCTGTATGCCCAGGCCGAAGACGCGGGCCGGCGTGCGGTCACGCTGGACGGCCGCACGCCGTGGGCGATGCACGCGGTGGCGCATGTGATGGAGATGCAGGGCCGCTTCGATGAAGGCGCGGCCTGGTTGCGCCAGCACCGCCCGGCGTGGAGCGAGGGCAACGGATTCTCCACCCACCTGCGCTGGCACGAATGCCTGTTCCGCCTCGAAGGCATGGACATGCCAGGCGCGCTGCGCCTGGCCGACAGCCACCTTGCCGGCGGCGCGCTGCAGATCACGCTGCAACGGGTGGACGCCGCGTCGCTGCTGTGGCGGCTTCACCTGCTCGGCACCGACGTGGCCGCGCGCGCGCAAGCGCTGGTGGCGGGCTGGGACGACAGCGACCGTGCCGCTGGTTACTACGCGTTCAACGACCTGCATGCCCTGCTCGCGATGCTGGCCGCGGGCGACACTTTGCGTGCGGAGTCGTGGCTGGCGCGCTGCGCGGCGCGCGCGCTCGCCGCCGATGACGCGGCACGCGCCAACCATGCGGTCGCGCGTGAGGTGGGCCTGCCGCTGATGCGGGGTCTGCTCGCGTTTGCCAAAGGCGACGCCGACGCCGCGGCCAACCTGCTCTACCCGGTGCGCACCCACGCGCAGCGCTTCGGCGGTAGCCACGCGCAGCGCGACCTGATCGACCAGACGCTGCTCGCCGCCTGCGCGCGCAGCGCCACGCACCGCCCGCTCGGCCGCGCGCTGCTCGGTGAACGCCTGCTCGCCAAGCCGGCCACGCCGCTGACGCGCCACTGGGCCGAATGTTTGCAGGTGCCGCTGGAACGCCGCGCCTGAGGGCCTGCCGATCAACGCCGCAAAATGAACACCGAAACATGAACGCCGAAGCATGAACGCCGAAGACAAGCGCGCCCAGCGCCTTCAGTTGCTGGAGGATCACATCGGCCGCGCGCTGTGCGAAAGCGAAGCCTCGGGGGAGCTCGAGGCCGCGCCGAGTTACGGCAAGCCGCTGGATTTCGGCGACGGCTACGACGAGACCCCGCCCGAGCTGCGCATGGGCTTCAAGCTGCTCAAGGACGCCGGCGTGCTGCTGCCCGAAGTCGAGGTGTTCCGCCAGGTCGCTGCGTTGCGCGAGGAGGTGAAAACCTGCACCGACGAGGACGAGCGGCGGCGTCTGAACCAGCGCATCGGAGAGCTGCAACAGCAGCTTGCGCTGCGCTTGGAGAAGTTGCGGGTGACGGGGAGTTTGTAGGGCGGCGCAAGCTTGGGTGCCTTGCCCGTCAATCCAGCGGCCAAGGCATCGATTTCGGCAACGCCGCCGGTGCGATTTCCCGCGCCGGCTCGAGTGCCGACTTGCGCCGCTTGCCGCTCTCGGCTGCGCGCCACCACGGGGTCACGATCTCGGCATACGCCGGCTCCACCGGCTCGCCCAGCTTCGGCATCAACAGCTGCGCGTCGAACCCTGGCGCCCGTGCGAGCAGCGTTTCGGCCGGCTCGTCCCAGGCGTGCAGGGCCAGGCTGAAGGTGCCCCAATGCACCGGCAAAAACGCGCCGCCGCCGAGCAGCGCGTGGGCCTTGAGTGCGTTCTCGGGGCCGAGGTGGATGTCGCCCCAGCTCGGGTGGAAGGCGCCCACTTCGAGCATCACCAGGTCGAAGGGCCCGAGGCGTTCGCGGATCGTCGCGTACTCGGTGGTGAGGCCGGTATCGCCGCTGAAGAACACGCTGTGGCGCGGCGACCGAACCACCATCGACGACCACAGCGTCGCGTTGCGGTCTTTCAAGCCGCGCCCGGAAAAGTGCTGCGACGGCGCGGCGGTGATCGTCAGCTCCGAGTTCGGCAGCCGGTGCGATTGCCACCAGTCCAGCTCGGTGATGCGCTCGGGTGCGATGCCCCAGGCTTCGAGGTGCGCGCCAACGCCGAGCGAGGTGACAAACGGCACCTCGCTTTTGACCAGTTCGCGGATCGTCGGGTAGTCCAGGTGGTCGTAGTGGTCGTGCGAGACGATCACCACATCGATCGGTGGCAGCGCTTTCAAGGCCACCGGCACCGGCTGGAAACGCTTCGGCCCGGCGATGCGCGAGGGCGACGCCCGCGGTCCCCACACCGGGTCGGTCAGGACACGCAGGCCGTCGATTTCGATGAGCACCGTGGAGTGCCCGAGCCAGGTGGCGCGCAGCCCGCTTTGCGGTATTTGCCGCCACGCTTGAAGCGGGTTCACCGACGGCAGCGGGCCCAGCGGCACGCGGCGGCCGTCGTTGCAGAGGAACTCGGTGAGCGTCGGCCGCGGCGCGCTGCTGTCGCGCAAGCCGGCCAGCACCGGGTGCTGGTTGCGGAACGATGCTCCGGCCCACATCGACGAGGCCTGGATGCGTTCGAGGCGCAGGCCTTCAGGTTTCTTGCCGAAAGACTTCATCATCGTCAGCCCCGGTTCAGCGGTCAGTTCATCCGCGAGTCAGACGAAGGGCGCCGAGAGTTTTTCGCTGGCCAGCACCCGCTGCACCGCGGGCCGCTGAAGCATGCGCGCAAGGAAGGGCGCGATATGCGGCAGCGAGCGCGCCGGGCGCTTGAAGCCGCGGCTCCAGCGGCACAGCATGAAGGTGTAGGGGTCGAGGGCGCTGAAGCGCTCGCCCATCAGCCATGGCCCGCCATGGCTCGCGAGCTGGGTGTCGATCTGGTCGAACATCGCGCCGAGCTGGGTTTCGGCCTGCGCACCCACCTGCAGCGCGCCCTCGGCATTGCCGGGGCTCACCATGCGGTCGGCATAAAAGTAGTGCGGCATCATGGCCTGCACCGAGTTCGACAGCCAGACGATCCACTTGTAGAACAGCGCGCGCTCGGGTGTGCCGAGGGCCGGTGCGAGTTGATGCTGCGGATAGCTGTCCGCGAGGTAGAGCGCGATCGCCGCGGTTTCGTGCAGCACCAGGTCCCCATCCACCAGCACCGGGATCAGCCCGTTCGGGTTGAGCTTCAGGTACTCGGGGGTCTTGTGCGCGTTGGCAGCGCGGTCGACGAACTTCAGCTCGAAGGGGATGCCGAGTTCTTCGAGCAGCAGGTGCGGCGTCATGCTCGCGTTGCCGGGGAAGTAGTGCAGTTGTATCGTCATCGTGGCTTTCGTTGCTTCGGCTCGAAAGGGCGTCAAACCGCGCAGCCCGCATCGGGGCTCACCGCGCCCGCCGGCGGCAGCGGCTCGGGGATCGTGTAGCCATAACGCGAGGCGGTGATCTCGGCCAGGATCGCCACCGCAATCTCCGGCGGCGTGCGCGCGCCGTTCTTGATGCCCACCGGCCCGTGCAGCCGCGCGAGCTGCGCCTCGCTCATGCCGAAGTGTTCGGCCAGGCGCGCCTTGCGCTTGCTCTGGTTCAGGCGCGAGCCGATCGCGCCGACATAAAACGAGTCGCTGGTCAGCGCCTCCATCAACGCCAGGTCGTCGAGCTTGGGGTCGTGGGTCAAGGCGACGATGGCGGTATGGCCATCGGGCTTGAGTTCCTTCACCACGTCGTCGGGCATGCCACGCAGCAGGCGTACCCCGGGCACCTCCAAGCTGTACTCCTCGCGCGGGTCGCAGACCAGCACTTCGTAGTCGAGCGCACGCGCCATCGTCGCCAGGTACTGCGTCATCTGCCCGGCGCCGATCATCAGCAGCCGCCATTGCGGGCCGTGGTGCGTGGTGAGCGTGCGCTCGGTGAGCTGCACCACGTCGCCGCGGGTGGGTGGCTCCAGGCGCACCGCGCCGCTGTGCAAATCGAGCACCCGCGTGATGCGCTCGCCGCGGGCCAGGATGGCCAGCAACTCGTCGACACGGGTGTGTTCACCCACCGGTTCCAGCACCAGTTCGAGCAGGCCGCCGCAGGGCAGGCCGAACTGCTGCGCGGCCTCGGCGCCGACGCCGTACTGCGTCACCTGCGGCGCGTTGAGCGCGAGCGCGCCGTCCTTGATCTTCGCGACCAGGTCGTCTTCGATGCAGCCGCCGGAGACGCTGCCGGTGATCTGCCCGTCGCCCCTCACCGCCACCACCGAGCCCGCCGGCCGCGGCGCCGAGCCCCAGGTGCGGGTGATGGTGCCGAGCACCACGCGGTGCCCGCCGGCGCGCCATTGCTGCACCTGGCGCAGCACCGTCAAGTCCATGTTGTCCATCGCGCCGCGCCAACGAAGTGAATCGAAGCCGCGATGGTGCCCGATTTGCGCCGGTGCCGCGCCGGTGCCGCGCCGCGCCCGCATCAAAGGCGGTGGGGTGCCTGGATCGCGCGCAGCAGGTCGGCCAGGGTCTTGCCGGGCTCGTCGCGGAACTGCCCGCCGCGTTCTTCCAGCGCCACGATGCGGTCGACACGAAAGCTGCGGAAGTCCTGGCGCAGCTCGCACCAGGCAGCGAGTGTCCACACCGCACCCCAGAAAAAGCAGCCGAGCGGGCGCACCGTGCGTTCGCTGGGTGCCTCTTCCAGGTCGACATAGCGCAGGAACACTTTCTGCCGGTTCTCGGCCGCCACGCGCAGTGCTTGCAGGTGCACACGGGTGGTGGGCTCCAGGCCGGCCGCGGGGGCATAGACCGCCAGGCTTTCGGCCGCCGCGCGCGCGGCGGCGGGCAGCACCGCGAGCACCTTGGACAGGGCAGCCTCGGCCGCCGCCGCGAGCGCGCCGTCCAGCCGCGGTTGGGCCATGCGCACCGCGGCCACCAGGGCTTGCGCTTCAGCGTGGGTGAACATCAGCGGCGGTAAATCGAAGCCCGCGCGCATCCGGTAGCCGACACCGGCCTCGCCCTCGATCGGCACGCCCTGCGCCTGCAGGTCGGCCACGTCGCGGTACACGGTCCGCAGCGACACCTCCAGGCGCTGGGCGATGAACTGCGCGGTCGACAAACGCCGGCCACGCACCAGCTGCACGACCTGGAACAGGCGGTCGCCACGGCGCATGGCGGTTGGCGCTCGGCGAGCCGCCTACTCGCGGTCCCAATAGTCGACCTGGTCGGCGTAGCGGGTCAGGTGTGCCAGGCCGCTCAGCTCGTCCCCGCAGTACGCGCCGACCTTGCCCGAGTCCGGGTACTCGCAGATTTCGGGGTCGATCGTCGAGCTGACCGCGAGGTAGCGCAGCTCGACCGCGCCGGTGTTGAGCAACTGGTGCGCGGTGCTCGTGTCGCCGGCGGGGCAGCCGATCAGGTCGCCCTGCCTCACCGCATGCCGCGCCGTGCCCAGGCGCAGCTCACCGCTGCCGGCGAGGATCAGGAACAGCTCGTCGTTGGCGCGGTGGCTGTGCATCGGAAACGCGGCCATGCCCGGCGGCAAGACGGTGACGTTGCAGCCCAGGCGCTTGAGCCCGAAGCCGGCGCTCAGGCGTGCGATGCTGGCGTCGAAGCGCTCGGCGGTCGCGCCGCTGGGGCGGAACTCCGGCGGCCGCGGCTGCGGCGTGATGCCGTGCAGCGAGACGATCGCGGTGATCGGGGTTGTCGGGGGGGTCGCGTCCATGCTCGGTTCTCCTGGCGGGCTCGCCGCGCTTGCTCGTCGCGAGAGCGGCGCGGTGCCGCGCCGCCTCGATCCTACGTGCCCTTGTGGGGTGATGGGTCGGCCGGCCTGACGGGCGCGGCCCGGACCTCAGGCCATCGCATGCAAGCCGACGCGGTTGCCTTCGCAATCGTCGATATGGGCCCAGAAGCCCATGCCTTCGGGCAGCGCCGTCTTCGGCGTCGCAATGCGGCCACCGGCCGCGGCCGCGCGTGCCAGCACCGGGTCGAGCGCCGGCCCGGCGTTGAGGTAGACCAGCGAACCGACGGCCGCCGGCACCGCGCCCTCTTCATGCACCAGGCAGCCGCCGACGCCGGCCTCCGGCGCG
>JANNGZ010000387.1:0-5879 GCA_031404155.1 Burkholderiales bacterium
TCGACGCGCTGCTCGCCGCGGTGCGCGCGAAGACGCAGCTGGATGTCCAGCGCGCCGACTTCAAGCTCGACCAGCTCGCACTCCACCATTTCATGAACCTGCGGGTGGTCGGCGACGACGGGCGGCAGCTCGGCGCCGGGCGCCACCTGCCGTCGTTGAAGGCCGAGCTGGGGGCGCAGGCGCGGGGCGCTTTCCAGGCCCTCGCCGCGATGAAGTTGGCGCCGGTGGCCACGGCCGGCGGGGCCGTGGGTGATGTCGGTTCGGGTGCTGGTTCGACTGCGGCGCGAAAGGTAGCGCCGGCCACGACCGCGTCGAGCACCACCCCCGCCGCACCCGCAGCCCAGCCTTACACCGCATGGACGTTCGGCGAGCTGCCCGAGCTGATGGAGATTCGCAAAGGCAGCCAGACGTTGGTCGGCTTCCCCGCTTTGGTCGACAAGGGCGCGCATGTCGAGATCGAGGTGTTCGACGAGCCCGATGTCGCGGCCGCCAAACACCGCGCCGGCCTGCGCCGCCTCGTTGCGCTGCAACTCAAGGAACCGCTGAAGTACCTGGAAAAGAACATCCCGGATTTCCAGCAGATGGTGGCGGCCTACATGGCGCTTGGAACTGCCGATGAACTGCGCAACCAGATCGTCGACGTGGCGCTGGACCGCGCCTTCCTGGCCGAGCCGCTGCCTAACGACGCACCGAGCTTCACGCGCCGCGTCGACGAAGGCCGCCAACGCCTGAACCTGATCGCGCAGGAGGTGGCGCGGCTGGCCGGCGCGGTGCTGATCGACTTTGCGCTCGCGCTGCGCAAGCTCAAGGACAGCCGCGCGCCCAAGGAGGTGGCGGACGACATCGCCGCGCAGTTGCAGCGCCTGCTGCCCAAGCGCTTCCTGATGCAGGTGCCGTACACGCAGATGCAGCATTACCCGCGCTACCTCAAGGCCGTGGTGCTGCGCCTGGACAAACTGCGCGCCGACCCGGCGCGCGACGCGCAGCGCCTGGCCGAGTTGCGCCCGCTCGAATCACGTTACCTGCGCCGCGTGGCCGAGTTGAAAGGCGGCGCCGACGCGCGCCTGGATGAATACCGCTGGTTGATCGAAGAGTTGCGCGTCAGCTTCTTCGCCCAGGAGCTGCGCACCCCTCAGCCGGTGAGCGTGAAGCGGCTGGACAAGGCTTGGGCGCAGCTGTCAAGCTGAGCTCGAATGGCTCCCTCCCCTTTGATGGGGGAGGGTTGGGGTGAGGGTGACCGCGCAGCCGAGGCCACCCCAAAAACAAGCACCCCCATCCCAACCTTCCCCCGTCAAGGGGGAAGGAGTCGCCGCTTATTTCTCCTTGGCGCATCAGCGCCGCCGTCAATTGGCTCTTGCGGCCGCCGCGCCAGCAACTCAGCGCTGACCGCCTCATACCCCGCCGCCAGCCGCAGCAGCTCCGCATCGCCCTGCGAGCGCCCGATCAACTGCAAACCCATCGGCCAGCGCCCGCTGGCATCAAAACCCGCCGGCAGGCTGAGCGCCGGCAGGCCGGCGAAGGTGGCGTACAGCGTCACCTCCATCCAGCGGTGGTAGGTGTCCATCGTGTGGCCGGCAATCTGCTTCGGCCAGGTCTCGTCGAGGGCAAACGGCCACACCTGCGCCACCGGCATCGCGAGCGCATCGAAGCGCCCGAGCAACCCGAGCAGGTGCTGCAGGAACTCGCCGCGCACCACGCTTGCCTGCATGAATTCGGTGAAGGAGAGCGTCAGGCTCTGGTCGTGTTCCCACAGCGCTTCCAGCTTGACCTGCGCGCGTGCTGCGGGGCTCTTCAGCACCGCGGCCACGCTCGGCGCCACCAGCGCGCGCCGCCAGACCAGCCACGCCTGCCACACCCGTTCGGCATCGAAGCCATGCACCAGCGGCTCGACGAGCGCGCCGGCGTCGGCCATGCGTTTCAAAGCGCTTTCGCAGACCGTGAGGACGCCCGCCTCCATCGGCAGATGCCCTCCCAGGTCGCCGAGCCAGGCGATGCGTGCGCCGCGCAGGTTCGCATCGGCTGGCGGCATGAAGTCGTGCGGCCCACTGCCGATGGACAGTGGCGCACGCTCATCGCGCCCGGCCTGGATCGAGAGCAGCCGCGCCAGGTCGCGCACCGTGCGCGCCATCGGCCCGTCGGTGCCGAGCTGGCTCAGCCACAGCTCGGGCTTCGGGAACGCGGGCACACGGCCCTGGCTCGGGCGCAGGCCGAAGATATGGTTCCAGCCGGCGGGGTTGCGCAGCGAGCCCATGAAGTCCGAGCCATCGGCCAGCGGCAGCAGGCGCTGCGCGATCGCCACCGCGGCGCCGCCGCTGGAACCACCCGCGCTCACGGTGGGATCCCAGGCGTTGCCGGTGCGGCCGAAAAGCGGGTTGTAGGTGTGCGAGCCGAGGCCGAACTCGGGCATGTTGGTCTTGCCGATCACGATGCAGCCCGCCGCTTTCATCCGCGCCACGTAGATGCTGTCCTCGCGCGGCAACGTGTCCTTCAGCAGCGGGCTGCCGAAGGTGGTGGGGAAGCCGAGCGCATGCCCGGTGTCCTTGATCGCCTGCGGCATGCCATGCAGGAAGCCGCGCGACGTGCCGCGTGCCAGCTCCGCGTCGCAGGCGTCGGCCTGGCGCAGCAACTCGTCTTGCGGCGCCAGGTTGACGATCGCGTTGAAATGCGGGTTCAGGCGCTGGATGCGCGCCAGCGTTGCACTCATCACTTCGCGGCACGAAACCTCGCGCGAGTGGATCGCCGCGTGCAGGGCATGGGCGTCAAGGTCGGTGATCTTCGTGGCGTGCGGCATGGGAGTTGCATTTTCGAAGTTCCGTCCCGTCATTGTGCGACCACCGGCAGGCCGAGCAAGCCCCGCGCTGCAGTGCAGGACACGGCCGGGTCGGCCACGTCGAAGCCGACCAGGTGAGGGCGCCGGGTGCCAGGCCGAGCGCACGCTCGGTGAGCGGGTGCGTCTCGAACAGCATGCGGCTGGTGACGCCGCCGAAGTCGTCGAGGATCAGGCCGCGTGTCACGGCACGTCGGCGCGGGCCGTTGCCGGCCTGCGGGCCGAGGCCGTGACGCCTGAACCAGCGCTTAACGCCGGGCTTGCCCGACGCGCACCGTGTTCGGCCCGACCGGGACCTGGCCGGTAGGGTCGGTCCACTGCGCGTAGTGCGGCAGTTCGCCCAGGCCGCTGTCCAGCGATTCGCCGGGTACGCGGTGGCCCAGCCAGTGGCGCGCGCTCGAATCGAGCCATAGCGAGTACTGCGGCAATTCGCCCAGCCCGCTGTCCAGCGACTCGCCAAGCACCCGGTGGCCGAGCGGGTTGTGTCCGCTCGGGTCGGACCACTGGGCGTAGTGCGGCAGTTCGCCGAGCGCGCTGTCGAGCTTTTGGCCCGCAACAAAATTCGGGGGATTGGAACTCGCGGGCCCGGCCACGGACAGCAATACGGCCGCGGCCAGGCAAAGGAGGTGCTTGGTCTTCATGGGTGTGGGCTCCGGGTTTCGACGAGGTTCTGGTGACCCGGAGTGGTCCATGAAATGGCTGGGAGGTGGTGGCAATTCGCCCGCATTGCGTCGCCGGTGCGAATACATCTGAACGCACTCGTGACTTTCTGACGCTCGGCGGAACGGTCGTCACATCGGTCCCGTCTGCGGCCTGAGGCAATCCCTGAGGCCAGCCTCAGGGCTACGATCCGCGGCTGCTTCACAGCTCCACCACTCACCGGGGCCCGCCCACGATGCCACGCGAAATCCACGTCAATGCCTTCGACATGAACTGCGTCGGGCATATCCAGCAGGGCCTGTGGACCCACCCGCGCGACCAGTCGACGCGCTACCTCGAACTCGACTACTGGACCGGCCTGGCGCGCACGCTCGAAGCGGGCCTCTTCGACGGCATCTTCTTCGCCGACGTGCTCGGCGTGTATGACGTTTACGGCGGCAACGCCGACGCTGCGCTGCGCGGTGCGGTGCAGGTGCCGGTGAACGACCCGCTGCTGCTGATCCCGGCCATGGCCGCGGCCACCGAACATCTCGGTTTCGGGGTCACCGGCAACCTGAGCTACGAGGCGCCGTACCTGTTTGCGCGCCGCGTCTCCACGCTCGACCACCTGACCCGCGGGCGCATCGGCTGGAACATCGTCACCGGCTACCTCGACAGCGCCGCGCGCGCGGCCGGTTTCAGCCACCAGATGGCGCATGACGACCGCTACGACCTGGCCGACGAATACATGGCGCTGGTCTACCGCCTGTGGGAACACAGTTGGCAGAACGACGCGGTGCTGCGCAACCGGGCCACCGGCGTCTACACCGACCCGGCCAAGGTGCATGTGGTGCACCACCACGGCAAACAATTCAAGGTCGACGCGATGCACCTGGCCGAGCCGTCGCCGCAGCGCACGCCGGTGCTCTACCAGGCCGGCTCGTCGGAACGCGGGCGGCGCTTCGCCGGTACGCATGCCGAGTGTGTGTTCCTCAACGGCCAGACCAAACCCGGGGTGCAGGCGATCGTCAACGACATCCGGGCGCAGGCGGTGGCCAGCGGGCGCGCCGCCGGCGACATCAAGGTTTTCCTCGGCGCCACCATCGTCACCGGCCGCAGCAGCGCCGAGGCGCGCGAGAAGTTCGAGGACTACAAGCGCCATGTCAGCAGCGAAGCCGCGCTGGTGCACGCCGCGGCGTCCATGGGCATCGACCTGGCGAAGTTCGACCTCGACGAGCCGGTGGACGGTAAAGGCAGCCAGGCGATCGTCTCCAACATCGAGGCGGTTGCGCGCAGCAGCGGGCCGCGCTGGACGAAACGCAAGCTGCTCGAGCAGATGGTGCTCGGCAGCCGCCAGCCGCCGCTGGTGGCGTCTGCCGAAGCGGTGGCCGACGAGCTGATCGCGTGGACCGAAGACGCCGGCGTCGACGGCTTCAACCTTTCGCGCACCGTGGTGCCCGAGTGTTTCGGGGACTTCAGCGCGCTGGTGGTGCCGATCCTCCAGGAGCGCGGTGCATTCAAGACGGCCTACAAGCCCGGCACCCTGCGCGAGAAGCTGTTCGGCCGGCCGCGGCTGCCGGCTTCGCACCCGGCGCATGCCGCCGGCGACCTTGCAGCGGGTTGACCCGGCACCGTGTTTGCCCCTAAGAGGCGCGGCGCAGGGGCGCCGCACAATCTCCGTCGCTCGCGCGGCGCACGCCGCGCCCGAACCCTCGCCGAACCGAAAGGACGCCATGAAGCTGCGCCGCCGAACGCTCTCCCAACTCGCCTTTGTCGCGCTCACGGTCTGCGCCGGTGCGGGCGCCTTCGCCCAGGGCACCGTGCTGCGCGTGGTGCCGCACTCGAACCTGGCGGTGCTCGACCCGATCTGGACCACCGCCTACATGAGCCGCAACCACGGCTACATGATCTACGACACCCTCTTCGGCACCGACGAGAACAACCAGGTCAAACCGCAGATGGTGGATACCTGGACCGTGTCGCCCGACAAGAAAACGTGGAATTTCAAACTTCGCAGCGGCCTCGCGTTCCACGACGGCAAGCCGGTGACCGGCGAAGACGTGGTGGCCTCGCTCAACCGCTGGGGCAAGCGCGACGCCATGGGCGTGGCGCTGATGGGCTTCATCGACAAGCTGGAAGCCACCGGCGCCGATTCGGTGCGCATGACGCTGAAGGAACCCTGCGGCTTCGTGCTCGAGGCTCTCGGCAAGCCGTCTTCGAATGTGCCCTTCATCATGCAGAAGCGCATCGCTGAAACCGATGCCTTCAAGCAGATCGAGGAGCACATCGGTTCGGGCCCCTACATTTTCGTGCGCGAGGAGTTCAAGCCGGGCGACAAGGCGGTTTACGTGCGCAACGGCAAATACGTGCCGCGCAAGGAAGCGCCTTCCGGATCCACCGGCGGCAAGCAGGT
>JANNGZ010000388.1:0-12578 GCA_031404155.1 Burkholderiales bacterium
GTGGGCCGGCCCGCGTCCAGGTTGGCGGCCACGATGGCGCCACCCGCCCCCGCACCCACCGCCTGCCCGAGGTACATCGCCGAGGTGTTCAATGCGATCAAGGCGCCGGCCAGCGCGGGCGCGGCCTGGGCCATTCGCGCCTGCTGCGCCGAGTTCGACGCGAAGCAGCCCAGCGCCCACGGGATCATGACCAGCGCCATCAGCCACACGCTGCTGGCCAGCGGCCACAGCAGCAGGCTTAACGCGACCGACGCCAGCAGCCATGTGACCGCACGTGCTGCACCCACGCGGTCAATATGGCGCGAGAGCATCAGGTTGCTGGCCAGGCCACACAGGCCGAACCAGAAGAAGAGGGCGCTGATGCTGGCGGCGTCGGCGTCGAGCACCTGCTTGTAGTAGGGCGCGAGGTAGGTGAAGAGCACGAACTGGCTGCTGCTGGACAGCACGGTCACGATCACCAGCATGAACAGCGCCGGGCGCGTGAACACCTCGCGCCAGGCGGCCAGGCTCAAAGGCGGCGGCCGCACACCGTCGGGCATCGTGCGCCAGACGCCGGCAGCGGCGGCCAGAGCCATCAGCGCCACCAGCACGAAGGCCGAGCGCCAGCCGTAGGTCTCGCCCACATAGGCGCCCAGCGGCATGCCGAACACCGAGGCCACCGACCAGCCGAGGAAGATGAAGGTGATCGCGCGGCCGCGTGCTTCGGGTGGCGCCAGCGCGCCCATCGCCGCGGCGGCCGCGGGTGTGAATGCGGCCGCGCCGAGCATGGTGAGCGCGCGGACCGGGGTCAGCGCGGCAAAGCTCGGCATCGCCGCCGAGAGCAGGTGCCCGAGGGCGTACCAGACGAGCGCGAATACGAGCAGGCGGCGCCGGTCCCAACCCGCCGCCACCGCAGCCAGCAGCGGCGCGCCGAGCGCCATCACGATCGAAGCCACCGTGATCAGCTGCCCACCGACCGCCACGCTGACCTGCAGGTCGCGGGTGATGTCGTTGAGCGAGCCCGGCGCCACCATCACGCCGCAGCCGATGGCGAAGTTGCCGGCGAGCAAGGACCAACGGATGGACGCTTTGGCGTCCACTACCGCATCACCTTGAGGGCCTCGGGGTTGATGATGTTGCTCGGCTGCTTGTTGATGAAGTTCACCACGTTGTCGAACGCGGCGCCGAAGTACATCTCGTAGCTGTCGCGTTCCACATAGCCGATGTGCGGGGTGCACACCGCATTCTCCAGGCGCAGCAGCGGGTGGCCTTGCAGGATCGGCTCGGTCTCGAACACGTCCACCGCCGCCATGCCGGGGTGGCCGTGGTTCAGCGCGGCCACCAGTGCGCCGTCTTCGATGAGTTCGGCGCGCGAGGTGTTCACCAGCAGCGCGGTCTGCTTCATGCGCGCCAGGTGTTCGGCTTTGACCACATGACGGGTGCTGTCGTGCAGGCGCAGGTGCAGGCTGAGCACATCGCACTGCTCGAAGAAGCTCTCGCAGCTGGCCGCGGCGCTGAAACCGTCGGCCACCGCCTTGGCGCGGGTGCCCTCGCTGCCCCACACCAGGATGTTCATGCCGAAGGCGCGGCCGTAGCCGGCCACCAGTTGGCCGATCTTGCCGTAGCCCCAGATGCCCAGCGTGCGGCCCTTGAGCACCATGCCGATGCCGAAGTTGGGCGGCATCGACGCGGCCTTCAGGCCCGACTGCTGCCAGGCGCCGTGTTTGAGGTTGCCGATGTACTGCGGCACACGGCGCATCGCGGCCATGATCAGGGCCCAGGTGAGCTCGGCCGGCGCCACCGGCGAGCCCACGCCCTCGGCCACCGCGATGCCCAGGCGGGTGCAGGCCGGCACGTCGATATGCGGCCCGACGCGGCCGGTCTGCGCAATCAGGCGCAGCTTGGGCAGCTTGTCGAGCAGCGCGCGCGGGAATTGGGTGCGTTCGCGGATCAGCACCAGCACCTCGGCGTCGCGCAGCCGGATCGAGAGCTGCCCGATGCCCTTGACCGTGTTGGTGAAGACCTTGGCGTTCAGGTGTTCGAGCTTGGTGGAGCACTCGAGCTTGCGCACCGTGTCCTGGTAGTCGTCGAGGATGATGATGTTCATGGGATGCGCCGATTTTGCATCGGCGGCAGGCGGATCGGGCCGGGGATACGATGCGCGCCTGCACAACTCGGACGGAGACACCCGATGTCCAGCATCTCCATGAGCATCTCAATGCATTCGGCCAGCGCGCCGGTGTTCATCAAAACACTTTCGAACATGTTGAACTGGCTCGACAAGGCGCAGGCCCACGCCGAGGCGCGCAAGTTCGACCCCGACAACTACCTCAGGCTGCGCCTCGCGCCGGACATGCTGCCGCTGAAAAACCAGGTTCAGATTGCGAGCGATGCGGTCAAGGGCTGCCTCGCGCGCCTGGCCGGCACCGAGACGCCGAAGTGGGAAGACAACGAGGTCACGCTGGACGACCTGCGCGCGCGCATCCGCAAGACGATCGACTTCGCGCAGTCGATCACCGCGGCGCAGATGGCGGGCAGCGAAATCATGGAGATCGTGATCCCGCGGCGCACCGGCGAGCCGTTGAAGTTCACAGGCGAGGAGTACCTGAAGCACTTTGCGCTGGCGAACTTCTTCTTCCACGCCACCACCACCTACGCGCTGCTGCGCCAGGCCGGCGTCGAGCTGGGCAAGGCCGACTTCCTGCGCGGCTGAGCGGCCATGAAGTGGCTGCGTCGCTCCTTGGTGCTCCTGCTCGCGCTGTGCCTTCTGCTGGTGCTGGCGTTCTGGATCTACACCCGGCGCGCGAGCCCCGAGGTGAACGGCACGCTCAGCATGTCCGGGCTGGCCGGAGAGGTGCGCATCGAGCGTGACGGCCACGGCATCCCGAGCATCCGCGCCGGCTCGCTGCGCGACCTGATGTTTGGCCTGGGTGTGGCCCATGCACAGGACAGGCTGTGGCAACTTGAGACCCACAAGCGCATCGGCTCCGGCCGTCTCGCCGAAGCCTTTGGTGAAGGTGCGCTGGAGACTGACCGCTTCCTGCGCGCCTTGGGCGTGCGGCGCGCCGCGGCGGCGCAGTGGGAAGCGATCAAAACGAAGGGCAGTGCCGAGTCGCGTGACGCGCTCGAAGGCTACAGCGCCGGCATCAACCAAGTCCTGCGCCAGCACCTCGGCGCCCGCACGCCGGAGATGCTGATCCTGGGCCTGCCGCTGGAGGACTGGAGCCCGGTCGACAGCCTGGCCTGGTCGATCATGATGTCCTGGGACCTCGGCGGCAACTGGAGCTCTGAGCTGTTCCGCATGCGCATGGCGACGAAGCTGAGCGTGGCGCGCATCGACGAACTGCTGCCCGCCTACCCGGGTGAAAAACCGCTCGCCACCGCCGACTATGCGGCGCTGTACCGCGGCCTGAAGCTGGACGCGAAAGTGGCCGGGTTGAACGGTGCGAGAGCGGCTTCCGGCGAGGGTATGGCTGGCGGCTCAGTTGACTTCTCGGTCGGTGGCTCGTTCGAACGCTCGATCGACCGCCTGGTGGCGGCCGCGCCGTCTTCGGGCATTGAAGGGGTCGGCTCCAACAACTGGGTGGTGGCCGGCTCGCACACCACCACCGGCAAGCCGCTGCTGGCCAACGACCCGCACCTGAAACTCTCCGCGCCGGCGCTGTGGTACTTCGCGCGCCTGGAGGCGCCGGGCATCAAGGTGGCGGGTGCCACGATGCCGGGCCTGCCGCTGGTGGTGCTGGGGCAGAACGAGCAGGTGGCCTGGGGCTTCACCAACACCGGGCCCGATGTGCAGGACCTGTACCTGGAACGCATCAAGCCCGACGACGCGGGGCAGTACCAGATGCCCGACGGTTCATTTGCCAGCTTCGAGACGGTCGAAGAACGCATCGTGGTCAAGGGCCAGCCGGAGGTGCTGCTCAAGGTGCGCGTGTCCCGGCATGGGCCGGTGATCTCGGACGCGGGTGGCGTGGCCGACGATGTCATCGGTGCGAGCAAGGCCGCGGACGGCAAGCCCGTGGACGACAAGGCCGGAGAAGGCCGCGGCGGCTACGCCCTCGCGATGCGCTGGACCGCGCTGGACACCGACACCGACCCGGTCGCCGTGGGCCTGGCGCTGAACCGCGCCAAGTCGGTCGACGACTTCATCGCCGCGGCGAGCGCGGGCTGGGTGTCGCCGATGCAGAACATGGTGGTGGCCGACCGCGGGGGGCGCATCGGCGTGGTCTCGCCCGGCCGGGTGCCGGTGCGCAAACCCGAGCACGACCTCATGGGCCTGGTGCCCGCGCCGGGCTGGGACGCGCGTTACGACTGGGCCGGCTGGGTGCCGGCGGGTGAAACCCCGCGCGAGGTGGACCCGCCGCGCGGCTGGATTGCCACCGCCAACCAGCGCATCCATGCGCCCGGCTACCCGCACTTCATCACCAGCGAATGGGCTCTGCCCTACCGGCAGCAGCGCGTCGAGCAGATGCTCCAGGCCCAGCCGAAACACTCGCTCGATTCGCTGCGCGAGATGCATGCCGACGAGCTTTCGCTCGCGGCGCAAAAGCTGCTGCCCTGGCTGGCGAAGGCAAAGTCGCAGCACCCGCTGGCGCCCGCCGCGATGCAGCAGCTGCAAGGCTTCGACGGCCGCATGGCCGCCAACCGCGCCGCGCCGTTGATCTACTGGGCCTGGGTGCGCCAGCTCACCAGCGGCGTGTTTGCCGACGAGGTGGGCGCGGGTGATTTCTTCACCCGCACGCTGGGCACGCGCAGCTTCCGTGACGGGCTGGAGGCGGTGCTCGAACGGGGCGACGCCTGGTGGTGCGACGACAAGGCCACGCCCGCTGCCGAGACCTGCGCGATGCAAAACGACGCCGCGTTCACCCGCGCGCTTGACGAGCTTCAAACCCGCTTCGGCGCCGACCCCGCGCGGTGGCAATGGGGCGCGGCGCATCAGGCGCGCAGCGAACACCGGCCGTTCAGCCGCGTCAAGGCGTTGGCCGGGATGTTCGAGTTGCGCGCGCCGGTGGGTGGCGACACCTACACGATCAACGTGTCGCGTGTGGGTTTGCGGCCGGATGCGACCACCGGCGAGCTCTACCTCGACGAACATGGCCCGTCGCTGCGCGCGCTGTACGACCTGGCTGATTTGAGCCAGTCGCGGGTGATGCATTCGAGCGGCCAGTCCGGCCTGCCCTGGTCGGCGCACTACCGCGATTTCGTGGCGCCCTGGGCGCGGGTGGAATACGTGCCGCTGTGGGGGCGGGGCGATGCAGCGGCTACGCTGGTGTTGAAGCCGGGCGGGTGAGCCGCCCGGCGCGCTGCCCGATCCGCCTTCCCGCCACACGTTTGAGCGAAACCTTACCGCGGTACCTTCCCGCTGGTCCGGCCCGCTCGACAGTCCTGCCCGACCTGTCGGCTACACCTGCCCATAGAGCAGCTTGCGCTGCGGCGTATACGCCCACCACGGCGCGGGCGCGGCGCCGCGCATGAAGTCGGTGGCGGCCATGAAGGTGTCGAGCACGCAGGGGTCCTGGCGCTTGCCGGTCTGCGCGCACAGGCTCTGGTAGAGCACAAACGCGTCGCGGCCGATCAGGTCGCGCGGGCTGCGGATGCCGATCATGCGCAGGTCGGCCGCGAGCGACGGGCCGATGTTGGGCAACTGCTCCAGCCGCTCGCACTCGGCGGCGCTCGGGGCTTTGGGCGACTTGACCATCATCGCAAGTCGCGGGCCAGCGCCGGGCCGCCCCAAGCGGCCTGCACTCCCCTCGGGGGTCGCGAGTGCAACGAGCTGGGGACTGTCATTTCACATCATCATGTTGTTGCGGATCAGCCCGACCGCGATACCTTCGAGCGTGAAGTCGACGTCGCCGAAGGGCACCACGATGGTCTGGAAGTCGGGGTTCTCGGGGATCAGCTCGATGGTGGTGCGGGTCTTGCGGAAGCGCTTCACGGTGACGTCGTCGCCCAGCCGTGCCACGACGATCTGGCCGTTCTTGGCGTCGCGGGCCTTCTGCACCGCGAGCAGGTCGCCGTCCATGATGCCGGCGTCGCGCATGCTCATGCCGCGCACCTTGAGCAGGTAGTCGGGCCGGCGCGGGAACATCGAGGCTTCCATCAGGTAGGTCTGGTCGACATGCTCCTGGGCCAGGATCGGGCTGCCGGCCGCCACCCGGCCGACCAGCGGCAGCGTGAGTTGCGCCAGGCTCGGCAGCGGCAGGCTGAACTGCTTGCCGCGCGCCTCGTTGAGCGCGCGCAACGTCTCGCTCTTCAGGCGGATGCCGCGCGAGGTGCCGGTGACCAACTCGATCACACCCTTGCGCGCCAGCGCCTGCAAATGCTCCTCGGCCGCGTTGGCCGAACGAAAGCCGAGCTCGGCTGCGATCTCGGCGCGGGTGGGCGGCGCGCCGGTGCGTTCGATGGCGCTTTGCACCAGGTCGAGAATTTGCTGCTGGCGGTCGGTAAGCTTTGGGGATTCGAGCGTCATGGCCTGCCTTTCGTGGGGTTCGTGGACCGCGTGCCCGGGGTGCCTGGCTTGTGACCATGCAGCCCCGGGCGCTTGCCAGTCGAAGCTGGTCGGGCATCCAGTGGCTGTATTTTTATCCAGATGGCGGAAAAATGCAAAGCATGAATGCGGCTGTGGTGGTGGTCCTGGGCACCGGCGGCACCATTGCCGGCGCGGCGGCGAGCGCGCAGGACAACGTGGGCTACACCGCGGGCCAGTTGTCGGTGCAGCAACTGGTGGCCGCGGTGCCGGCGCTCGGCATGCTGTCGTTGGAGTGCGAGCAGGTGGCCAACATCGACAGCAAGGACATGAGCCACGCGGTGTGGCAACGCCTGGCGCAGCGCTGTGCGTTTCACCTCGCGCGCAGCGAGGTCGCGGGCATCGTCGTCACCCACGGCACCGACACGCTGGAGGAGACCGCGTACTTCCTGCACCGTGTGCTCGCGCCCACGAAGCCGGTGGTGCTCACCGCCGCGATGCGCCCGGCCACGTCCTTGCAGGCCGACGGGCCGCAGAACCTGCTCGACGCGGTCAGCGTGGCGCGCGCGGCCGGCGCCCGCGGTGTGGTGGCGGTGCTCGGCGGCCGCGTCTTCGGCGGCAGCGAGCTGCGCAAGGTGCACACCTACCGCCTGGATGCCTTCGATGCCGGTGATGCCGGGCCGCTGGCGGTGATCGAGGAGGGCTGCTTGCGAATGTTCCGCGCCTGGCCCGAAGGCACGGCGTTCGGCATCGACACGATTGCGCGCGAGTCGAGCCTGTGGCCGCGGGTGGAGTTGCTGATCGGCCATGCGGGCGTGACCGGTGCGCTGGTCGACCTGCTCGTGGCCTCGGGCGTGCAAGGCATCGCCGTGGCCGGTGTCGGCAATGGCCACCTGGCCAGCGAATTCGAAACGGCGCTGCGGCGCGCCCAGGCCGCCGGCGTGAGCGTGCTGTGCGCGTCGCGCTGCGCCTTCGGCGCGGTGCTGGTGGCCGCGGGCGTGGATGAGGCCACCGCGCTGCCTTCGGCCGGAACCCTGTCGCCGGCGCAGGCGCGCATCGAGCTGTTGTTGCGCGGCCTGGTGGGTGCGCACGCGCCGGCCTGAGCGCGACGCTTCAGCCCTGGCACGACGAGCGCGCCGTGGCGGCCGGCACCGGCCGGCACCGCATCGCCGCTCAGACCAGCGTCAAGCTCACGTCGATGTTGCCGCGGGTGGCGTTCGAATACGGGCACACCTGGTGCGCGCCGTCGATCACCGCTTGCGCCTGCGCCCGGTCCATGCCCGGCAGCGTGATTACCAGCGCGGCCGAGATGCCGAAGCCCTTGACGCCACCGGCCAGCGGGCCGAAGCCGATGTCGGCGGTGATGCTCGTGTCCGCAGGGAAGGGCACTTTCATTTTGTCGGCCACCACCTGCAGCGCGCCCATGAAACAGGCCGAGTAGCCGGCGGCAAAAAGCTGCTCGGGGTTGGTGCCCTGGCCGTTGCCGCCCATCTCCACCGGCTTGTTTCAGCGTGGCCAGCGGCGCTACTTGCCGGCGGGCGCCACCTTCGCGGGGTCGGTCGAGGGCCGGCGCTGCTCCGCACCCCCCAGGATCGACATGTGCCGCCGCAGCAGAATCTGCCCCACCGAGGCCAGGTGCGCGCGCGCGTTTTCGCCCTTGTGTTCGAGCAGCTCGTAGCCGGTGCGCTCGAGCTCGGCCGCGGCGGTGCGGTTGGCCTGCCATTTGCGCTGGAAGTCGCCGCTGGTCGAGATGGTGATCAGCAAGGCCGCGCCCACCGCGAGCACCGCGGCGATGTCCTTTTTCAGCGCCTCGTCCTTGAGCAGGGTCTCGAACTTGAGCAAGAGCCCGGCCGTCGCGCTGCAAGCCGCCGCCGCAAACGTGAAGCCCCAGTAGATGCCGCTCCAGCGCGACGCGTTGGTCCGCGTCTCGGTGTAGTTGTCCAGAATCGCGCGCGCCACCAGCGCCGCGTCGCTGCCTTGTTGGTCGATCAGAGGCTGCAAGGCCGTGACCAGCGCCTCGCCTCGCGGCCAAGCGCCACGTTCGTCGAAGAACCACCAGACCGCGCCGCCGACCACGCCGAGCAGCGCCAAGCCGACGACCACGCGCAAAGAGCTTGAATTCGACTTTGAATCGGTCATGGTGGCCTTCCGGAAATCAAACCCCGGTGCGGTTGGCGGGCCGCGTGGCGACAACCCGAGCACGCAAAATCCGCGGCCGGGTCACGGCCCGCTGCCGCGTCAGGGGCCCGCGCGCTCCGCGGTGGCCTCCAGCGAGTGTTGCACTTCCAGCCAGCGCTCTTCCAGCATGCTGACCTCGGCGCTGATGTGTGCGAGCCGCCGGCCCTGCTCGGCAAACTCCTCGGCCTTGATTTGCCCGCCGGCCAGCGTGGCCTCGACCTCGGCGCGCTCGCTGCCCAGCTTGGCCAACCGCGTTTCGATCTGTTGAAGCTCGTTGCGCAGCGGGCGCGTCGAGTCCGTCTGCTTCACCCGAGCGGCTTTCGAGGCTTTGCGTTCGTCGCGTGTGGCGCCGCTGCTCGGCGGTGCGGGCCGGGTGGCGGTGGCGGCCACGGCCGCGGTTGCGGGTGTTGGTTGGCTCGGTGTAGCACCCGCTGTCGGCGCGGCGGGTTTGCCTGGCGCTTTGGACGCGGCTTTGCTTCCTGCCTTGTTCCCGGCGGCGGCTGCGACCGGGGCGTTCGCGGCGAGCTGCGGCTGCCCCGGCAGGGGCGGCGGCGGCTGCCCGCGCGCGTTGGCTCGCGACACCTCGAGCAGCCACTTCTGGTAGTCGTCGAGGTCGCCGTCGAAATCGCGCACCGCGCCTTGCGCCACCAGCCAGAACTCGTCGCACACCTCGCGCAGCAGCGCGCGGTCGTGGCTGACCAGCATCAGCGTGCCTTCGAACTCGTTGAGCGCTATCGACAAGGCTTCGCGCGTGTTCAGGTCGAGGTGGTTGGTCGGCTCGTCGAGCAGCAGCAGGTTGGGGCGCTGCCAGACGATCGTGGCGAGCACCAGGCGCGCCTTCTCGCCGCCCGAGAGCGTGCCCACCGGCTGGTGCACCATGTCGCCGGCAAAGCGGAACTGGCCGAGGAAATTGCGCAGCTCCTGCTCGCGCGCGTCAGGCGACACGGTGCGCGCCAGGCGGGTCATGTGCTGCATCGGGGTGTCGTCGGCATGCAGCAGGTCCATCTCCTGCTGCGCGAAGTAGCCGATTGCCAGGCCCTTGCCTTCGGTGAGCGTGCCGGCCAGCGCCGGCAGCTCGCGCGCAATGGTCTTCACCAGCGTCGACTTGCCCTGGCCGTTGGCACCCAGGATGCCGATGCGCTGGCCGGCGAGCACCGAGCGCTGGACGTTGCGCACGATCAGCGTGTGGCCATATCCGCAGCCCAGGTCGTCCAGCGCCAGCATCGGGTTGGGCAGGCTCGGGGGTTCGCGAAACTCGAAGTCGAAGTCGCTCGCGGTGAGCACCGGTGCGAGCTTCTCCATGCGTGCCAGGGCCTTGACGCGGCTTTGTGCCTGCTTGGCTTTGGTGGCCTTGGCCTTGAAGCGGTCGATGAACTTTTGCAGGTGGGCGATGCGCTCCTGCTGGCGGGAGTACGCCGACTGCGCTTGCAGCAGGCGCTCGGCGCGCATCTCCTCGAAGGCGCTGTAGTTGCCCGTGTAGCGCGTCAGTGTGCCGTCGTCCAGGTGCACGATGACGCGCACGATCGCATCCAGGAATTCGCGGTCATGGCTGATCACGACCAGCGTGCCGTCGAAGCGCTGCAACCAGGCTTCCAGCCAGACCAAAGCGTCGAGGTCGAGGTGGTTGGTGGGCTCGTCGAGCAACAGCAGTTCAGCGGGGGCCATCAGCGCGCGGGCCAGCTGCAGCCGCATGCGCCAGCCGCCCGAGAAGCTGTTCACCGGCGCGTCGAGCTGCTCGATGCGAAACCCCAACCCGAGCAGCAGCGCCTGCGCCCGCGGCCGCGCGTCGAAGGCGCCCGCCTCTTCCAGCGACAGGTGGGCGTGGCCGATCGCCTCACCGTCGCCGCTGGTCTCGGCCAGGGCCAACTCGGCCTGCGCGGCGACCAGCGGCAGGTCACCCTGGAGCACGAAGTCGGTCGCGCCGTCGCTGGTCTCGGGCATCTCCTGCGCGACCTCGCCGATGCGCCAGCGTGGCGGCATCTCGAGGTCGCCGACATCGGCATGCAGGCGGCCGGCGAGCAGTGAGAACAGGCTCGACTTGCCGGCGCCGTTGCGCCCGATCAGGCCGACCTTTTCGCCCGGCAGCAGCGTCGTGCCGGCACCTTGCAGCACGATCTTGGCACCGCGGCGCAAGGTGATGTCGCGCAGGGAAATCATGGCAAGGATTGTCTGGTCACGAGCAGCACCTGGTCGTCGCCGGCGCTGGTGGGCAGCCAGACCACGTCGAGCGCGGGGAACGCTGCTTCGAAGTGTCCACGTTCGTGGCCGATCTCCAACACCAGCACGCCCTGATCGCTGAGGTGGGTGCGAGCCTGCGCGATCAAACCGCGGGCGAAGTCCATGCCGTCTTCGCCACCGTCCAGCGCCAGCGAAGGCTCGGCGCGGTACTCGGCCGGCAGCGCAGCCATCGATGCGCGGTTGACGTACGGCGGATTGCACAGGATCAGGTCGAAGCGCCCGGGCGCTGCCGCCAGGCCGTCACCTTGGCGCAGCGTGATGCGATCGGCGAGGTCGTGGCGCTGCACGTTGCGCCGCGCGACCTCGAGCGCCGCGGGCGAAATGTCGGTCGCCACGACATGCACCGCGGGCCAGGCGAGCGCCGCCAGTACCGCCAGGCTGCCGCTGCCGGTGCACAGGTCGAGCGCCTGCTCGGTGCGCTCGGAAAGCCAGGCGTCCAGCGTGCCGTCGGCCAGCGGCTCGGCAAGCAGCGAGCGCGGCACGATGACCCGCTCGTCGACGAAGAACGGCACCCCCTGCAGCCAGGCCTCGCCGGTGAGGTAGGCAGCGGGCCTGCGGCTGCCGATGCGTTCGTCGATGAGCGCGTGCACTTCTCGTTGCCGGGCCGCCGTGACGGGCTGCTCAGCGTTCGCGTCCAGAGCGTCCAGCGGCAGGCCGAGTCTCCAAAGGACCAGCCAGGCCGCCTCGTCCAGCGCGTTCGTCGTGCCATGGCCAAACGAAACGCCCGCCTGATGGAGGCGGGCGCTGCTGGTTTGCACCAACTCCATCAGCGTCATCGCAGCACAGCCTCCAGCATCCCGCGGTAGCGGTCGTTCGGGGGTTCCAGCCGCGACCTTCGACTCATTGTGGCCGGCCCCACGGCGTGGCGTTGGCCGCCACCGGGGCTTCTTCAGGGCGCACCTCGATCGTCAACTCGCTGAACGACGCCGCGTCGGGCTCTTCGCGCTTGGGCGCGGCGCGCGAGATCGGCGCCATTTCGTTCTGCAGCCGCCACAACAGGTTGGTCGGCGAGTCGCTTTGCGCCAGGCCTTCGTCGCGCGAGACCGCGCCCTGGTTGATGAGGCGCGCGATGTCTTGCTCGAAAGTCTGCGAGCCTTCGGCGAGCGACTTCTCCATGGCTTCCTTCACGCCGGAGAGGTCGCCCTTCTCGATGAGCTCGGCGACGAACTTGGTGTTCAGCATCACCTCCACGGCCGGGATGCGCCCGCCGGCGTTGGCGCGCAGCAGGCGTTGCGAGATGATCGCGCGCAGGCCGGCGGCGAGGTCCGACAGCAGCGTCGAGCGTGCTTCGGGCGTGTAGAAGGACAGGATGCGGCCGAGCGCGTGGTAGCTGTTGTTGGCGTGCAGCGTGGCCAGCACGAGGTGGCCCGACAGCGCGTACGAGATCGCCGAGGTCATCGTCTCGCGGTCGCGAATCTCGCCGATCATGATGCAGTCGGGCGCCTGGCGCAGCGCGTTCTTCAGCGCAACCTGCAGCGACTGCGTGTCGCGCCCCACCTCGCGCTGGTTGACGATCGAGCGCTTGTTGCTGAACAGGAACTCGATCGGCTCCTCGATGGTGAGGATGTGGCCGGCAAGTTGCTGATTGCGCCATTCGAGCATCGAGGCCATGGTCGTCGACTTGCCGGTGCCGGTGGCGCCGACCATCAGCAGCAGGCCGCGCGGCTCCACCACCAGCGTGGACAGCATCGCCGGCACGCCCAGCGTGTCGAGCGCC
>JANNGZ010000389.1:0-2702 GCA_031404155.1 Burkholderiales bacterium
CAGCTTCAGGCCGTTGCCTTCGTACATCCACGACGTCATCTGGCGGCTGTTGAGACCGAACGGAATCGCGCAGCCGATGGCGAAGGTCGGGTCCTTGCCGAAGTAGTAATAGGGCGCCGTGTTGGCGCACTCGACGGTGCCGAGGGCCGGCACGATCTCGCCGGCGGCGTGGGTTGAGATCACGAACTTGCCGCCGGTCATGTCGCTGACCTTCTTGGCGAACACCTCGGTCACGCCGAACAGGGTGTCGAGCGACTTAGGAAAGCTCGAGGTCAGGCGCCAGCGGAGGCTGGCCTGCGCATTCACGATCGCGGGCGCGGCGCCCGCGGCCAGCACACCGGCGATGCCGGCACTGCGTACAAAGGAACGACGTTCCATCGAAACTTCTCCTGTGTTGAGAAAGGGAAAACAACTCGGTGCGGAATTTTAGAAGTCGCACCTGTGGTTCTTGACAGGGCTTACCCGACGCGCGGCAGTGCGGGGCTCACTGGAGTACCTTCCTGCTGCGCCCTCCGGAATTCGCCCTTCGGACGGCCGGGCGGCCGGGCGGCCGGGCGGCCGGGCGGCTCATGCGCAACGCACCACCCGCCTTGTCGCCGACAGGGCATGCCTCCCGAACGGCTCACAAACCACTGTGGCCGTGCCACTTTGCCTGGCTCCCCCGGGGGCGGAGGACGCCTGTCGTCGGCCTGGGGGCGCTCATGAACCCGCCACCTTCATGCCCTCGACCAGCATCGAGCCGGTGGTCTTGGCACCGTAGTTGTAGGCATCGGCACCGAGGGCTGCGATGTGCTTGAACATCTGGCCGAGGTTGCCGGCAATCGTCACCTCGTGCACCGGGTAGGCGATGTGTCCCTCCTCAACCCAGAAGCCGGCCGCGCCACGCGAGTAGTCGCCGGTCACGTAGTTCACGCCCTGCCCCATCAGCTCGATGACGAAGAGGCCTCGCCCCAGCTTGGCGAGCATCGCGTCGAGGTCGTCGCCCGACCGGGTGAGGCGGCTGCTCAGGGTCAGGTTCTGCGAACCGCCGGCATTGCCGGTGGTCTTCATGCCGAGCTTGCGTGCCGAGTAGCTCGACAGGAAGTAGCCCTGCGCCGCGCCGGCCTCGACCACGCTGCGCGCGCGGGTCACCACCCCTTCGTCGTCGAAGGGGGCGCTGCCCTTGCCTTTGCGCAGGTGGGGCTCCTCGCGCACATCCAGGTGCGGCGCCAGCACCGGCTTGCCGAGGCAGCCTTCCAGAAAGCTCGCCTTGCGGTACAAGGCGCCGCCGCTGGTGGCCTGCACATAGGCGCCGAGAAGCCCGGCGGCCAGCGTCGACTCGAAGAGCACCGGCACCTCGGCCGTCTTGATCTTGCGCGACTTCAGGCGCGACAGCGCGCGTTCCGCGGCGTAGCGGCCCACGCTCTCGGGCGTGGCCAATTCGGCGGCGTCGCGCATCGAGCTGTACCAGGCATCGCGCTGCATGCCGTCGCCCTTGCCGGCAATCGGCGCCACCGAGATCGAATGCCGCGAGCTGGCATAACCGCCACGAAAGCCACGCGAGTTGCCGGCGAAGAAATGCGACTGCTGCGCCGAGACGCCCGCACCCTCCGAATTGGTGATGCGCCGGTCGGTCGCAAACGCCGCCGCCTCGCAACGCAGCGAAAGCGCCGCGGCCCCCTCGGCGTCGAGGCTCCAGGGGTGGAACAGGTCCAGGTCGCGCTCGGCATCCGCACCCAGCGCCAGGTCGCTCTCTTCGGGCAGGCCAGCGGCCGGGTCTTCGGCGGTGAAGCGTGCGATGTCGTACGCCGCGCGCACCGACTGCTCCAGCGCCGCACGGGAAAAGTCCGAGCTGCTGGCGTTGCCACGGCGCTGGCCGATGTAGACGCTGACGCCGACCGACTTGTCGCGGTTGCGTTCCACGTTTTCGAGCTCGCCCTTGCGCACCGAGACCGACAGGCCCACACCTTCGGAGACCTCCACGCCCGCGTCGCTGGCACCGAAGCCGCGGGCGATGTCGAGCACGTCTTCGACGATCTGCTGGAATTGCGCACGGCTGTACGCGAAGCCCTGGGGCGGATTGCGGATCGGGTTGCGCGGCTCGTGGCTCGTCATGGGGGGTCCGGTGCAGGGTGCGAACGATGGAGCGAACTATCATAGCGAGCCCGATTTCACTCACACGATGCGACGCCCCGGACCCTCGCGCGAAACGCGCCCCCAGCCCGACCCCGACGCCCGCCCGAGTAAAACCGCGCTGAAGCAGGACGCGCATGAAATGCAGAGCCTGGGCGTGGCCTTGGCCGAGCTGCCCGCCGACTCGCTGGCCGCGCTGCCGATGCCCGAAGCGCTGCTCGATGCGCTGCGCGAGTTCCAACGCACCCGCTCGCACGAAGGCAGGCGGCGCCAGATGCAATTGGTCGGCAAGCTGATGCGCCAGGCCGACCTGGACCCACTGCGCGAAGCCGTGGCGGCACGCCAACTCGGCAGTGCAAAGGACACCCTGCTGCTGCACCGCGCCGAAGACTGGCGCGCGGCCCTGGTGGCCGAAGACAATGCGCTCGACCGCTGGTGCGTTGAGCAGCCCGCGTCCGACGTACAGCAGCTGCGAAGCCTGATTCGCAGCGCCCGCAAAGAGGCCGCGGCGGGCGGCAACGACGCCGAGCAACGACATGGCCGCGCCTGGCGCGAGCTGTTCCAGTTCATCAAGCCGCAACTTCGAGATG
>JANNGZ010000390.1:0-7426 GCA_031404155.1 Burkholderiales bacterium
CGTCAGCGACGCCGGCTCTTCCATCAGTTCGAGCTTGCCGGCCTCGATCTTGGAGAAGTCGAGCACGTCGTCGATCAGGCGCAGCAGCGACTTGCTCGACTCGCGCACCGTGTCCACCGTCTCCTGCTGCTCCGCGTCCAGCGGGCTCAGGCGCAGCAGTTCGAGCAGGCCGATCACCGCGTTCATCGGGGTGCGGATTTCGTGGCTCATCACCGCCAGGAAGGCGCTCTTGGCCTGGCTGCCCGCCTCGGCGGCGTCCTTGGCCGCGAGCAGGTTGCGCTCGGCGAGCTTGCGCTCGGTGATGTCGGTGAAAGTGGTGACGCGGCCACCGTCAAGCAGTTTGACGCCGCGAATTTCAAGCGTGCGGCCGTCGGGCAGTTGGCGTTCGACGCCGATCGGCCCGGGTTCGCGCGCCTCCGCCAAACGCTCGGCCACCAACTGGTGCACGTCGCCGGGGCCGTACACGCCGGCCCGGGCGTGGTAGCGGAACATGTGCTCCAACGGGCGGCCCGGCTCAAGCACGTTGGCCGGCAATCCCTGCAGCCGGACACTGGCCTGGTTGGCCACGAGCACATCGAGGTTCTTGTCGATCAGCGCCACCCCCACCGGCAGCGCGTCCAGCAGGGCCTGAAGGAATGCAGCGTGCTCGCGGGTTTTGCTCGCGCTCTCGCGCAGCACCGACTCCGCTCGCTTGCGGTCGGTGATGTCCATGAACGTCGTGAGCAGGCCGCCGTCGGTCAGCGGCACGCTGCCGACTTCGAGCACCGGGTGGCCGGGGAGGGCGCGTTCATAGCGTGCCGGTTGGGGGTTGCGCACACGCGCGATTTGCGCATCGACCACCGCCTGGAGTTCCCCTGGGCCATAGACGCCGCGTTCGGCGTTGTAGCGGAACACGGTTTCGAGCGAGGTGCCGGGCCGCAGCATCTCGTCGGGCAGATCGAGCAGCTTGCGGCACGCGCCGTTGGAGGCGATCACGTTGAGCTGCTTGTCGGTCAGCGAAACACCGATCGGCAAGGCTTCGAGCAGGGTTTGCATCCGCGAGGCGTGTTCGAGCTGTGCGGTGCGCTCGGCCAGGGCGTTGCGTGCGGCGGCCAGCGCCAGCTCGGCTTCGACGCGCTCGGTGACGTCGCTGGCGACGCCGCGGTAGCCCGCGAAGCGGCCATCCGCGGCGAACACCGGCTCGCCGCTGACGTTGACATAGCGCACGCCGGTCGGTGGCGTGCGCCGCAGCAGCAGGTTGCGGAAGGGGCGATGCGCCTGCAGTTCGGCGCGATGCAAGGCCCAGCTGGTGCTGACCGGCTCGGTGTGCGGTAGCTCCCAGCGCGACTTGCCGAGATGGACGTTGCGGGCGATGCCGCCGAACTGCTCGTCCGTCGAATCCAGGTCGATGAAGCGGAACTCCGCGTCCTGGTCCCAGAACCAGTCCGCCGACAGCTTGCTCAAGGCCAGGTAACGCTCCCGGCGCGCGTCGACCCGTCGCATTTCGGCGACGCGCTGCTCCAAAGCTTCGCCGGCTGCACGCAATGCTTCCTCGGCCTGCTTGCGTTCGGTGATGTCGCGCAGGTAGACGGTGAAGAAGATGTCGTCGCCGACGGTCACGGCGGAGAGGCTGAGCTCGGCAAGGAACACCGTGCCGTCCTTGCGGTGCGCCGGGCCTTCGACACGTTGGCCCAGCGCGAGCGAACGGGGCTTGCCCAGCGAACGCCAGGGGCTGTCGGCATGGGTGGCGCCGTACTCGGAGGGGCTGATCAACTCGCCGAGCGGGCGCCCCAGCGCTTCCTCGCGGCGGTAGCCGAAGCTGCGCTCCGCGGCGGGGTTGAACTCGGTGATCAGGCCGTCGGAGTCGGCGGTGATGATGCAGTCGGGCGCGGCGTTGAGGATCGCGGCCTTGCGCACTTCTTCATGGCTGAGGTGCAGCGCACGTTCTTCGGCGCGGCGGTCGAGGTCGAGGTTGGCCACCTGGAGTTGATCGGCGCGCAGCGACTGGGCCGAGGCCAGGCGTGCGTCGTAGGTCGACAGGGCCAGTGTGGTCAGCAGCAGCAGGATCGAAAGCGCCCCGAGCACGAACACCATCGACGAAACGTCGAAGGCCGAACCGCCGGCGCCGCAGGTCGCGCCGGCCTCGAAATGTGCCGCCGCCATGCCGGTGTAGTGCATGCCCGCGATGCCGGCGCCCATCAGGAGCGCGGCGCCGAGCCGTGCCCTGACAAGTTGCGACGGGCGTACCCGGTGCAGGTTCAGCGCAATCCACAGCGCCGCCACCGAGGCCGCCGTCGCCACCAGCAGCGAGAGCGCGAGCAGGGTGTTGTCGTAGCGGATCGGAGGCGACATCTGCATCGCCGCCATGCCGGTGTAGTGCATCGCCGAGATGCCCAGGCCCATCAAGGTGCCGGGCAGGATCAGCTGGCGCAAGCCGGCGCCGCCACGGCGCACGATGAACAGCGCGAAGCCGGCGACGCAGGCGGCGATCAACAGCGACAGCGCGGTCAGCGGCATGTCGTAGCGCATCGCGATCGGCAGCTCGAAGGCGAGCATGCCGATGAAGTGCATCAGCCAGATGCCCGCGCCCATCGCGAATGCTCCACCGCCGAGCCATACCCACTGCGCGCGGCCGGTCGAATCGCGAACACGGCCGGCGATGTCGAGCGCGACATGCGACGCGATCACCGCAACCAGATACGACAGTGCGACGACCGTCAGGTTGTAGCTGCCCTGCATTTTCAGGCGGCGCAGCGGCTCTCAAGGTAACGCCGGGCCGCCCCAAGTTTCCTTGCCCCCCCTCGGGGGGGCGGCCGCCGCGAGGCGGCGGCCTTGGGGGTGCTCAGATAGTTCATGCGGAGACTATCGGCCCGCCAGCGTGGGATCGTGCGCCGGCGTTGCGATCCGGCACGAACAAACAGGCACTTTTCGAGCCTTCGAACGGCTTTGCAAGGCGGCTGCGACCACACGGCGAGCCCGGTGATCGAGCCGCGTGATCTTTACTCAGCCCCGAGTGCGCAGGCCGAAACTTGCTCGCGGCCGCTCAGGCGCACGCGGCGTCGGCGGGCGGGAGCAGATGAACGATCGAGTTGGCGTAGTAGCGCAGCAGCGCCACTTCGCTTTCACGCGGCGTGTACATGCCGTCGTATTCGTCGACCAGGTGGCGCTGCCTGAGCATGCGCAAGCCGGCGCCGAGGGCATAGTCCCAATCGCTGCGCGGCACGTACAGGCGCGCGCCACGCGCTTCGAGCTGCTGCACCAGGTCGCGCACCGCGGCCTTGATGTCGAGCTCGCCCACCGGCTGGCCGAGGCTGCGCAGCAGCACGGTGGCCACCAGGGGCACCGGCAACACCGGCACCAGGCGGCCGACTTCGCTCATCAGGTGCTGGCCGAGCGCGGCCACCTCGGCTTGCCGTTCGGCCTTGGGCAAGGCTTCGATGCGGATCCCGCGCGACGCGGTCCAGGCGCGCACCGACACCGGCGTGCCGAAGTTGACGCAGGCATAACCGAAGCGGTGCCAGCGGCTGCGCAGCAGCAGCCCGATTTGCTGGCCGACGAAACCGAGGGTCTTCAGCGCGGCCTGGGCCCGCCCCGGTTTGACGGCCTGGGTGTCGCCGCTGAGCAACTGGGTGCGGTCTTCGAGCACGCGGTCGTAGTTCAGGCCCAGCGGCACGAAGACCAGGTCGCGTTCGCCGTCGGCGCGAAAGCCGCGCAGCATGTAGTCGAGCACGCCGAAGCGCGGCTCGCGCAGCTTGCCGTCGCGGGTCAGCCCGCCCTCGGGGTAGACCGCCTGGGTCACGCCGGCCTCGGTGGCCATCGCGATATAGCGCTCGAGCACACGCCGGTAGAGCTCGTCCTTGGAGTTGCGGCGCACGAAGTACGCCCCCATCGCGCGGATGAGCTGGCGCAGGCCCCAGACCTGCGCCCACTCACCCACCGCGTAGCTCAATGCGGCCCGTTCGGCGGCGAGGTAGGAGGCGATGATGTAGTCCATGTTGCTGCGGTGGTTCATCACGAACACCACCGTCGCGTTCTCGGGAATCGCGTTCAGCCCGGCGTCGTCGGTGAAGCCGATGCGCACCCGGTACAGGCTGCGCGACAGCGTCTTGCCGAGCCAGTAGCCGATGCGAAAGTACATGTAGGCGTTGAAGGCCGGCACGATCTCGCGCGCATAACGCTGCACCTGGGCCAGCGCCACCTCGCGCGGCATCTTGCGTTCGTCGGCGAACGCCTGAGCGGCCTGCTGCACCCGCTCGTCGAAGATCAGGCGGTCGATCAGGGTCTGGCGCTTGACCTTCTGGAACGGGCGGATGTGGATCTTCAGCCGCGAGCCGACCTCGCGCAGCACCTTGTCGGCGCGGCTCTTGATGAACCAGCGTGCGGTGGGCATCAGCAGGCGGTCCAGCAGCGCCCAGGCCGCGAGCAGGCCCACGGCCAGCGCGAGCCACAGCGGCAGGGTGATGCTGGTGAACATGGCCGGTTTTTGTTTGCGGTGGTGGGCGTGGCGCGGGCAATGTAGCGCCGCGGCGCGGCCGGCCCGATGAAGGCATTCCCTCGGGCCGCCGGCCTGCGCCGCCTTGGCGCTGCGCTGGCGCGCTGCGAAAAAGGCGGCGCGATTGCGGCGGATTCAACACCACGCGCAGTACGCGATGCGGCGCCGCGTGGCACCCTAGCCGGACCCGCTGAACAAAGCCCCGACGTCCCATTGAGCCGCACACCACCCACGCGCACTTCGCGCAAAGCCTCCACCCCGAACGCCGGCGCGCGCCGCGCGAAGCTGTTCCTGCGCCCGCTGCGGTGGCTCCAGGACCAGCTCAAGCGCCCGCTGCGCCTGGAGCGCCGCGGTTTCCATCTGCACTTGGTCCTGGAGGCGTCGCGCCACTCGCGTTCCGCCGCGGCTGATGAAAGCCTGGCCGAGGACCCGGTGCGGCAGGCCCGGCGCGAACTGAAAGGGCTGCTCAACCAGCACGAAAGCACACGGGCCTTGATGCGCCACCTGGACTATGTGGAAAGCCGGATGCGGCGCGGGGTGGCGGTGTCGGCGCTGCCCGCCTCGGTGCGTTCGAAGGCGCTGGCGCAACTCGAGACCCTCGCCGGGACGGCTCCCGCGGGCCCACTCGCCCTCTTGCACCAGTGGCTCGGCGTTGGCCTCGCGCACGACCGCCAACCATACGATGAGGCCGATAACCGACGTTCGGAGTTCCATGCACCGGGCAAGGTGCAGGTGAGCGAGGGCTCCGACACTGATTTCCAGGAAGCCAACCGCATCTGGGCCGCCAACATGCCGCTGGCCTCGGCGAACCCGCAGCCGCCTGCCGCCGAGCCCGACAGCGAGCCGGGCGTGCTGAAGCTGGTGCCGATCGAGCCGGCCGAGCCGGCTCCACCGAGCGAGCCGACCCGCAAGTAAACCGGGCTCGCGCCGGAGTTCCATCTGCCGGTCTTGGCCGGTGTCTCGACCGGGCTGCCGCGGCGACAACGCAGCGGCCGCCGGCTAACATGCGGCGCCGCAACCACCGAGCCGATCGCGCTCTGACGCCATGGCCGCCAGCAGCCTGCTCGCACTGATCGACGACATCGCCACCATCCTCGACGACGTGGCGTTGTTGACCAAGGTGGCCACCAAGAAGACGGCCGGGGTGCTCGGGGACGACCTGGCGCTGAACGCCCAGCAGGTGGCCGGCGTGGCCTCGGAGCGGGAACTGCCGGTGGTGTGGGCGGTGGCCAAGGGCTCCTTCATCAACAAGGCGATCCTGCTGCCGACCGCGCTGGCGATCAGCGCCTTCGCGCCCTGGGCGGTAACGCCTTTGTTGATGGTCGGCGGCGCCTACCTCTGCTACGAGGGCTTCGAAAAACTCGCGCACCGCTTCCTGTACAGCGCCGCCGAAGACACGGCCCACCGTGCCGAGCTGAAGCATGCGCTGAAAGATCCCCAGGTCGACCTGGTGGCGCTGGAGCGCGACAAGATCAAGGGCGCGGTGCGCACCGACTTCATCCTCTCGGCCGAGATCATCGTGATCGCCCTCGGCACCGTGGCCGCGCAGCCCTTGTTGACCCAGGTGGCGGTGCTGGTGGGTATCGCGATGTTGATGACGGTGGGCGTCTACGGCCTGGTCGCCGGCATCGTGAAGCTCGATGACCTGGGGTTGTGGCTGTGCCGGCGCGGCGGCGCGCTGGCCCCGCTCGGCCGCGGCATCGTGGGCTTCGCGCCGTGGCTGATGAAAGGCCTGTCGGTGGCCGGCACCGCCGCGATGTTCCTGGTCGGCGGCAGCATCCTCGCGCATGGTGTGCCGGGCTTCAGCGCCGCGATCGACACCTGGGTCACGGGCTGGCCGGCGCTGCTGGCCGCGCTCGCGCCGATGCTCGCCGACGCGCTGGTGGGCCTGGCGGCGGGGGCGCTGGTGCTCGGCGCGGTGGTGGGCGTGCGGCGCCTGCTGCCGCGGCGGGCCTCGACGGCCTGAAGGCGCGGTTGCGCGGGGGTGGGCGCGCCGAGGAGGGCGGCCGACCGACTCCATTCATGTCCCCCGTCCGGGCTTCGCCCAGGCCCTGCGGTCACATGCGATATCGCATTCACGCCGCGCTCACTTGCCCGCGATGCCGAGCAGCTCCACCTCGAACTGCAGCGTGGCATTCGGCGGGATCGGGCCGCCCGGCGTGCCGCGTTCGCCATACGCGATGGCGGCAGGGCAGGTGAGCTTGGCCTTGCCGCCGACCTTCATCTTCTGCACGCCTTCGGTCCAGCACTTGATCACCCGGTTGAGCGGGAACTCGATCGGCTGGCCGCGTTTGTGCGAGCTGTCGAACTCGCGCCCGTCGGGAAAGGTGCCGCGGTAATGCACCTTCACCGTGTCGCTGGCCTGCGGGCTCGTGCCCTTGCCTTCGCTGAGCGCAAGGTAGACGAGGCCACTGTCGGTGACCACCGCGCCGGTCTCCTTGGCCGCGGCTTTGGCGGTCTCATCGGCGGGAGCGGCTGGCTGGGCGATGGCGCTGGTGGCGAGCGTGGTGATCGCGGCGAGCAGCAGCGGGGTCAGGAACTTGTGCATCGGTTTCTCCAAAGGGTGGTCGGTCGGCATCGGTGGACGCTTCATCGCGTGGCGCGCCGGCGCACGCAGTCGAGGTAGGCATGCCCGTCGGGCGGCAGGCCCGAGCGCTGCGAGGCCCAGATCATCTCGCCCAGGCATTCCATCAGCTGGTGCTGCGCCTCGTGCGCCGAGCCGATTTTCGCCTGCAGCAGTTCGAAGGCCTGTTTGATACCGCGGGGCTGGTCGATCGCCACCTGCTCGCTGATCGACAGGTGCATGCTCAGGTGCAGGAAGGGGTTGCTGCGCCCCTCTTCCACCGTGTAGCTCGCGGCCAGCGCGGCGTCCAGGTCGGCCAGCTCGGCATGGTATTCGGCATGTTCGTCGATCCAGCGCGCGGCTTGCGCCTGCATCGGGCTCAGCGGCAGGCC
>JANNGZ010000391.1:0-9673 GCA_031404155.1 Burkholderiales bacterium
CCAACCAACAAGGTCTTCGTAAAGATAAGCAATGAGCGAGAAGCGCACAAACCAAGCCCTCGACCACGGTCTCAACGAGACCGTGGTCATCTACACCGACGGCGCCTGCAAGGGCAACCCCGGCCCCGGAGGCTGGGGCGCTTGGCTGCGCGCGGGCGGGCGCGAGAAGGAACTCTTCGGCGGCGAGGCGCTGACCACCAACAACCGCATGGAACTCACCGCGGTGATCGAGGCGCTGCGGGCGCTCAAGCGGCGCTCCCCGGTGACCATCTATACGGACAGCCAGTATGTGCGCAACGGCATCACCACCTGGATCCACGGCTGGAAGTCCCGTGGCTGGAAAACCGCCGACAAGAAGCCGGTAAAGAACATCGAGTTGTGGCAGGCGCTGGATGCGCTGGCCAGTGAGCACGACGTGCAGTGGCGTTGGGTCAAGGGGCATTCGGGCGACCCCGGCAACGAGCGCGCCGACGCGTTGGCCAACCGGGGCGTGGACTCGGTCATGGGTTGAACCGAATGCACGTTCGGGGTTCAACCCGTACATTGCCGCATTCCCCGCGTTCCTGTTGCTCATGAAGAAGATTCACACGCTCGTCGCCGTTGTCGGCATTGCACTTGCCGGCGGCGTCGCTTGGTGGATGCAGAACAAGGCGAAGCCCGAGGGCGCGGCAGCTGGCGCCGCGGTGGCCCAAGGCGCGGCGCTGCCAGGCGGCGGAGCGTCGGCAGCGCTGCGCGGCCCCGGCGGCGGGCCGGCCGGCACAGCGGCGGGTGGGCCCGGCGGCGGCGGGCCAGTGGCGGTGGAGGTGGGCAAGGTCGAGGCGGTCACGCTCAGCGACGACGCGCAGGCGGTGGGCAGCCTGCGTTCGCGCCAGAGCGTGGTGCTGCGGCCCGAGATCAGCGGCCGTGTTGCCAAACTCGAGTTCAAGGACGGGCAGCGCGTCAAACGTGGCCAGCTACTGGTGCAGTTGGACGACACCTTGCAGCAGGCGCAGATGCGTCAGGCGCAGGCGCAGGAAAGCATTGCGCGCACCAACCTGCAACGCAGCCGCGAGTTGCTCGCGCAGAACTTCGTCAGCCAGAGCGCGGTGGACCAGAACGCCGCGGCGCTCGAGGTGGCGCAGGCCCAGGTGGCGCTGGCGCAGGCGCAGCTCGCGCGCATGCGCATGCTGGCGCCCTTCGATGCGGTGACCGGCATCCGCACCGCCAACGTCGGCGACTACTTGAAAGACGGTGCCGACATCGTGACCCTGGAGGACGACACCTCGGTGTGGGTCGACTTCCGCCTGCCCGAGCGCTTTCTCGCCAACGTGAAGTCCGGCCAGACCGTCGATGTCGCCTTCGACGCGATGCCCGGGCGCAATTTCAAGGCCGTGGTCGAAGCGCTGGACGCGCAAGTGGACGCCAACGGCCGCGCGCTGCTGGTGCGTGCGCGGCTGCCCAACCCGAAGGGTGAGTTCAAGTCCGGCATGTTCGCGCGCACCCGCATCGTCTTTTCGGTGCGTGAGGCCGCGCTGGTGGTGCCGGAGGAGGCGCTGGTGCCGCTCGGCGGCAAACAGTATCTGGTCAAGGTGGTCGACGGTGCGGCCGGCAGCGGTGCCGACGGCGGCAAAGCGCGCATCTCGCAGCGCATGGAAGCCAAGATCGGCTTGCGCCTGCCGGGCAAGGTCGAAATCCTCGAGGGCCTTGCAGCCGGTGACACGGTGGTCACCGCCGGGCACGGCCGCCTGATGCGCGGCGACCCGCAGCCGGTGCGGGTGATCGACCTGGCGCGCGCCGGCGACGCACGCGGCGCGGGAGGCGCCGGCGCGGGCAAACCCGGCGCCCGGCCGGCGTCGGGCGGGGGCGGGTTGTCGAGCGGGCTTCCGGCCGGCGGCGGCGCGACGCCGCACGCCTCGTCCTCGCCGGCCTGAAGCGGGGCCAGGCCGCACAGTCGCCAACCTCCGCGGAGCCCCGAACCATGCGCATCCCTGAAATGTCGATCCGCCGCCCGGTGCTGGCGAGCGTGATGTCGCTGATGATCGTGCTCGTCGGCGCGGTGTCCTTCAACCGCCTCTCTGTGCGCGAGTACCCGCGCATCGACGAGCCGGTGGTCACGGTGAACACGCGGCTGATCGGCGCCTCGGCCGAGGTGATCGAGTCACAAGTCACCAAGCCGCTGGAAGACTCCATCGCCGGCATCGACGGTGTCGACATCCTGACCTCGATCTCGCGCTCCGAACAAAGCCAGATCACGGTGCGCTTCAAGCTGAGCAAGGAGCCCGATGCGGGTGCCGCCGATGTGCGCGACCGCGTCTCGCGGGTGCGCGGGCGCCTGCCCGACGCCGCCGACGAGCCGGTGGTCGCCAAGGTGGAGGCCGACGCCACGCCGGTGATCTGGCTCGCCTACACCAGCGAGACGATGGGCCCGTTGGAGGTCACCGACGTCATCAACCGCGTGGTCAAGCCGCGGCTGCAAACCATCCCCGGCGTGGCCGATGTGCAGATCGGCGGCGACCGCAAGTTTGCAATGCGCATCTGGCTCGACGCCGAGCGCCTGGCCGCGTTCCGGCTCACGGTGCAGGACGTGGAGGACGCGCTGCGCAAGCAGAACCTCGAAGTGCCGGCGGGCCGCATCGAAAGCACGCAGCGCGAATTCAGCGTCACCGCGCGCACCGACCTGAACACGGTGGCGCAGTTTTCCGAGATCGCGCTCAAGCAGGTGAGCGGCTACACGGTGCGCCTGAAGGACGTGGGCCGCGTCGAAGAAGCGGCGGCCAGCGAGCGCTCGCGGGTGCGGCTGAACGGCGTGCCGTCGATCTCCACCGGCATCATCCGCAACGCCACCGCCAACCCGCTGGAGGTGAGCGAAGGCGTGCGCAAGATCATGCCGCTGATCCAGCGCGACCTGCCGCCCGGGCTCACCGTGGTGCAGGCCAACGACAACGCGGTTTTCATCGACCGCTCGATCAAGAGCGTGTTCCGCACCGTGGCCGAGGCCACCGGGCTGGTGGCGCTGGTGGTCTTCGTGTTCCTGCGCACGCTGCGCGCCTCGATCATCCCTTTGGTGACGATCCCGGTGAGCCTGATCGGCAGCTTCGCGCTGATGTCGTTGGCCGGCTTCACGATCAACACGCTCACGCTGCTGGCCCTGGTGCTCGCGATCGGCCTGGTGGTCGACGATTCGATCGTGGTGCTGGAGAACATCTTCCGCCATATCGAAGAAGGGCTGACGCCGTTCCAGGCCGCGATCAAAGGCGCGCGCGAGATTGCGTTTGCGGTGGTGGCGATGACGCTCACCCTGGCCGCGGTGTTCGCACCGTTGGCCTTCACGCCCGGGCGCACCGGGCGCCTGTTCGTTGAGTTTGCGTTGACGCTCGCCGGTGCGGTGATCGTCTCCGGCTTCGTCGCGCTCACGCTCACCCCGATGATGTGCAGCAAGCTCTTGCGCCACAACCCGAAGCCGGGCTGGTTCGACCGCGGCATGGAATCGGTGTTGACCGGCGTCACCCGCGGCTACGGCACCGCGCTGAGCTTCGTGCTCGGCCAGCGCTGGATCGTGTTGATCGTGATGGCCGCGGCCGCCGGTGGCAGCTGGTGGCTGTTCAGCGCGGCCAAGAGCGAGCTGGCACCGATCGAAGACCGCGGCGTGATCTTCATGCCGATCACCGCGCCCGACGGCGCCACGCTGGACTTCACCGCCCGCTATCTGGACGCGGTGGGCCGCATCACGGCGCGCTTCCCGGAGTTCGACCGCGTGTTCCTCTTTGTCGGCAACAACAGCGTGTCGCAGGCCGTCGGCGTGCTGCGTACCGTCGACTGGAGTGAACGGACCAAGACGACGCAGCAGCTCGCCCGTGAGTTGCAGCCTCAGATCGCGGCGCTGCCGGGCGTGACCGCGCGCGCAACCACACCCCCGAGCCTGGGGCAGGGGTTCCGCGAAGTGCCGATCAACTTCGTGGTCGTCACCAACGACAGCTACGAAAACCTGCAACGCGTAGCGCAGCAGTTCCTCGCCGAGATGGCCAAGAACCCCGGCTTCGTGCAGCCGGACACCGACCTGCGGCTGAACAAGCCCGAGATCTTCATCGACGTCAACCGCGACCGTGCGGCCGACCTCGGCATAAGCGTCGACCAGGTGGCGCGCACCGTGGAGACGATGCTCGGCGGGCGTGCGGTGACACGCTACAAGCGCGGCGCCGAACAGTACGACGTGATCGTGCAAACCCAGGGCAGCGGCCGCACCACACCCGAAGACATCGAAAAGCTTTTCGTGCGGGGGCGCAACGACACCATGGTGCCGCTGAGCTCGCTGGTAAAAGTGCGCGAGACGGTGGCCGCGCGCGAGCTGAACCACTTCAACCAGCGGCGCTCGCTCGCGATCACCGCCAACCTGGCGCCGAACTACTCGCTCGGCGAGGCGCTCACCTTCATGGACGAAACCGCGCGCCAGGTGCTGCAGCCCGGCTACGCCACCGAGTTGAACGGCGTCAGCCGCGAGTTCCGCGCCTCCTCCGGTGCGCTCGGCCTGGTCTTCGCGCTGGCGCTGCTGTTCATCTTCCTGGTGCTCTCGGCGCAGTTCGAAAGTTTCATCGACCCCTTCGTGATCATGCTGTCGGTGCCGCTGTCGATGGTCGGCGCGCTCGGCGCGATGCATCTCTCGGGCGGCACGCTCAACGTGTATTCGCAGATCGGGCTGATCACGCTGGTCGGCCTGATCACCAAACACGGCATCCTGATCGTCGAGTTCAGCAACCAGTTGCGCCAGCAAGGCCGCAGCATCCGCGAGGCGGTGGTCGAGGCGGCGAGCCTGCGCCTGCGCCCGATCCTGATGACCACCGGCGCGATGGTGCTCGGCGCGTTGCCGCTGGCCCTGGCCACCGGCGCCGGGGCCGAAAGCCGCCAGCAGATCGGCTGGGTGATCGTCGGCGGCATGAGCCTGGGCACGCTGCTCACCATCTTCGTGGTGCCGACGGTGTACTCGCTCTTTGCGCGCCGCTCGGTGCCCGGCGAGATCACCGAACATGTGGCCGAGGTGGGCGTGGTGGCAGCGAGGTGACGCACGGGCGCCCGCCCTTGCCTGATTCGCCGGTCGAGGCGCACCTCAGCGCATGAGCGAGCGAAGCAGTGGGCGCGGCGACGAGGCGCAGCGCGGACTGCTGACACGGTTGCTGATCCCGGCCGGTGCCGACCTCGCCGCGGCGCCGGTGCTGGTGGCACGCGGGCTGCGCGGGCTGATCGACGGTGCGATGGCGGTGCTGCTGCCGTCCTACCTGATCGCGCTCGGTTTCGACCTCTTCACCGTGGGCCTGATCGCGACCACCACGCTCTTCGGCTCTGCGCTCGCGACGCTGGCGGTCGGCGCCTGGGGCCACCACTTCGGCTCGCGTGCCTTGCTCTGTGCCGCGGCGCTGTTGATGGCCGCCACCGGCCTCGCGTTTGCCGGGCTGCAAAGCTTGTGGCCGCTGCTGCTGGTGGCCTTTTTCGGCACGCTCAACCCGAGCTCGGGCGATGTCAGCGTGTTCCTGCCGCTGGAACACGCGCGCCTGGCCGGCGCCGCACGCGGCGAAGCACGCACCGCGCTTTTTGCGCGCTACAGCTTGGTCGGTGCGGCCTCTGGCGCGGTCGGCGCTTTGGGCGCCGCATTGCCGCAGTGGTTTGCGCGCGCGGCCGGCTGGCCGATGCTCGACGCGCTGCGCGGCATGTTCGTCGTCTACGCGGCCGTGGGCCTGGTGGTGTGGGCGCTGTACCGGCGCGCGCCCGGGAACTCGCCGACGGGCGGGCAGGCGGACCGGCAGGCGGACGCCTCCGCGCCATCCGCCCCACCGCCCACGCCGCTGGGTGCATCACGCGCGGTGGTCGTCCGCCTGGCCGCGCTGTTCAGCGTCGACGCCTTTGCCGGCGGCTTGTTGATCAACGCCCTGATGGCGCTTTGGCTGTTCGAGCGTTTCGGCTTGTCGATGGCCCAGGCGGGGGTCTACTTCTTCTGGGCCGGTTTGCTCGGCGCCGCGTCGCAACTCGTGGCGCCCTGGGTCGGCAATCGCATCGGGCTGCTCAACACGATGGTGTTCACGCACATCCCCGCGAACATCTGCCTGGTGCTCGCGGCGCTGGCGCCGAACCTGGGCCTGGCGTTGACCTTGTTGTTCGTGCGCGCGGCGCTGTCGCAGATGGACGTGCCCACACGCACCGCGTTTGTGATGGCCGCGGTAACCCCAGCCGAGCGTGTTGCCGCGGCCAGCTTCACCGCGGTGCCGCGCAGCTTGGCCGCCGCGCTCGCGCCCACCGTGGGCGGTGCGCTGATGACCGTCGGCTGGATCGGCGCGCCGCTGCTGGCCTGCGGGCTGCTCAAGATCGGCTACGACCTCGCGCTGTGGCGCGCCATGCGCGGCACGAGGCTGCATGAGGACTCATGACCGTCAAACAGCCTGCGATCATCGAGCGGCCGTGAAGCCCTGCGACACCTGCCCTGGGCAAGCCGGCGGGCAAGGGTCCACGCCGAGCATGCCCAACGCCGGCTGCCCGAACCCCTCGCGCGCGCGCCAGCCCGGTGCCTTGAGGAACAGGTTGTTCACCATGCCGCCGGGGTCGTACGCGGGCCATGGTTTGCCCGGGTTCTTCGCGGCGTATTCGCGCTGGATGTCGGCGCCGGTTTTGTACCAGTCGACCTTGTTGGCGTAACGCGCCAGCGACTGCGCGCGCCAGCCGCGGTCCTTCGCTTCGGGCCACAGGCGGTCGCCACGCTCGATGTTCCAGGGTGCGTCCAGCTCCCACGCGGTGCGCCCGACCACGTCGCCGAAGATGAAGAGGCGCCCGCCCTCGATGCGCCACTCGGTGGGGTCGGAGCCGAGCTTGACGCCGAAGGCCGCGCCGCTGGAGCAGAAACCGGCGTACTGCGGTTCGTAGCGCGGCGGGTCGGCGTCGAAGATGTTCTTGTTGATCTCGCTCGCGAAGAAGTAGGTGCGGCCGGCCAGGCTGGACTTGAACTGAAGCTGGCCGCGGCGCGCGCGGCCTTCGGTGAAGTAGGCCACCGGGTCGTGCCCGAGCAGCATCACCGGGTCGCCGTCGCGGCCGGGCATGGTGGCCCAGGTTGTGCCGCAGCCGGCGAGCAACGCGCTCGCGGCGAGGGAGATTGCAAGAAGGGTCGAACGCAGCGTCATGTTGAATGCCTCCTCAGGCCACCACCTTCGAACTCGAATGCAAACCGAGCACGCCGATGACGATCAGGCTGATGCTCGCCAGCTTGACCGCGGTGGCCGGCTCCTTGAAGTACCAGATGCCGATTGCCGCGGTGGCCACCGTGCCCACGCCCGACCACACCGCGTACACCACCGACAGGCCGAGCGTCTTGATCACCAAGGTGTTCATCGCGAACGATATCGCATAAAAAACAAAGATCAGGGCCGACGGCGTCAGCCGTGTGAAACCCTCCGACAGGCGCATGCACACCGTGCCGCAGACCTCGAAAAAAATCGCCGCGGCAAGCAGCCACCAAGCCTGGGTGAAGCTGGGGTTGAAGTTCAAGGCTCGACGTCGCTTCAGACCAGCCCGTCGAACGGGATCACATCCACCTCTTCGCCGGCGGCCACATGGCCTTGCCCGTGGTGCAGCAGCACCAGCCCGTTGGCCACGCTCATGCTGCGCAGGATGCCCGAGCCCTGGCTGCCGGTGATGCGCACCTGCCAGCGGCCGTCGCCCGCGCGCGAGACCACGCCGCGCTGGTACTCGGTGCGGCCGGGCTTCTTGCGGATCGGCTCCACGCTGGCCGCGCGCAGCAGCGGCAGCGGCGCGGGCGTGGCACCGGCCATCGCGAGCAGAGCGTCACGAACGAAGGCGTAGAAGGTGACCATCACCGCCACCGGGTTGCCGGGCAGGCCGAAGAGGATCGCGGGGTGCGATCCGCCGCCGATGCGGCCCTCGGCGGCTTGACCGCCGATGCGTCTGTCATTGGATCGGCCGCCGATGCGGCCGATGGCCATCGGCCGCCCCGGCCGCATCGCGATGCGCCAGAACAGCACCTCGCCGAGCGAGGCCATGATCTTCTTGGTGTAGTCGGCCTCGCCGACGCTCACGCCGCCCGAGGTGATCACCGCGTCGGCACAGGCCGCGGCTTCGCGGAACGCGGCTTCGAGTGCGGCGGGGTCGTCGCGCACCACGCCGAGGTCGAGCACCTCGACGCCCAGGCGTTGCAGCATGCCGAAGATGGTGTAGCGGTTGCTGTCGTAGACGCAGCCTTCGTCCAGCGGCTCGCCGATCGAGCGCAACTCGTCGCCGGTTGAAAAAAAAGCGACACGCAGTCGGCGCAGCACTGGCACCTCGGCCTGGCCAAGTGAGGCGAGCATGCCGAGGTCGGCGGGGCTCAGCAAGCGGCCGGCCTTCAAGGCTGCGTCGCCGCGCGCCAGGTCTTCGCCGGCCAGTCGGCGGTTGTCGCCGGTCTTGACGATGCCCGCTGGAATGATGACGCGGTCGCTGCCTGCCGTAGCGGTGAACTCCTGCGGCACCACCGTGTCCAGCCCGTGCGGCATCACCGCGCCGGTGGTGATGTGGATGCAATGGCCCGCCGGCACCTCGCCGCTGAAGGGCTGTCCGGCAAGGCCGGTGCCGGCAATGTGCAGCGTGCTCGGCTGGTCGGCTGAGAGGTCGGCGCCGCGCAGCGCGTAGCCGTCCATCGCCGAGTTGTCGTTCGCGGGCACGTCGATGCCGGAGACGATGTCGCGCGCCAGCACACGCCCGAGGCTGGCGCGGATCGCAACACTTTCCACCGCCGTCACTCGCGGCACCAGCCGCGCGATGAACTCCTGCGCCTGCGCCACCGGCAGCGCGTTCGGGTCGTAGCCGGCGACGCAGGAGGCGATCTCCTCAAGGGACTGCATCGGAGGCGCCGGGGGTATCAAGGGCCTCGGGGTCAGACGCTGCGGGGCGCCGGTCAGCGGCTTGGCGGCTGGAGCTGCCGCAACTCGTCGAGGGTGTTGGCGTTGAAAAACGCGCTGGCGTCGGGGAAGGGCACCTGCACGCAGCGGTGCTGCGCGGTCCAGGCGTCGATCTTGCGGCCACCGTCATGGGTGAAGCGCACCAGGCTTTCCAGCAGCGAGGTTTGCATCAGGCAGAACACCGGCTGCGCACGTTGCACGCCGCCTTCTTCGCAGGCCGCGACCGCGATCTCGGCGTCCTGCGCCAGCGCGGCACGGGCCAGCCGCGTCACCAGGTCCTCGGGAAAGTTTGGCGAATCACAAGGCACCGTCACCAGCCAGGGCGTCTCGCAGCGCTCCAGCCCGGTGAGAAAGCCGGCCAGCGGCCCGGCGAAGTCGGGCAGCGCGTCGGGCCAGACCGGCACGCCGAAGGACTCGTAGGCGCCGAGGTTGCGGTTGGCGATCATCATGATTTCGCCCACCTGCGGCTGAAGCCGGAACATCGCATGCAGCGCCAGCGGGACGCCGTTGTGCGGCTGCAAGCCCTTGTCCACACCGCCCATGCGGCTGCCGCGTCCGCCGGCGAGGATCAGGCCGGTGATGTCGTTCAGATCAATTGAGCAGGGCCCGACCGCCGCCGCTGACCCCCCCGGGGGATCGGCCGCCGTACCCGGTGGACGAGGGATCGTCATTCAGCCGCCGATGTAGTGCATCTCGACCTTGCGCTGCCCGCTGCCGGGCTCGGCTGTGCGCAGGCCGCGCAGCTCGGAGTAGCGGTCGCCGCGCCG
>JANNGZ010000392.1:0-10748 GCA_031404155.1 Burkholderiales bacterium
CATGACTGAGCTGAGCTATCTCATCGTCGAGCGCGTGCTCCCGGGTTCATGAACTCGAACAGCAGGCCGTAGATGCCGATCATCATCAGCACCAGGGCCAGGCTCGGGTCGCTGATCGCCGCCAGCAGCCGGCCGCGCCAGTCGGGCTCCACGGCCACGATGGGAGCCTTCGCGGTGGCCAGCGTGATGCTGCCGGCGCCCGCCCCCGCACCCGATCCACCGAGCGCGATCACGCGGCCGTCGAGCTGGCGCAGCAGGTCGGGCACGTCGGCGGCGACCAGGTCGATCACCTTGCGCGCCAGGGCGTCGTGCGCCGACAGGCTCACCGACTCGCGCACCGCCTGCTCGGCCCAGGCGATGTCGCGTCCGCGCAGTTGCGCCAGGCTGCGCAGGTAGGCGGCGGCGTCGTTGATCCGCTTGGCGGCCATGGTGTCGTGGCCGGCCTCGGCTGCCGAGCCCGAAGACGCCGCCGATCCCGCGCTCGGCGGCCGGGCCGGCGGCTCCGCGCGGCCACCAGGCGACGGCAGGCCGATGGCCACCGGCGTGGCCGCGCCGACATTGGTGCCCGGGGCCATGGCCGCGATGTGCGCGGCGTAGAGGATGTAGGTGCCGGCGCTGGCCGCGCGCGCGCCCTGCGGCGCGACGAATCCTGCTACCGGCACCGGCGATGCGAGGATGTCCTTGATGATGCTGCGCATCGCGGTGTCCAGGCCGCCCGGCGTGTCCATCTGCAGCACGACGAGTTGCGCGCGCGCCTGCGTCGCGCGCTCCAGCGTGCGGTGGACCTGGTCGGCGCTGGCGGGGCCGATGGCGCCGTCGAGCTGCATCACGAAGACCGGCGCCGCGGCGCTCGGAAGCGGCGCATCGGCTGCGTTCGCGAGTGCCGCCAGCAGCAGCGCAGCGAATGGCAGCCAGGCGTGGGATGTCATGGCGGGGCCCGCTGTGGCGCTAGTTCTCCAGTCGGAAGCCCACCTTCAGCGTCACCTGGTAATGCGCTACCTTGCCGTCGGCGACATGGCCGCGCATTTCGGTCACCTGGAACCAGTCGATCTTGCGCAGCGTCTTGGCGGCGGTCTCGATGGCGTTCTGGATCGCGGCGTCGGTGCTGGTGGTCGACGAGCCGACCAGTTCGACGAGCTTGTAGACATGGTCCGCCATCACGCACTCCTGGTGGTGTGCCGGCGCTCGATCGGCCTGGGCAGGCCGCGATTGCAGCCGATGGCGCCGTGCCGGGCCTGCCCTTGCCAGCACAGCGTACACCTGCGCGCCAGGCTCCACCAGCGCCAACCCGGCGCCGGCATGCGACCCCAGCTCAAACCTCCCGATGGTCCGCCGGCACGATCTGCACAAAGCCACCCGCGCGCAGTGTTGCCGGCGCCACGCGCCGGGTTGCCCCGGGGCTCGGGACCTTCTTGAACGCGGTCTCCCAGTCACCCTCGAAGATGTCGGTGAAGTACTTCGCGATGCCCTTGTGCGTCAGCAGCAACCCGGCTTCGCGGTTCTTGCTCACCGCGGAGTCGGACCAGTTCTGCGAGCTGACGAGCACCGTTGCGCCATCGACGATGACGAGCTTGTTGTGGCAGTGTACGAAGCGGCTGGTGTCGATGTAGCGCAGGTTCTGGTCCAGCGCCAGGCCGTATTTCGACTTCAGCAGGGTGGCGTTCGCGCGCTCCTTTTTGGCCTCGTCGGGGCCGAAGACCTTGCCCAGGACGATGCGCACGTCCAGCGCCGGGTTGGCGTCCATCGCTTCGCGTATGGCTGCGAGCAGCCGCGCGATCTCGGGCTGGCTGCCGCGGATGTACTGCTGCTCGATCAGGATCGAGCGCCCGGCGGCGCGCAGCACCTCCGGAATCAGCGTCATGTAGTTGTCGGGGCTGAGCACCGGCTGTACGGATAGAGACGACGTGAACTTGAAGCGCTTGCTCGGGAACAGTGTCTTCGGAATCCGCTGGGGTGCCGCCTCGACCCACAGGGCCTGCGCCGCGGGAAGCAACTGCACCTCCTCGGGTGCGATGGCGTTCAGCTCGAGGGCGATGTCCGAGCGGAGCAGCTTGGTGAAGAAGCGCGCCATTGGCTCTGACTTGACCGCCAGGCCCGTGTCCCGATTGCCGCGAACGAAGTGTTCCGGGTCGCCACCGTCATCCTCGTTGAGCGGGATGCTGTTGTTTGAATAGTTGCCGCTCTGCACCAGGGTCCAGGTGCCGTCGATGACGATGAACTTCTCGTGGCATGAACTGAAGAAGTGCGCTCTCCGGCTGGTGCACGCCGGCGCCCGAACGCCTTCGACGCCGACCGCGATCAGCCCGTTGAAGAGGTCGGCTTCGGCGCCCGCGCTTTCCACGTCCAGCATCAGCGTGACCTTGACACCGCGGCTCATCGCGTTGAGCAGCAGCGTCTTCATGTGCGCGGCCGTGAAGTCGTAGATGCCGATCAGGATGGACTTGGTGGCGGAGTCGATCAGGCGCTTGGTGACCGCGTAGGTTGAGTCGGGCGAGGCGTAGGCGATGATTTCCTCGGCCACCTTGAACGCGGGTACCTTGATCTTGGTGTAGGGCTCGAGCACGCAGCCTCGGAAGGACTCGATCGACGGGCCTTCGGCGCTGAAGGCCTCGGCGGTGTCGGCCGTGTTGGCGGTGGCGGCGCTGTGCAGCAGGACATAGGCGGGCATGGATGGATCCTCCGTGGCGTGGTCTCACTCACCCGCAGCGCGAGCTTGGCACCGCATTCTGGTCGAAGGCCTCGTGGCGTGGCATCAAACCTCAGCCGCAGCCGTGTGGACCCCGTTTGGCCGGGCTGCTCGTGAACCGCCGCGATCGACCGGCCACACCGCCGTGACCTCGAGCCCGGGCTCCGCGCGGCGGATGCGCAGCGAGCCGCCATGCGCCTGCGCCACCAGCTGGCACAGGTACAAGCCGAGGCCGACACCGCCGGTGGCGCGCTGGCGTGCGCTGTCCACGCGGTAGAAGGGTTCGGCCAGGTGCGCCAGCTGCTCCTCGTCCACGCCGGGGCCGAAGTCGCGCACGCTCAAGTGCAGTTGCCGATCGGGGTCGAGGCTCAGCGACAGCACCGGCGGCGCTGGTGCACCCGCGCCGTGGCGCAGCGCGTTGTCGAGCAGGTTGCGCAGCAGCAGGCGCAGGCGCATCGGGTCGGCCTGCGTGGGGCCGAGTTGCTCGTCGAGTTGCAGGCTGAGTCCCGCATTGGAAAACTGCGTAGCGACCATCTCGCGCACCAGCGCGGGCAGGTTCAGGCTTTCAGTGTGCAGCGCGGCATGGCCGCTGGCCAGGCGTTCGCTTTCCAGCAGCTCGGTGATCAGGTCGCGCATCTCGCCCAAGTCGCGCAAGAGCGCGCTGCGGTGCTCACCTTCTTCCACCAGCTCGGCGTTGACGCGGGCGCGGGTGAGCGGGCTGCGCAGCTCGTGGCTGATGGCCAGCAGCAGCGCGCGTTTGGCGTCGAGCTTGCCGTGAAGGCTCTGCGCCATGCGGTTGATGCGCTCGGCCAGGTCGCCGAGTTCATCGTTGCGGCGCACCGGGATCAGCGGCGCGAACTCACCCGCGCCGAAGCGGGCCACGCCGGCGCCGATGTCGTCGAGCGGGCGCAGCATGCGGCGCACGAACGCGAAGGCCAGGCCGGTGAGCAGCAGCAGCGCCGCGAGGGTGAGCCAGCCGAAGATGCGCGGGCCGGATGTGGGCAGCGGGCCGGCCAGGCCGAAGCGGATGCGGTGTCCGTCCGTGGTGGTGCGCGCCAAGCTCCAGCCGTCGCTGCCGAACTCGCGTTCGCCATCGTCGTGACTCCAACGCTTGGGCACGTGGCGGTCGGGTTGCGAGTCGTAGTGCATTTGCGGCCCGTCGATGCGGATCGACACCGGCAGCCGCGCCACGATGGCCCTGGCGCGTGCCTCGTCGGGCGGCGAGCCGATCTCTGCCGCGAGCTTGTCGACATAGTCGGCCACCAGTGGCTTGGCATAACCTTGCCAGCCGCCCCGCAGCACGCGCTGCATGCCGAACAGGAAGACCGCGCTGGTGGCCAGCGCCAGCAGCAGGAAGAGCGTGACCAGGCGCCACTTGAGTGAATGGCGCCAACGGTGGCGCGCGGCGTGCCAGCGTTGCTTCCGATGCGGCTTCGTCACCGTGCCCCCCAGGCGCTGCGCGACGGCGCGGCCTGCAAGGCCGAGCGGCTTCGCAGCGGCCGCGCGCCGCTTCTTTGTGCCCCCCAGGCGCTGCGCGCCGGCCCCCCGTGGGGGGCCGAGTGCCGCGGCTCCATGCCCGCCTGCGCGGGCATGGACGGCACGAGGAGGCGGCGCGTCTCGCGACGCCGCGGCCTGCAAGGCTGAGCGGCTTCGGAGCGGCCGTGCGCCGCTCACATGCGCACCCCGGCAAAGGTGTAGCCGGCGTTGCGCAAGGTGTGGATGCAGTCCAGCGGCTCGAGCTTGCGGCGCAGGCGGCTGACCAGGATGTCCACGGCGCGGCTGTGGATGTCCTCGGCCGAGCGGCCGCGCAGTTTTTCCAGAATGTCGTCGCGGCTGAACACCTTGTGCGGCGCCGCGGCCAGCAGCGCCAACAGCTCGAACTCGGTGCTGGTGAGTTCGACCGTTTCGCTATGGCGCATCACGCTGCGGCGGTCGAGGTCGATCTCGAGGCCTTCGAAGCGCAGCCGGCGCGCGCCACTCGCGGAAGGGTCGGGCACCACGCGGCGCAGGATGGTCTGCACACGCGCCAGCAGTTCGCGCGGCTCGAAGGGCTTGGGCAGGTAGTCGTCGGCGCCGAGCTCGAGGCCGACCACGCGGTCCATCACGTCGCCGCGCGCGGTGAGCATCACGATCGGCAGCGCGCTTTCCTTGCGGATCGTGCGGCAGAGTTCGAAGCCGTCCATCTCGGGCAGCATCACGTCGAGGATCGCGGCGTCAAAGCCTGAGCCCTTCTCGCGCAACAGCGCCAGCCCGGCGCTGGGCCGGGTGGCGTGCTGCAGCTCGAAGCCGGCCCGCGCGAAGTACGCCGCCAGTGGCGGGCCGAGCAGTTCGTCGTCGTCGATCAGCAGCAGGCGCGGCATGCGGGCATTGTGTCGCGCTCGCTGAAGCGCCCCTCAGGAGCGGTGGCCCCAGCCACGCCCACGGCTGGCCATGAACTCGCGCACCTTGGCCTGCTGCTCGGGCTTCAGGCTGTCGTAGAAGTCGGCCATCGCGGCGATGACGTCGGGGCTCTGCGTGGTGATGGCGCCGGTCTTGGCGTCGATGAGGCTCTTGGCCTTGGCGCGGTCGAAGGTCGGGCCCGCCACCAGCGATCGCAGCTCGGCGCGAGGGTCGGTGGTGCTGCCCACCAGCGCGTTGCGCTGCGCGCGCAGCTTGTCGGCCAGCACGCCGAGCTTGGCCTTCTGGGCCTCGTCGAGGTCCAGGCGGCTGCCGACCTTGTCGACCACCTTGGCCTTCATCTTGGCCGCGTCCTCTTCGCTCATCGCGCTCCAGCCATAGCCGCCGCCGTGGCCGCGGTGCGAGCAGGCGGCCATGCCGCCGAAGAGAACGGAGGCGCCGAAGACGCCGGCCAGGGTTCGTTTGAGCCAGGGTTTCATGGTGAGGGTCCTTGAGGGCCGCATCGGGGTTGATACGGGCCAGTGGTTGAACAAGGCCTTCACTGTGGCGAATAGCCCGCCGCGCGTCTTCTCGCGGCGGTATCGCCGGGTAACGTTTTTTGTCGCTCCGGGGGAGCGGGGAGCCGGGCGATGCCGTTGCGCGGCGCCGCCGCGATGCCTACGTGGACTGAAGCACCCGGATCAGCATGTCGATCACGTCGTTGCCGTCGGGCGACTTGAGCCGGTGCTGGCGCAGCGAGCGGGCCAGGTCGGCGCGCGCCAGCACCTTGGTGTCGGCGCGGATCAGGATGCCGGCGATGGCGCGCTGCACTTCGAGCGAGCGCGCCTGCGGGAACAGGCCGGCAATCTCTTGCAGGCTTTGCGGGTCGGCCAGGCGCTGCCGCGCCAGCGCCTCGAGGGCCCGCACCTGGGCGCCGGCGGCGGTCATGCGCGCGATGCCCGCGGTGACGGCACGCAGTTCACCCACACCGGCCAGCGGCCGCTGGCGCAGGTAGGCCTGTGCGATCGCGAGATCGTCGTCACGCGCACTGGTCAGCGCGCGCACGGTGCGTTCGTGGGCCGGTGCATCGCCCAGGCAGGCCAGCACGGCCGAATGCGCCACATTGGCCGGCCGCGGCGAGCCGGTGGCCAGCAGGTGCCGCGCCAGGCCGGGTTCACGCTCCGGCTGCGGCGCGCAGACCAGGTCGACCTCGTTCTTGCCCAGGCTGCCGCGTGCCATGCGCTCGGCGAGCGTGCGCACAAACTCCGCCTGCTCCTGCGCGGGCGAGAGCCACCCCAGGCTGCGCGCCAGCGCCATCATGCGGACCTGCACCGAGGCCTCGTCGGCGTCGCGTGCAAACGCAAGGTAGCGGTCGCGGGTCGCCCGGTCGCGTTCTATTGCCGCGAGCGCGGCGGCCACCTCGGGCACACGCCGCTGCGCCGGGCCGACCGAGGCGGCGTAGCGCTCGATATGGTCGAGGAACATGCGCACCTCGGTGGTGTCGCGCTTGAGCACCTCGTGCATGAAGGCGAACTTCAGCGCGTCCGAGGGCCGGTCGTCGGCAAAGCCGCACATGTCGCGGCGGAAGCCGGCGTGCGGGTCGGCGTCGGTGACCCCGGCGACGGCGATCATCGAGCTGGGCCCGAAGAGCTTCAGCAGAGTCGGGCTGGGGCGGCCGCTGGCCACCTCGCCCGCGGGCGCCGACTGGAAATAGCGTTCGAGCAGCGGCCCCGCGGTGCGCCCGAGCGGCGCCGCCGACGAGAACCCGTAGAGCACCGGCACGTCCTTGAAGACATGGCGCAGCCGCTCGCGGTTGCTCTGGCCGTAGCGCTCGCTCAACAGCGCGGACAGGCGGTCGGCGTCGGCCTGCGAATGGCCTGCACGCAGCAGGCTGCGCCCGACCTCGGCCGAGGCCGCGTAGCGCGGGTCCGACTTCAGGGTGTTGCAACCGAAGAGGTACACCTCCTTGAGCTGCGAAAACAAGCCGTTACCGGCTGCGCTGCACGAGGCCTGCTGAAGCTCGTGCACGGTCAGGAATTCGCGGTCGTCGAAGCGGTCGGTGTAGAACTCGGTGCCGTCGTCGAAATGGCCGGAAATGATCAGCGCGTCGCAGCTCACGCCGCGTTTGCGGGCCGAGGCCAGCCAGTCCGGCTGCCCGCGCTGCACCAGTTCGACGAACTTGTAGTCGCCGCGCGGCAGGTGGCGCTGGAACGCGTCCTTCTCGTCGGGCGAATTGATGGTGACGGTGCACACCGTTTTGGGTGCAGCGCTTGCAGCGGCTGGCCAGGCCGCGGCCAGGCAGGCCAGGAGCGCGGCCGAGATGCAGGAGAACGAACGGGCCATGGCGTGTCGAGGCAGCATGGCCGAGTGTTCCACAAGCCGAGCTCGCCATACCAAAGGGCATGTAAGCGAACGCGGCTCTGCGGGACCGCGCCCCGGGGCCCGGCCAGGGGCGCGGGACGAAAAAGGCGCCAAAAGACGTTCAGGAAGATTGCAAGCGGCGGATCAGCGCATCGATCATGTCGTCGCCGGGAGGGGACGCCCGGCGGTCCTTTTGCAGGGTGTGCACGAGCTGCGTGCCGGCAATCGCGCGCAGGTCGGCGCGGATCAGGATGCCCGCGATCGCGGCCTGCACAGCCTGTGACGAGGTTTCCGAGAAGAGGCGGGTCAGCCTGTCCAGCACGTCTCGGTCGGCGACATAGTGCCGGCCCAAGGTCTCCAGCGCGCGCACCTGCGTTTCGGACGCGGGCATGCGGGCGATGTTCTCCGCAAGCCGGCGCAACTCGGCGGTGTCGGTGATCGGCCGCTGCCGCAGGTAGGCCTGCGCGATTTGCACATCCGCTGTGTTCGGGCTGAGCAGCCCCTCGAGCGTGCGCGCACGGCCCTCGGCACTGCCCAGGCAGGCGCGCACCGCGGCCTGCGACACGCCGCTGGCCGTGCTCTCTGGCGCCGCGCCGCGGTTGAACGCGCCGTCGAGCTCACGCCCCTGGTTCAGGGTGCAGGCAAGGTCCACCTCGCCCATGCCGATGGCGCCGCGGGCCTGCATGGCGCCGAGCATCTGCGCCAGTTCACGCCAGCGTTCGTCGGCCGACAGCCAGCCCAGGTCGCGCGCGAGCGTGAGCATGCGGGCCCGCACCGCCGGCTGGTCGGCGTCGCGTGCGAAGTCGAGAAAGCGCGCGCGGGTGGGGGCATCACCGGCGATGCCTGCGAGCGCCTGGGCCACCTCCGGCGTCCGCCGTGCAGGGTTGTCGAGTGCCGTCGCATAGCGCTGGATGCGGTCGAGATGGACTCGGGTCTCCGCCATCGGCCGTTGCAGCAGCTGGTGAACGAAGCCGAGCTTCTTCGCGTCCGGCAAACGCTCATCGGCGAACTGGCACACGTCGCGCCGGATCGCGGCGTGCGGATCCTTGTCGGTCATGCCCTGGGTCGCGGTCATGCCGAAAGGCGCGAAGTGCCCGAGCAGGCGGCTGCTGGCGCGGCCTTGTCCGACCTCGCTCGCGCCGTTGCTGCGGAAGTAGGCGCTCAGCGTGGAGGCTGCAACCGGGCCCAGCGGCGCCACCGACGAGAAGCCGTAGATCACCGGAACGTCCTTGAACACCTGGCGCATGCGGTCGCGGCTGCTCTCCCCGTGCCCGGCGTTCAAGGAGCGCAGGCGGCGCTCGGCTTCCTTGAGCGAATGCCCTTCGCGCATCAGGCTGCGCACCACCTCGGCCGACGCGCTGCTGTTGGCCTCGGGGTTGAGCGTGTCGCAGCCGAAGAGGTGGACCTCCTTCAGCTTGGAAAAGAGGCCCGGGCAAGAGTCGCTACAGGAGACGCGCTCCAATTCGTCGACAGGCAGGAACTCGCGGTCCTCGAGCCGGTCGGTGAAGAACTGGTTGCCGCCATCGTAGTGGCCGGAGACGATCAGCACGTCGCAGCTGACACCAGCACGACAGGCCGAGGCCAGCCAATCCGGCCGGCCGCGCTCGACCAGTTCGACGAACTTGACCTTTGCCGCGGGCAAGTGGCGGCGGAACACCTCCTTCTCGTCGGCGGAATTGACGGTGATGGTGCAGACCGTCTTGGTTTGGGATGGGATCTGGGTTGGGCTCTGAATCTGGGTCGGGCTCTGAATCTGCTGCTTCTGCTTGCGGGTCGGCGCGTCGGCCGCGGCGAACGCCGTCGACCACGACAGCGCCGCTGCGAACGAAAGGAGAAGGAACTTCAGCGGCCAGCGCATGGTTCGGCCTTCACCGTCACAGCGCGGCTTGGCGCTGCGCGGGGTTGATGCGCGAGGGCCTGGCCACGCTGCATTGCCGCGGCTTGATGCCGCGACTGGGCATGCCTGCCGGATTCGGATCTTCGTCACTGCGACTCCTGGGTGTCGACGCATCACGAATGTGGGCGGTTCAGCCCGTCCCTGCCATCGGACGGCGGCGCGATCCGCGCGACGCGATGTCCTACAGGCCCGGGAACCGGCGCGTGGCTGATAGGCTGGTGCCGGCTGCCGGCGTTTGCGGTGGGCCGCATCGGCAACGACGACCCAGGAGCCCGCTTGACCCTCAAGCCCGAGGACCTGAAGCAGATCGCCGCGCGCACGCTGGCGCACTACGAGCAGCATGCCCAGGCGTACTGGGAAGGCACGCGCGGCCACGACGTGAGCCAGAACATCGGCGCGCTGCTGCAGCACATCGAGGCTGCACCGCCCTTCGAATTGCTCGACTTCGGCTGCGGCCCGGGGCGCGACCTCTGCACGTTCAAAACACTCGGCCATCGTGCCACCGGCCTCGAAGGCTCACCGCAGCTGGCCGCGATGGCGCGCAATCACAGCGGCTGCGAGGTGCTCGAGCAGAACTTCCTGCAACTGGCGCTGCCCGAGCAACACTTCGATGGCGTGTTCGCCAACGCGGTCTTGTTCCACATCCCGAGCCAGGCCTTGCCGCGTGTGCTGCGCGAGTTGCACGCCACGCTGAAGGCGGGCGGCGTGCTCCTCAGCTCCAACCCGCGTGGTGCCGGCCAGGAGGGCTGGAACGGCGAGCGTTATGGCGCCTTCCATGATTGGCAAACCTGGCGCGCCCACATGAGCGCTGCCGGCTTCGACGAACTGGATCACTACTACCGGCCCGCGGGCGTACCGCGCGAGCAGCAGCCCTGGCTGGCGAGCGTGTGGCGAAAGCCGCGGCGCTGAACGCCTGGCCCTGGTTCAGCCCGAGATCGATGCCCGGCCGATAGTCGATGCGCGGCTCGCCGCGTGTCGGTTCACGGCAGCTGGCGTCGGGTGGCGGTTCATCGCGGCGGGCCGGCGTCGGTAAGCGACTCGCCATAGACCATGCGCGAGATGGCGGCCCAGCCGGCCGCCGCCTCGCACATGCGGCACGGGCGCGAGGTCGAGACGAGCGTGCAACCCGAAAGATTGCGTGTGCGCAGGCGCCGGGCCGCGTCGCGGATGGCTTCCATTTCGGCGTGCGCGGTGGGGTCGTTGGCAGTGACCACGCGGCTGGGCGCGGCACCCACCACCGCGTCCCCGCGCAGCACCACGGCGCCAAACGCCTGGTCCCCCGCGGCCACCGCTTCGTCGCGCAGCGCCTCGGCGCGGCGCATCGCATCTTGCAGCGGCGTGGCATGCGCAGGCGCAGTGCCGATGAGCAGCCCGGGCATCGCAGCCACAAACGCAACGCCGAGGCAGTGGCGGCGGCGCAGGCCGCGA
>JANNGZ010000393.1:0-18697 GCA_031404155.1 Burkholderiales bacterium
TGCGTCGCAGGAGCAGACGGACGTGGCGTCCTTTGCGCCGCTCGAGCCGGTCGCCGACGGCTTCCGCAACTACCAGAAGGCGCGGTACGGCGTGCCGGCCGAGGCGCTGCTGCTCGACAAGGCGCAGTTGCTGACGCTGACAGCGCCCGAGATGACCGTGCTCGTCGGCGGCCTGCGCGTGCTCGGCGCCAACGTCGGCCAGACCCGCCAGGGCGTCTTCACGAAGAAGCCGGGCACCTTGAGCAACGACTACTTCGTCAACCTGCTCGACATGAACACGACGTGGAAGGCCAGCTCCGACGCCAAGGAGCAGTTCGAAGGGCGCGACCGCAAGACGGGCGAGGCCCGGTGGACCGCCACGCGCGTCGACCTGGTTTTCGGTTCGCACGCGCAACTGCGCGCCATTGCCGAGGTCTACGGCAGCGCGGACGCGCAGCCCAAGTTCGTCGAGGACTTCGTGGCGGCGTGGGTCAAGGTGATGAACCTCGACCGTTTCGACATCAGCTGAGATCGGGGAACCGGTCAGCGCTTACGCGCGCCGGAGAAGCGCGACGTGCCGGGCACGCTGATGTTGGGCCTGCTGGCGGGAACTGGTGGAGTTGGTACTGCAGGGCGGCCAATCCGACGGCGAGGATGCAAGCCATCACGAGCCGCCCGCTGCTGCTGGCGGCCGTGGGGCGGGCAGCGCACAGCGGCGGGCAAACAACGCTGTACCTCACGCCGATGCACGGCAAGGCCAAGCTGCTCAAATCGCTGATCGCCAACATCCACACGGCCTTGCAGCACGTCAAGGCAGCTGCGGAGCAGTTCCGCGCAGCCGACCCCTGGGCAATCCTGCTGCGCTACGTGAGCAACAAGATCGCCCCAACACTCGGGCCGTTCAGAACCCCTGCCGGGCTTCCAGCGACGGGGCAACTGCCGGATTAAGGTTTATTGGCTTGGGGCGCTCAGAACCTGATGCCGCCCGGCGTCGGCTCCACCGGCAACGTCACCGGCGCGTCGCGGGGGGGCTCTGCTGCTGCGGCCGGGACGGCCGCGGCTGTGCGGGCCACCAGCGGCTCGGCCGGCGGCGCCACGTAGTTCGGCGGCAGGCGCGACTCGCGCGGGTAGCCCGCGGTGTCGAGCCACTCGCCCCAGACCTCGGCGCTGAAGCCGCGCAGGATCTGGTTGCCGACCGAGAGGGCGGGTGCGTCGCGCGAGCCGACGATGCGGGCCCAGGCTTCATGGTCGCTCTCGTTGCTGGCGGTGCGCTCGCGGAAGGGCACACCCCGCTTGCGCAGCAGCTCGCGGCCGCGTTCGCAGGGCGCGCAATCGGCTATCGAATACAGCGTCACCGGAAAACGCGTGGCCGGTTCACGCAGCAGAAGCGGCAGCGCCACTTCGGGTTCGCCGCGTGGGGCCCGGCCAAGCGGCGCCAGCTTGGCGGTGTTGGCCTGTGGCGGCCGGTCGGTGTAGGTCACGCGGCCGTCGGCGTCGACAATCTTGAACAGGCTTTGCGCCTGCGCGGGCGCGGTCGCCAGAAGCAGGCTCAGCAGGCCCAGCAGGCCCAGCAGCGGCAGCCGGGCTGTGCGCGTGAACGCGTGCGGGGAGCCGGCGCCGGGCAGGCGCGGCGCGAGCGCTGAGGTTCGATCGAGTCTCATGCGCTGCAATCTACTGCAATGCGCCACCCGAGCTCAAGCATTTGGGCCGGCGTTGCTTGGGGGGCACGCTGCGCGCTCCAAATGCCGCTGCACGTCGCGGCCTGCCATCACGCCATGCCCTGGTGGCGCAGCAGGGCGTCGATGCTCGGCTCGCGGCCGCGGAAGGCAGTGAAGCTCTCCATTGCGCCGCGGCTGCCGCCGACCTCGAAGATTTCGCGGCGCAGCCGACGGCCGGTCTGCAGGTCCAGCGCATCGCTTTCCTCGAAAGCGCTCCAGGCGTCGGCGCTCAGCACTTCGGCCCACTTGTAGCTGTAGTAGCCGGCTGCGTAACCTCCGGCAAAGATGTGCGAGAACGCGTGCTGGAAGCGGTTGAAGGCCGGCGACGGCACCACTGCCACCTCGGCCCGCACCTCGTCGAGCACCTGCTGGACGCGCGCCGCCGCGCCGGCCTCTGCGTGAATGCGCATGTCGAAGAGCGCAAACTCGACCTGGCGCAAGGTTTGCAAACCGCTCTGGAAATTCTTGGCCGCGGTCATCTTTTCGAAGAGCGTACGCGGCAGTGGCTCGCCGGTGTCCACATGCGCGGTCAGGCGCTTGAGCACGTCCCACTCCCAGCAGAAGTTCTCCATGAACTGGCTGGGCAGTTCCACCGCGTCCCACTCCACGCCCGAGATGCCCGAGACACCGAGGTCGGCGACCTGGGTCAGCATCAGGTGCAGGCCGTGGCCGAACTCGTGGAACAGGGTGATCACGTCGTCGTGGGTCAGCAGCGCCGGCCGCATCACGCCATCGACCATCTGCGGTGACGCGAAGTTGCAGACCAGGTGCGCCACCGGCGTCTGCACCGCGCCGCCGCGGTCGGGGCGGGCCCAGCGGTCGCGGGTGTCTTCCATCCACGCGCCGGGCCGTTTGCCCGGCCGCGCGTAGGCGTCGAGGTAGAACTGCGCCAGCAGCACGCCGTCGCGCTCGACGCGGTAGAAGCGTTCGCTCGGGTGCGTCAGCGGCGCGGTGTCGGGGCGTATCGCCACCTCGAACACGGTTTCGACGATACGGAACAGGCCGTCGAGCACCTTCGGTTCGGTGAAGTAGGCCTTGACCTCCTGCTCGCTGAAGGCGTAGCGCGCTTCCTTCAGGCGCTCGCTCGCGAAGGCCAGGTCCCAGGCTTGCAACTCGGGCAGCGCCAGCTCGCGCGCGGCGAATTCGCGCAGCTCGGTGAGGTCGCGTTCGGCATAGGGGCGGGCACGCCGGCCGAGGTCGCGCAGGAAGGCCACCACCTGCTCGGCCGACTGGGCCATCTTCGGCACCAGCGACAGCTCGGCGTAGTGGCCGTAGCCGAGCAGCACCGCCTCCTCGCGCCGCAGTTCGAGGATCTCGCGCATCAGCGCGGAGTTGTCGCGCTCGGGCAGCCCGAGTTCGCTGGCGCGGGTGACATACGCGCTGTACATCGTTTCGCGCAGCGCCCGCCGGGTGGCGTACTGCATCAGCGGCAGGTAACACGGCTGGTGCAGGGTGAGCTTGTGGTCCTCGCGGCCTTCGGCCTGGGCGGCAGCGAGCGCGGCCTGGACCACGTCCAGCGGCACGCCGTCGAGTTCGGCCGCGGGCACGAAGTGCGCGAAGCCGTCGGTGGCGTCGAGCACATGCTCGGAGTACTTCTGCCCGAGGTCGGCCAGGCGCTCCTGGATCGCGGCGAAGCGGGTCTTGGCGGCGCCGCGCAGCTCGGCGCCGGAGAGCACGAAGTCGCGCATCGCGTTGGACAGCGCCTTGCGGCGCGGGGCACTCAGGTTCGCCGACGAGTCCGAAGCGGCGATCGCCTTGTACTTGGCGTACAGGCGTTCGTCCGCGCCCATGCGGGTGTGGAACGCGGTGACCTTGGGCAGCGCCTCGTTGTAGGCCGCGCGAAGCTCCGGTGTGTCGGCTACTGCGTTGAGGTGGCCCACCGCGCCCCAGGACCGGCTGAGGCGCTCGGTGGCCACGTCGAGCACCAGCGACATGGCGTCGTACTCGGCGGGCACGACGTCGCTCAGCGCTTGGGCCAGCGCGGCCTCGGCGCTTTGCAGCAGGCTGTCGATCGCCGGGGCCACATGCTCCGGCTGGATCTCGTTGAAGGCCGGCAGGCCCTCCGTGGCGAGCAAAGGGTTTGTCATCTTTGTTGCGCCTCGTGAGCGGCGTTTGGATTCAAGACAGCGCAGGTTGCGCCGGGCGAACAGGAGGCGTGTGCGGGTGGCTGCACATCAACGGGGCGAAGCGGCGAGTGTCGCCGCATCAACGCCGAGAGGCGGTGAGTGTCGCCGCCTCAAGCGTGTTGACCAGCAGCATTGTGATCGTCATCGGGCCGACCCCACCGGGCACCGGGCTGATCCAGCCGGCCACTTCGCGCACCTGCGCAAAGTCGACATCGCCGCAGAGCTTGCCCTCGTCGTTGCGGTTGATGCCGACGTCGATCACCACCGCACCGGGTTTGACCATGTCCGCGGTGAGCGTGTTGCGGCGGCCGACCGCGGCCACCACGATGTCGGCCTGTCGCGTGTGCAGGCCCAGGTCGGGCGTGGCGCTGTGGCACACGGTGACCGTGGCGTTGGCCTGCAGCAGCAGCAGCGCCATCGGCTTGCCGACGGTGTTGCTGCGGCCGATGACCACCGCGTGTTTGCCGCGCAGGTTGACGCCAGTGCTTTCGATCATCTTCATGCAGCCCAGAGGCGTGGCCGCGCGCATGCCGGGCAGGCCGCTCATCAACGCGCCGGCGCTCAGGACCGAGAAGCCGTCGACGTCCTTGGCGGGTGCGATGGCTTCGATGACGAGGTGGGCGTCGAGGTGTTTTGGTAGCGGCATCTGCACCAGGATGCCGTGGACCGTGGGGTCGGCGTTGAGGGCCGCGATGCGCGCGAGCAGCTCGCTTTGCGGCATCGTGGCATCGTAGCGCTCGAGCACCGAATGCAGGCCGTTGGCGTGGCAGGCCTTGACCTTGTTGCGCACGTACACCGCGCTGGCCGGGTCCTCGCCGAGCAGGATCACCGCCAGGCCGGGTTGGATACCGCGCGCGGTGAGTGCCGCGGCGCGCGCTGCGACATCGGTGCGGATCGTTTGCGAGAGGGCGTTGCCGTCGATCAGTTGGGCGGTCATGAGGGCGTTGCGTGTTGGAAGCGAAAGAGGCCGCTTCGCAGCGGCCTCTTTACGGAATGGCTGGGGTCAGGCTCTCGTGGTCTGCGCGCCGAGCGCGATCTTGAGCAGATCGGCCACGGTGTTGGCGTTGAGTTTTTCCATGATGTTGGCGCGGTGCGCCTCCACCGTCTTGATGCTGATGCCCAGGTCGTCGGCAATCTGCTTGTTCAGGCGGCCGGCGACGATGCGCTCGAGCACCTGCGCCTCGCGGGTGGTCAGGCGCGAGAGCAGCGCGTCGCGGCTGGCGGCTTCCTGGTGCTGGCTGAACGCGGTGCGGGCCTGCTCGAGCATGCGCTCGACCAGGCTGAGCAACTCGGCTTCCTTGAACGGCTTCTCGATGAAGTCCATCGCGCCCTTTTTCATCGTCGTCACCGCCATCGGCACGTCGCCATGGCCGGTGATGAAGACTACCGGCAGCGGGCTCTTGCGTTCGAGCAAGCGGTCCTGCAGCTCCAGCCCGCTCATGCCGTCCATGCGGATGTCGGCGATCAGGCAGGCCACCTCGCGCGGGTCGAAGCGGGAGAGGAAACTCTCGGAGGAGTCGAAGCACTTGACCCGGTAGTCCTTGCCTTCGAGCAGCCACTGCAACGAGTCGCGCACCGCCTCGTCGTCGTCGACCACGTACACAGTGCCTTTTTTCGGAATCAAGCTCATTGGACGGTGGTGGATAGAGGCGCGGCTCGGGGCTCGGCGCGGGCGGCGGTGTCGACCGGCAATGTGAATGCAAATCGGCAACCGACGATGGTGCTTCCATTGTAGAGGTTCTGTGCCCGTATCCGGCCGCGGTGCGACTCGACGATCGAGCGGCACAGCGAGAGGCCGATGCCCAGACCTTCCACCTTGGTCGAGAAGAAAGCTTCGTACAGGCGCGCAATGACTTCCTCGCGCATGCCCGGGCCGGTGTCGCTGACGCTGAACTCGATCACACCGCCTTCGTCGGCGGTGTGCCGCGGCACCACCCGCAGCTCGATGTGCCGGCGCGCTTGCGGCAGCTGCGCCTGGTCGATCGCCTCGGCGGCGTTGCGCACCAGGTTGAGCACCACCTGTTCGATCAGGATCGGGTCGCACATCAGCACCGGCAGGCGCTGCGCCACGTAGGTGTGCAACTGCACGCTGCGCCGGCGCATCTCGATGCCGGCCAGCTCCACCGCGTCGTCGACGATGGCGCGTGCCTGCGAGGGCTGGCGCTGCGGCTCGCTGCGTTTCACGAAGGCGCGGATGCGCCGGATGATCTGCCCGGCACGTTCGGCCTGGCGCGCGGTTTTTTCCAGCGCCGCCACCAGGTCGCCCTTTTCGATCGAGTCGCCCTGGACCCGCGAGACCATGCCATTGCAGTAGTTGGTGATCGCGGTGAGCGGCTGGTTCAGCTCATGCGCCACCGAGGACGCCATCTCGCCCATCACCACCAGGCGGCTGGTGACCTGCGCCTTGTCGGCCTGCTGCGCCGACTGTTCTTCAGCGCGGCGGCGTGCGGTGATGTCGGTGGCGATCAGCATCTGCGCCAGGCGGCCGTCGGTCCATTGCAGGTAGCGCGAGCGCACATCGAACCATTTCTGCAGCGGCTCGACAAAGACCTCGCGCGGGTCGGCGCCGCTTTCGGTGAGCTCCTCGGTGGGCAGGCCGCTCAAGGAGTCGACGTTGTCGTCGCCATCGGTGGTGGTCGGCAGCGTGATGCCGCCAGCGAGCAGGCCATGGCCACGCGCGTCGGCACCGAACCAGAGCCGGTAGGAGCGGTTGGCGAACAGCAGCTCGCTCTGCCGCACAGAGAGCACCGACACCGCCGCGTCCAGGCCTTCGAGCACCGTGGTGAAACGCTCATGCGAGGCCGAGAGCTGGTCGCGGATCCGCTTGGCCTCGGTGATGTTGGTCATCGAGGTCATCCAGCCGGTCTGCTGGCCCTTGGGGTCGATCAGCGGCGAGACATACATGCGCGCATCGAACAGCGTGCCCTCCTTGCGCATCACCTTGACCTCGATGCCGCCGGCCGGGCTGCGCCCCTGCAACTCCTGCTGCAGCAGGCGCGTGTTTTCGTCGATGCGCGCGGGCGGCCAATAAGGGAAGGGCGGCAGGCGGCCGATGAGCTCGGCTTCGGTGAAGCCGGTCATCGCGCAAAACGCCGGGTTGACGTAGCTGATGCGCCCCTCCAGGTCCATCGCGCGCATGCCGGTGAGCATGGAGTTCTCCATCGCGCGGCGGAAGTTGGTCTCCTGCACCAGCACACCCTGGATCTGCGAGCGCCGGCGCATATGGCGCCAGGTGCCGAGCAGCATCCAGACCGTCAGCCCCGAGAGCGCCACCACCATCCAGAACAGGGTGTTGTTGACCAGGCCGATCGAGGTGCGCCAGCCCTGGCCGCGCCACACCAGCCCGTTGGCCGCGGGCGCCAGCGGCGCGTCGTAAACGATCGAGGCGCGGCGGCTGGCCGCGCCCGGCATCGGCATCACGGTGCTGGCCACGTCGCGGCCTTGGTCGTCGACCACGGTGATCGTGTGGCGCGAACTCACCTGCACCGGCACCAGCACCCGCACCAGCGCCTCCACCGAGTACTCGGCCACGATCACGCCGCCGAACAGGCTGCGGTCGATGATCGGCACCTGCACCTGGAACACCGGCGAGCCGGTGGCATCCTTGAAAACCCGCGAGTAAGCGGGCTGGCGCCGCTCTCGCACCAACTGGAAGGTGCGCTCGGACTCGGTTTCGCGCCCCTCCACCGGCAACGAAGGGCCGGGCACCTCGCCGCGTGGGTTGGTCTCGAAATGAAAGCTCACCGCGGCATGGCTGGCCTTGTGTTTGCGCCCGGCGGTGACCCAGCTCACATGGCTGATTTCGGCCCGGTCGCGGGCAAAGGTGCCGGCGGTTACGGAGAACTCATCGGCGTCGATGTCGCGTGTGACCAGCTCCCGTGCCATGCGCATCAGCTGCTCCTGGTTTTCGATCAGGCGCAGGCGCACCTGCTGCTGCGCGATCTCGGTGTCGCGTTTCACCGACTCGGTCTCGCGCTCGATTTCCTCATTGCGCAGATACCAGAAGGCCAGGACGATCGCGGCGAGGAAGAGCAGGACCGAGACCAAGGGGCCGATGGTCGCGAAGCGGTCTTGCCGGGCTGGTGACTGGCGCCGCCACCAGATGCCAAACAGCCGCTGGCGACGGTTGCGTGGCGCGTCGTTTGAGGTCACAGGCTCCGGGCGCGTCGGCATGGTGAGATTATCCAGGGAGCGTTTGGCCGAAATGTGGCGCGGTGGACCCCGTGATTTCCGTAATGCGGCATGCAGTCGCGCTATTTGAAAATTCAACAAGCTTGTGCGACACTCCGCGCCGCGCGTAAAAATCGGCCTCAATTTCACAGGAGACAGCCATGTCCGCAATGCCCGAGTCCTCTTTCGGCGCCGCCAACGATTCCGACTCGCAGGAGACGCGCGAATGGCTCGACGCCTTGTCGGCGGTGATCGCGAGCGAGGGCCGTGAACGCGGCCACTTCCTGCTCGAGAACCTGCTTGAACATGCGCGCCAAAGCGGCATCGACATGCCGTTTTCGGCCACCACCGGCTACGTCAACACGATCGAAACCGCTGACGAGGAGCGCTGCCCCGGCAACCTGGAAATCGAGGAGCGGCTGCGCGCGTACATGCGCTGGAACGCGATGGCGATGGTGGTGCGCGCGAACCGCCTCAACCCCGACGATGGAGGCGACCTTGGTGGCCACATCTCCAGCTTCGCCTCGCTGGCCACGATGTTCGGCGCCGGCTTCAACCATTTCTGGCATGCCGAGAGTGAGGGCCACGGCGGCGACCTGCTCTATATCCAGGGCCACTCCTCGCCCGGCATCTATGCCCGCGCCTTCATGGAAGGGCGCATCAGCGAGGATCAGTTGCTCAACTTCCGCCAGGAGGTCGATGGCAAGGGCATCTCCAGCTACCCGCATCCGAAGCTGATGCCCGAGTTCTGGCAGTTCCCCACCGTCTCGATGGGCCTGGGGCCCTTGATGGCGATTTACCAGGCGCGCTTCCTCAAGTACCTGCACGCACGCGGCATCGCCAACACCGAGAACCGCAAGGTCTGGGTTTTCTGCGGCGACGGCGAGATGGACGAGCCCGAGAGCCTGGGCGCAATCGGCCTGGCCGCGCGCGAAAAGCTCGACAACCTGATCTTCGTCATCAACTGCAACCTGCAGCGCCTGGACGGCCCGGTGCGCGGCAACGGCAAGATCATCCAGGAGCTTGAAGGCGAGTTCCGCGGCTCGGGCTGGAACGTGATCAAGCTGCTCTGGGGCAACTACTGGGACCCGCTGCTGGCACGCGACAAGGACGGCGTGCTGCGCAAGATCATGATGGACACGGTGGACGGCGACTACCAGGCGATGAAGGCCAACGACGGCGCCTTCGTTCGCAAACACTTCTTCGGCCAGCATCCGCAGGCGCTGGAGATGGTGGCCAAGATGAGCGACGACGACATCTGGCGCCTGCAACGCGGCGGCCACGACCCGCAGAAGGTGTACGCCGCCTACGACCGCGCGGTGAAGACCAAGGGCCGCCCGACGGTGCTGCTGATCAAGACCGTGAAGGGTTTTGGCATGGGCAAGAGCGGCGAGGGCAAGAACACCGCGCACCAGACCAAGAAGCTCACCGACGACGACATCAAGAGCTTCCGCGACCGCTTCAACATCCCGGTGCCCGACAGCGAACTGCCGAACCTGCCCTTCTACAAGCCGGCCGAAGACACGCCCGAGATGCGCTACCTGCACGAGCGGCGCAAGGCGCTCGGGGGCTACCTGCCGCACCGCCGCACCAAGGCCGACGAGCAGTTCACGGTGCCGCCGATCGAGACCTTCAAGGCGGTGCTCGAGCCGACCGCCGAGGGCCGCGAGATCAGCACCACGCAGGCCTATGTGCGCTTCCTGACGCAGCTGCTGCGCGACAAGGACATCGGCCCGCGCGCGGTGCCGATCCTGGTGGACGAAGCACGCACCTTCGGCATGGAAGGCCTGTTCCGCCAGATCGGCATCTACAACCCTGCGGGGCAAAACTACACGCCGGTCGACAAGGACCAGGTGATGTACTACCGCGAGGCCAAGGACGGCCAGATCCTGCAGGAGGGCATCAACGAAGCGGGTGGCATGAGCTCGTGGATCGCCGCGGCAACGTCGTACTCGACGAACAACCGCATCATGATTCCGTTCTACGTCTACTACTCGATGTTCGGCTTCCAGCGCATCGGCGACCTGGCCTGGGCCGCGGGCGACATGCAGGCGCGCGGCTTCCTGCTCGGCGGCACCTCCGGGCGCACCACGCTCAACGGCGAGGGCCTGCAGCACGAAGACGGCCACAGCCACATCCTGGCCGGCACGATTCCCAACTGCATCAGCTACGACCCGACCTTCGCGCATGAGGTGGGCGTGATCCTCCACCATGGCCTCAAGCGCATGGTCGAGCAGCAGGAAAACGTCTACTTCTACCTCACGCTGCTCAACGAGAACTACCCGATGCCGGGCCTGAAGGCGGGCACCGAGGAGCAGATCATCAAGGGCATGTACCTGCTGGAAGAGGGCGCAAAGAAGGCGCCGCGGGTGAACCTGCTCGGCAGCGGCACGATCCTGCGCGAGTCGATGGCCGCGCGTGAATTGCTCGAGCGCGACTGGGGCGTGGCCGCCAACGTCTGGAGCTGCCCGAGCTTTAACGAGCTGACCCGCGAGGGCCAGGACTGCGAGCGCTACAACCTGCTGCACCCGTTGGCGGAAGCCCGCGTGCCCTTCGTCACCCAGCAGCTCACACCGCACGCCGGCCCGGTGATCGCGAGCACCGACTACATGAAGAACTATGCCGAGCAGATCCGCGCCTTCATCCCGCGCGGGCGTGTTTTCAAGGTGCTCGGCACCGACGGCTTCGGCCGCAGCGACTTCCGCTCCAAGCTGCGCCAGCACTTCGAGATCAACCGGCACTACGTGGTGGTAGCCGCATTGAAATCGCTCGCCGACGAAGGCACGATGCCGATGGCCAAGGTGGCCGAGGCGATTGCGCGCTACGGCCTGGACGCCGACAAGATCAACCCGCTGTACGCCTGAGCAAAAAACCAAGCACGGAGACGAACAACATGGCAGTGCAGGAAGTTTTGGTGCCCGACATCGGCGACTTCGATGCGGTGGAGGTGATCGAGTTGCTGGTCAAGGTCGGCGACGCAGTCAAGGTCGAACAGAGCCTGGTGACGGTGGAGTCCGACAAGGCGTCGATGGAGATTCCGTCGTCGCACGCCGGCGTTGTCACCGAACTGCTGGTGCAGTTGGGCGACAAGGTCAAGCAGGGTTCGCTGGTGCTGCTGCTCGAAAGCGACGGCGCCGCGACAGCGTCCTCCCTTGCGCCTGTCGGCGCGGAGTCCACGCAGGCGGCTGCGGCCAGCGCACCCCTGGCAACGCCGAGCGTCACCGCCGCGCCACCGCCAGCCCAGGCGGTCGCGGTCAAAGGCGAGGGCGCTGCTGCACTCGTCGAGGTGCTGGTGCCCGACATCGGCGACTTCGACTCGGTGGCGGTGATCGAGCTGCTGGTCAAGGCCGGCGACACGGTGGCGGTCGAACAATCGCTGATCACGGTGGAGAGCGACAAGGCCTCGATGGAGATTCCGTCATCGCACGCCGGCGTCGTCAAAGAGATCAAGGTTCAGCTCGGCGACAAGGTGAGCAAGGGCTCCGTCGTCGCAATGGTGCAGTCGAGTTCCGCCGCGTCAGCCCCTGCGCCCTCCGCCACGCCCCCGGTGGCTGCGGCCGCGAAACCCGCAGCGCCGGCCGAGGCACCATCCCGCAGCGCACCCACCGCCGCGCTGCCGCCGCATGAGCCGGCAAGCGCGAAGGGCGCGCTGCCGCACGCCTCGCCGTCGATCCGCAAGTTCGCACGCGAACTCGGGGTGCCGCTGGCCGAAGTGAAGGGCTCGGGCCTCAAGGGCCGCATCACGCAGGACGATGTTCAAGCCTTCATCAAGGGCGTGATGGCCGGTGATGTGAAGACAAAGGCCGCAGCAGCCAAGGCACCTGCCGCGGCGGGCGGCGGCGGCGCCTTCCCCGGCCTGCTGCCCTGGCCGCAGGTGGACTTCAGCAAGTTCGGCGCGGTCGAGCGCAAGGACCTCTCGCGCATCAAGAAGATCTCGGGCGCCAACCTGCACCGCAACTGGGTGGTGATCCCGCATGTCACCAACCATGACGACGCCGACATCACCGAGCTCGAAGCCTTCCGTGTCCAACTCAACAAGGAAAACGAAAAGGCCGGCATCAAGGTGACCATGCTCGCCTTCCTGATCAAGGCCTGCGTTGCGGCGCTCAAAAAATTCCCCGAGTTCAATGCCTCGCTCGACGGCGAGCAGATCGTGCTCAAGAGCTACTTCAATATCGGCTTCGCGGCCGACACGCCCAATGGCCTGATGGTCCCGGTGATCAAGGACGCCGACAAGAAGGGCATCTTCCAGATCAGCACCGAAATGGGCGAGCTGGCCAAGAAGGCGCGCGACGGCAAGCTCGGCCCGGCCGAGATGAGCGGGGGCTGTTTTTCGATCAGCTCACTCGGCGGCATTGGCGGGCGCTACTTCACCCCGATCATCAACGCGCCCGAGGTCGCGATCCTCGGTGTCTGCAAGAGCAACACCGAGCCGCGCTGGGACGGCAAGGCCTTCCAGCCCCGCCTGATGCTGCCGCTCTCGCTGAGCTGGGACCATCGCGTGATCGACGGTGCCAGCGCCGCGCGCTTCAATGCCTACCTCGGCCAGATCCTCGCCGACTTCCGCCGCGTTCTGTTGTGAACCGAGCCTCTGGACAGCTCACTCCCCCGAGGGGAGCAGGCCGCGTGGCGGCACGGCGACGGCCGAGCCTTTCATGACGACCATTGCCGTTGTCAGGAAGGGCAGCCAGGTCGCGATCGCCGCGGACGCCCTGGTCACCTTCGGCGACACGCGCCTGGCGCATGGCTACGAGGCCAACGAAAAACTGTTCGCGATCGGTGACTCGTTCATCGGCATGGCCGGCACCACCGCGCATTTCCCGGTGCTGCGCAAGGCGCTCGGCGCGTTGCCGCCCGATGAGCTGAAGCTGCATTCGCGCGACGAGGTCTTCGACACCTTCCTCAAGCTGCACCCCAAGCTCAAGGAACACTACTTCCTCAACACCAAGGAAGAAGACGCCGACCCCTATGAAAGCAGCCAGTTCACGGTGTTGATCGCCAACGCCAGCGGCATCTTCGGCGTCTATTCGTACCGTGAGGTGTTCGAGTTCGAACGCTTCTGGTCGATCGGCTCGGGCCGCAGCTTCGCGCTGGGCGCGATGCACGCCGCCTACGGCCGCGCGAAATCCGCGCGCGAGGTGGCCGACACCGGTGTGCTCGCCGGCTGCGAATTCGACAAGAACTCGGCCGCGCCGGAGCGGCTGCACACGCTCAAGCTAAAGAGGTAGACAAGCATGGCCCTTATCGACATCAAGGTTCCCGACATCGGCGACTTCAAGGACGTGGCCGTGATCGAGGTGCTGGTCAAGCCCGGCGACAACATCGCCGTGGAGCAGAGCCTGATCACCGTGGAAAGCGACAAGGCATCGATGGAGATCCCGTCGTCGGCCGCGGGCGTGGTGGCTGAAGTCAAGCTCAAGATCGGCGACACGGTGAACCAGGGGTCCGTCGTCCTCACCCTCGACGCATCGGATTCCGCGCTCCCCACTGGCGGGGGCGGGTCGGCGAGGGGGGGCGAGGCTGTCCCTGCCTCCGGCGTCACGCCGCCATCACCCCCACCCCCGCCCTCTGCCGTGAAGGCGGAGGGAGCAAAGGCGGCTCCCGTGAGCGCCACCTTCTCCGGTACCGTCGACCTCGAGTGCGACATGCTGGTCCTCGGCGCCGGCCCTGGTGGCTATTCGGCTGCGTTCCGCGCCGCCGACCTCGGCATGAAGACGGTGCTGGTCGAGCGCTTCCCCACGCTCGGCGGTGTCTGCCTGAACGTCGGCTGCATTCCGTCGAAGGCGCTGCTGCATGTGGCCTCGGTGATGGACGAGGTGAGCCATTTCGCCGCCCTCGGGGTGAGCTTCGGCAAGCCGACCCTGGACCTCGGCAAACTGCTCGCGCACAAGAACAAGGTGGTGGGCAGGCTCACCGGCGGCCTCTCCGCGATTGCCAAGATGCGCAAGGTCACGGTGGTGCAAGGCGTTGGCGAATTTGCCGACCCGCATCACCTGCGTGTGACGATGGCCGACGGCAAGACGCAGACGATCCGTTTCAAGAACGCGATCATCGCGGCCGGCTCCGAGGCGGTGAAGCTGCCCTTCCTCCCGAAGGACGACCCGCGTGTCGTCACCAGCACCGGCGCGCTGGAGTTGCGCCAGGCGCCGAAGCGCATGCTGGTGGTGGGCGGCGGCATCATCGGCCTGGAGATGGGCACGGTGTACTCGACCCTCGGGGCGCGCCTGGACGTGGTCGAGATGATGGACTTGCTGATGCTCGGTGCTGACCGCGACCTGGTGAAGGTGTGGCAGAAGATGAACGCGCCGCGCTTCGACAACATCATGCTCAAGACCAAGACGGTCGGCGGCGAAGCCACCGCCGACGGCATCCTGGTGCGCTTCGAAGGTGAGAGCGCACCGGCCGAGCCGCAGCTCTACGACCTGGTGTTGCAGGCGGTCGGCCGTGTGCCCAACGGCAAGCGCATCGGCGCCGACAAGGCCGGTGTGATCGTGGGTGAGCGCGGTTTCATTCCAGTGAATGTGCAGATGCGCACCAACCAGACGCACATCTTCGCCATCGGCGACATCGTCGGCCAGCCGATGCTGGCGCACAAGGCGGTGCACGAGGCGCATGTGGCGGCCGAGGTGGCCAGCGGCGACACCAAGGCGCAGTTCGACGCTCGGGTGATTCCGAGCGTGGCCTATACCGACCCCGAGATCGCCTGGGTCGGGCTCACCGAAGACGAAGCCAAGGCCACGGGCATCAAGGTGAAGAAGGGCCTGTTCCCCTGGACCGCCTCGGGCCGCGCGATCGCCAACGGCCGCGACGAGGGTTTCACGAAGCTGCTCTTCGACGCAGAGAGCCACCGCATCCTCGGCGGCGGCATCGTCGGCACCCATGCCGGCGACATGATCGGCGAAGTGGCTCTGGCCATCGAGATGGGCGCCGACGAGGTCGACATCGGCAAGACGATCCACCCGCACCCGACACTCGGCGAGAGCATCGGCATGGCCGCGGAAGTGGCGCACGGCACCTGCACCGATTTGCCGCCGGTGCGCAAGTAGCGCGGCGCGCGACTCAACCGAGAAAGCCGAAACACTCCAGTTGCGGCAGCAGTTTGTCCTTGAGCTCGTCGTGCGCTTGCTTGAGTGCGGCCAGTTCCTCGGCCTGGGCTTCTTTCGTCAGCGTGTGCGACGCCAGCCAGCGTGCGACGAAGCGATCTTCCGCGGTGGGCAACTGCATCGCGATGCCGCTGTCGCCGATGTTCCAGCTTCGCAACGTTGCCAGCACGAGCGGCAAGAAGTGATTGGGCACCTGCCACCATGCGGCCTAGGCCTCCATCAGCAAGTCGCCGAGCAACGGCGCCGCATGTTCGAGGATTCGGGCGTCGCGGGTCAGCAGCACCATGCGCTCGGCGCGCGCCGTGCCGACCAGCAGACGATCGATCGGGTCGCCATGCAAGGCGCCGAGCGCCAGACCAGCCTCGGCGTGCGAGGGCAGCAGCGGTAACCAGCGCGCGCCCGCATCCGCGACGGCGTGGATCAAGGATCCGGAGGGCAGCCGCAGCTTGTTGCGCTCGCTCTTCTGGAGCATCTCCCAAAGGCTGAGCGCGCTGACGTAGACGTCGTCTCGCTCCAGGACTTCGCGCACGCGCGGGCCGAGCTTTTTCGGCGCTGTCAGTGCCCAGACGACGATATGGGTGTCGAGCAGGACGCGCTTCACTTGGCGCCGCGCTTTGCGCTGGCGCCGCGTCGGGATCGCGGGCTTCCCGGATCGATCGGACGGTCGATGCTGGCGAGCCATTCGAGCGCGATCTCCGCGTCGACCTCGGGTGAAAAGGCGTGATCGATTTCTGCCTCGGTCATCAGTCCCGCCCAAGCTCCCCAGCGGCGTTTGGGCTTGTCCTCGACCTTCACCAGCCGCACCACCGCTTTGCCGCGGTTGGCAATCACGACATCTTCGCCGCGCAAGGCGGCATCGACCAGCTTGGAGAGTTGGGTCTTGGCTTCGAGGATGTTGACTTGCATGAATCGCTTCGGTGTTGGCGGAGGTTCATTCTAGCCAACTTGACCAAGTCGGTCAGCATTGCGCGGCAGCAGGTCGGCGCATCGCCGCCCGGACCACATGCCGGTTTCAGCTCCAATGCCAAGGCCTGTGGCAAGGTGTCCGGGCGCGGAGCGCGGTCAAGCCTGCGGTGCGGCTGTCGCGCGGCGTGCTGTACTCGCGCGGGTGGCCGCGCAGCCTCTTTTTGCAAGGTTGAGAATTCACCCGATACTGGCCGCGGAGCCCCCATGTCCCTGATCCGACAGATCTGCCTGCTCTTGCTCGCCGTGGTGCTGCTGGCCACCACCGGCGGCGTGGCCGTGAACGTGCTGTCGGCGCGCGAGACGCTGCAAACGCAGCTCCAGCTGAAGAACGGCGACAACGCGCAGTCGCTCGCGCTGGCGCTGTCGCAGCAGCACGGCGAGATCGAGCGCATGAACCGGCTGATGTCCGCGCAGTTCGACACCGGCTCCTACGAGCGCATCAAGTTCATTCCGGCCGACGGCTCGCGGGCCTACGAGCGCCGCGGGCTCAGCACGCCGGCCAGGGCGCCCGAGTGGTTCGCCGACTTGCTGCCGATCGAGCCCCACGCGGGTATGGCGCCGGTGTCCGACGGCGTGCGTCTGCTCGGCTCGGTGGAAGTGATGAGCCAAGTCTCTTTCGCCTACGACCACCTCTGGCGCGGTGCCCAGCGCACCGCCGTGCTGATGCTGGCGATCGGCCTGCTGGCCGGCGCGGTGGCCTACCTCGCGGTGCGGCGGATCCGCGAGCCGCTGGACGCCACGGTGAAGCAGGCGCGCGCGCTGATCGACGGCCGCTTCGTGCTCGTCGACGAACCGCAGGTGCCCGAGCTGCAGCGTGTGGCCGCGGCGATGAACGCGATGGTGCTGCGGGTGCGCAGCCTCTTCGACGCGCAAGCCGCGCAGGCCGAGTCGCTGCGCCGCCGCGCCCACAGCGACCCGCTCACCGGCCTGCCGCACCGTTCGCACTTTGTCGAGCGGCTGAACACGCTGCTCACCCGCGAAGACGGCCTCGAAGGTGGTGGGCTGGTCATCGTGCGGCTGGCCGACCCGGCGCGGCTGAACCGCACCGTGGGCCGCGAGACCGCCGACCGCGCGCTGCTCGCGATCGCGCAGGTGATGCAGACCTACCCGGCACGTGCGCCGGACTGCGTGGTGGGCCGGCTCAACGGCTCGGACTTCGCGCTGTGCCTGCCCTCGGCCGGGCTGGCCGGCGACACCGCACGCTCGATTTCGGCGGCGCTGCAAACCAGCCTGCCGGCGTTCGGCGCGGGTGTGCGGGCGCAGATCGGTGCGGTGGAGCTGCGGCGCGACAGCGGCGTGGGCTCGGCCCTCGCGCAGGCCGACCTGGCGCTAGCCACGGCCGAATCGCGCGGTGGCTTTGCGGTGGAGGTGATCGAAGCCGAGGCGGCCGCAGCGACACCGGGCGAGCGCGGTTGGCGGGTGCAAATCCTGTCGGCTCTGGAAGAAGGCCGCGCCCGCCTCGGCGCCTTTGCGCTGCTCGACCGCGAGGGCGCCACGGTGCACCTGGAATGCCCGCTGCGGCTTCAGCTCGCAAGCGACGGCGCCTTCGAGCCGGCCGCGCGCTGGCTGCCGCTGGCCGCGCGCAACCGGCTCACCGCCACGGTGGACGGGCACGCGGTGGCGCTGGCGTTGGAGGCGATCGCCGCCGACGGCCAGCCGCGCAGCGTCAACATCGCGCCCGCTTCGCTGCTCGATGGTGGCTTTGCGGTGCACCTGCGCTCCCTGGCGCTGGACCGCCCGCAGGCGGCGCACGGTCTCTGGATCGAGGTGGCCGAAACCGCCGCGATCGACAACTTCGAGCGGGTGCAGGAGTTGAGCCAGTTGCTGCGCCCGCAGGGTGTGAAGGTGGGCCTGGAACATGCCGGGCAGCGCCTGCACCGCATAGAGCGCCTGTACGAACTCGGGCTGCACTACGTGAAGCTCGATGCCTCCTTGTGCATCGGCGTGGCCACGCAGGAAAGCGCTCGCGAGTTCGTTCGCAGCACCGTGGCGCTGCTGCATGCGCTGGCCTTGCAGGTGCATGCCGAAGGCCTGGACGACGATGCCGATGTGGCGGCGCTGTGGGACTGCGGTGTTGATGGCGTCACCGGCCCCTGGGCGAGCCGTCGCCTGGCCGAGGCGGGCTGACCCCGCTTTAGCCGATGTCGGCGCAGTGCATGCCGAAGTGCCCGCGTTGGCGGTCGGCAAAAAACAGGCGCAGCGTGTCGCGCACGGTGCGGAACGCGATCTCGTCCCAGGGCACTTCATGCTCATGGAACAGGCGCGCTTCCATGGTCTCGCTGCCGGGCGCGAAGTTTGTGTCGAGCAGAGTCGCGAGATAGAAGAGGTGTACCTGGCCGACGCGCACCACGTTGAGCAGGCTGAACAGCGCACCGAGCTCGAAGCGCGCACCGGCCTCTTCCTCGGTCTCGCGCGCCGCGCCTTCAGCGGTGGTTTCGCCGAGCTCCAGAAAGCCCGCCGGCAAGGTCCACTTACCGCGCCGGGGCTCGATGTTGCGCTTGCACAGCAGCACCTGCTCGCCCCACACCGGCACCGTGCCGACGACGTTGGTCGGGTTTTCGTAGTGCACCGTGCCGCAGGCCGGGCAAACCGCACGCTCGCGGTTGTCGTCGGCCGGGATGCGGTAGGACACCGC
>JANNGZ010000394.1:0-4468 GCA_031404155.1 Burkholderiales bacterium
CTACGCCGGTTTCGTGGCTGGCATCGTGGCCGCGCTCGACCATGTGCGCACGCAGTACGAAGGCCATGTGCTGGTCGTCTCCAGCGGCGGGCCGATAGCCACCGCGGTGGGCCAGGTGCTCGGCGCGCCGGCGCTCACCACGGTGGAGCTCAACCTGCGCATCCGCAACAGCTCGCTCACCGAGTTTGCGTTCACGCCCAAGCGCCACATGCTGGTGACCTACAACACGCTGCCGCACCTGGACGAGCCGGCGCTCGCGGACTGGGTCACCTACTCGTAACCCCTCGCCTCGCGGCCGCTCAGGTCTGCTGGCTCAGGTCTGCCAGATCAGGTTTGCCAGATGCGCGGCGGGTTCGCGCCCAAGCCCCAGCGCAGCTGGCGCCAACTGGCGCGCACGCGCTTGAGCAAGTCGAACACCGGCTCCACCCGGTCGCCCAGGGCCCGCAACACGATCACACGCCTGTCGGTGGCGGTGCTGCCGGCGACCACCTGCGTGCGCTGCGACGCAACGGCCTGCGCGCGCGCAGCGTCGAGCAGCAACTCGCGCGCGGCATCGCTGAAGCCGGAGCCACCGCATGCCAACCACAGCGTCGCGAGCACCCGCCGGCCGGCCAGGCCGAGCGGTGAATCGAGCAGCGTGGTGTCCAGGGCGTCGATGGCGCCGCGCTCAAGCCACACGCCGGGCCAGGCCACGTGCTGCGTGAAGCGCCCGCGCTCGAACGCCTCGCCCGAGGCCGGCATGCCGAGCGCGAGCAGGTCCCAGCCGATCATCTCGGCACCGTCGTCGAGCTCGAACTCGAACCGGTTCTCGGCGATGCAGCCGCTGTAGGCGATGCCCTCCAGCGGCAGCCATTCGAGCCGCGCGCCGGCTTCCAGGTGCACCGTAGCGCGCTGCCCTGCGAGCTCGCCGGCGCTGCGATAAAACCGTGTCGCACCCGGCGTCGTGATCACCGCATGGGTGCCGGCGCCGAGCTTCAGCTCGATGTCCAGCACATCCCCGCCGACGATGCCGCCGGGCGGGTGCACCAGCGTGTGGTGGCAGATGCCCGGGCCCTCGGGGTACAGGCGCTGCAGCACCCGCAGCGGGCCGTGGTGGCGGTCATGCGCCACGGTCGTGTTGCGTTCACGCCGGTAGTGAATGTCGAGCTTGCCGTGCCACCCCATTCGTGGGGGAGTGTAGGGCTGCGACTTGGTGTTTCCGGCAGGCCTGCGGCGGCCACCGCCGCTCACAATGCGCCACCACCGAAACCTGAAGGGGCAGAGCCGCCATGAACCGACCCAACACGCGACACGACAGCCGACACAACACCCAAGCGCGCGGCCCGCATTCGATGGCGCTGCGCCGCACCGCCGCGGCGGTACTGCTGTTGAGCGCGGCGGTGTCGGCCTGGCCGCAGGCCGAGGGCGCCGGCTACGAACGCCGGCCCGCGGAAGTGAACGCGGCCGCCGCCGGGCGCGCGCTCGCGGCCCGGCCCGGTGCGGCGGGCCAAGACGTGGTGCGCGGCTACCTGCGTGACCGCGGTGCGAGTGCCGCCACCGTGGCGTCGCTGGTGGACACCGGCGCCTCCACCTCACGCCAAGGCGTGCGCCACCTGCGCATGCAGCAGCAGGTGGCGGGGCTTGTGGTGCACGGCACCACCCTGAAGGCCGCGCTGAACGCCAATGGCGAACTGGTGCACCTGGTGCAGAACCTGGCCGAGGTGAGCACCGCGGCCCCAAGCGCGCCGGCCGTCGACGAAGCCGCGGCACTGGCCGCGGTGCTGGCGCAACTGCACCCGGTGCACTCGACGAATCTGCAATCCGGCGTGCGCCAGGGCAACGTGACACGCTTCAACGGCGGCGTGTTCTTCCACAGCGCGCCCAGCGTGACCCGAGTGGCGGTGCCCACCGCCTCGGGCGGCCTGGACGTGGGCTTCCTGGTCGAGACCTGGACCAAGGTGGGGAACAAGCTGCACCACACCCTGGTGGACGGCCGCGGCCGCGTGCTCGAAGTGGAAAACCGTACCGCCAACGACTCGTACAACGTCTACACCAACAGCCCGCTCACCGGCCCGCAAACCCTGGTGAGCGGGCCCGGCGCGGGCAATGCCGAGTCGCCCTCCGGCTGGATCGGCGCCGGCGCGCAGACCACGATCAACATCGCCGGCAACAATGTCAGCGCCTACCTGGATGCCGACGCCAACAACGCCGCCGACGCCGGCGGCAGCGCGGTCAGCAGCGGCAACTTCACCGCCCCCCACAACGCCACCCAAGCGCCGAGCACCACCGCCAACCGCGCGGTGGCGGTGCAGAACCTGTTTTTCCTGAACAACGTGGTGCACGACATCCTCTACCGCCACGGCTTCAACGAAGCGGCGGGCAACTTCCAGGTCAACAACTTCGGCCAGGGCGGTTTGGGCAGCGACGCGGTACTGGCCGAAGCGCAGGACGGCAGCGGCACCGACAACGCCAACTTCGCAACGCCCACCGACGGCAGCCGCCCGCGCATGCAGATGTACCTGTGGACCGGCGCCGGGCCGACACACGAGGTGGTCGTGAATGGCACGAGCTATGGCGCGCGCGACGCCGCCTTCGGCCCGGTGCTCAGCACCACCGGCATCGCCGGCCTGGTCACGCCCATCGTCGACGGCGGCGGGCTGAGCAACACCGACGGCTGCGAAGCCATCAGCACCACGCTCAGCGGCCGCATTGCGCTGCTCGACCGCGGCAACTGCGACTTCACGATCAAGGTGCGCAACGCGCAAGCCAAGGGCGCCGTTGGCGTCATCGTGGCCAACAACGCGGGCACCACCGAAGTTGCGGCGATGGGCGGCGCCGACCGCAAGGTGACCATCCCGTCGCTGATGGTCAGCCGCAATGACGGCATCACCCTGCGCACATTGGCCGGCCAGAGCGGCACGCTGCGCAAGAAGGGCACCGCGCCGCTGCAGCTCGACGGCGACCTCGACTCCGACATCGTCTACCACGAGTACGGCCACGGCCTCACCTGGCGCATGATCGGCAGCATGAGCGGCCCGCTGGCCGGCGCCATTGGCGAAGGCGCCAGCGACGTGGTGGCGATGCTGATCAACGGCGACGACGTGGTCGGCGAATATTCCGCGAGCAACCCCCTGGGCATCCGCCGCTACCGCTACGCCGGCTACCCGCTCACCTACGGCAACGTCACCGGCACCTCGGTGCACAACGACGGCGAGATCTACGCCGGCACGATGTGGCGGCTGATGGAGCTGTTCCAGATCAGCGGCATCCCGCGCGACACCCTGTTCCGCTACTTCGTCGACGGCATGAACTACACCCCCGCCACGCCGAAGTTCGAGAACATGCGCGACGGCATGCTGCAGTCGGTGGTGGGCAACGGCGGCGCCGTTGGGCACTGCGCGCTGGTCTGGGAGGCGTTCGCGCAGTTCGGCATTGGCGACGGAGCGAGGGCGACGGTCAGGGGCTCGCGGGTGACGGTGACGCAGTCGTTTGCGGCGCGGGGGGATTGTTCGTTCTGAGCCGATGCTCTACGACCCGACTCGCCACGAAGCACTCCAGCCGCTGGCCTGGAACGAAGCGCTGGCCCGGCAAACCATCCGCTGGGTCGTCAGCGACACCGAGCAGCGGTTCTCTCCGGACCGCTACTGGCCGCTGCACCCGCGTGACGTGGAAGGCGACGAGGACCCGGCCCAGATCGCCACCACGCTGTACTACGGTGCCTGCGGTGTCATCTGGGCCTTGCACTACCTGAAGGCACTTGGCGCCGCCGACCTTTCGCGCGGCTATCTCGACGATCTCGATCGGCTGTTGACGCACAACCGCGCCGGGCTGATGTCGGCCGGCATCCAGGACTTCGCCTCCTTCCTGATGGGCGACACGCCGATCCTCCTGCTGGCTCAAGGCCACCAGCCCACCGCAGAGCGCGCGGACACGCTGGCCGGCCTGATCCACGGCAACCTGGAGCACCCAGCCCGGGAGTTGATGTGGGGCTCCCCCGGAACACTGCTTGCCGCCCTGTTCCTGCACCAACGAAGCGGTGACGACCGCTGGGCCGGCCTGTTCCGCGAAACCGCCGCCAAACTCTGGTCGCAACTTCAATGGTCGGCGGAACATCAATGCGCCCACTGGACGCAGGACCTGTACGGCCGGCAGAGCAGCTATCTCGACGCGGTTCACGGCTTTGTCGCGACGGCGTCGCCGCTGATCCGAGGGCGACACCTGCTGGAAGCGTCGGCATGGGCGGCGTGGCAGCAGTGCATCGCCAACACCGTCCTGCGCACCGCGAGTTGGGAAGGCGCGCAAGCGAACTGGCGGCCCGCGCTCAACACGCCGGCCGGCAGGCCGGTGTGCATGCTGATGCAGTACTGCCACGGCGCGCCCGGCTTTGTCGTCTGCCTGGCAGACATGCCCGGGGCGGCGCTGGACCGGCTGCTGCTGGCCGCGGGCGAGGCCATCTGGGCCGCGGGGCCGCTGAGCAAGGGCAGCAACC
>JANNGZ010000395.1:0-2223 GCA_031404155.1 Burkholderiales bacterium
ATGTTCTTGGGCATCACCACGCCGTCCCACCACAGGTGAGTGGCGCTCCTGCCGCCGGCGACCACCGCCGGCGCGGCGACGAAGTCCATCTTGCCGACCACCTTGGACGCCGCGGGGTCGTCCATGCGCGCGGCGCGGCTGGCCCACAGCACGCCCATCGCGGCCTTGCCCTGCTGGAACTGGTTCATCACGTCGTCGGAGTTGGACGCGAGGTAGTTGGGCGTCATGTACGGCGTCATCGCTTTCATCAACTCGATGGCCTTGACGCCGGCCGCGTCGTGGAACGCGGGTTGCACCGAACCGGGCTTGAAGAACTTGCCGCCGAAGCCGGCGAACAGGTTGGCGAACTCGGTGGCGCTGTCGAAGCCCTTGGCGAAGGTCTGCGCGACCGGGAATCCCAGGCCCGGTTCCCTGGCCTTCAAGGTGGCCGCGGCCTGCAGCATCTCGGCGTAGGTGGCCGGCGCCTTCAACGCATGTTTGTCGAACAGGTCTTTGCGAAAGAACAGGTTCTGCGCGTTCTGCATGAAGGCGATCGCCATCACCTCGCCGTTGACGCGGATCAGCATGCTGTCTTCGATCTTGTATTTGGTGCGGTACTTGGCTACCAGATCGGTCAGCGGCTGCAACTGAGCCCGGCTCTGCAAGCTGCCGTAGAGGCTCATCGACACTACCGCGGCGTCGAAGGGCGACTTGCCGTTCGAGCCAAAGGCCTGCTCGGTCTCCTGCCGCGCCTGCGGCGTCATCTTGAAAACAATCTTCAGCCCCGGCCGTTGGCAGGCCTCCATCTGCCTGGCAATGTGCTGCAAGGCGGGGAACGCGTTGCCGACGATGTTGATGTCGCCCTTGCCGGCGATGTCGTTGCACTTGGCCTGCGCCGGAACGGCCGCCAACACGGCGAGCGCGGTGGCCGTGGCGATGCGTGCGCAGCCTGCGAGCGCGGTGCGCCGAAGGGTTGGTGAACTCATCCGGGGCCTCCTGTGTTGCCGGCGTCGGCCCAGGGGTTTGGACGAAGCCGCATCTGCGTTTGTGCATCGAACAGGAAACAACGCTCGGGCCGCAGTGCCAGGCCGACACGCTCGCCGATGCGGGTGCGGTAGTCCTTGCCGGCCTTGGCGGTGATGAACTGCTTACCAAGCTCAAGCGTCACCTGCGTGGCGTCGCCGGTCAGCTCGAAGGCAAACACCGGGCCGGAAATTTGCGCCGCCGCAGACGCCGCAGTGGCCACGACCTCCAGGTCCTCTGGCCGAACACCGAGAACCACCGGGTCATGGTCTGCGCTGCCAAGCCCGGGCACGCGCGCGCCCACGGCCTCGAACACACCGGCCTGCAGGCGGCCGTGCAACAGGTTCATCGCGGGCGAGCCGATGAAGCCCGCGACGAACAGGTTGGCCGGGTCGTTGTAGATCGCCTCCGGCGTGCCGACCTGCTGCACCTCGGCCTGGCTCATCACCACCACGCGGTCGGCAAGCGTCATGGCTTCGATCTGGTCGTGGGTGACGTAGATCGTGGTCACGCCCAGGCTGTGGTGCAGGTGCTTGAGGTGCGCGCGCATGCTCACGCGCAGCTTGGCGTCCAGGTTCGACAGCGGTTCGTCCATCAGGAAAACGGCCGGCTCGCGCACGATGGCGCGTGCCAGAGCCACGCGCTGGCGTTGCCCGCCGGACAACTCCTTGGGCCGGCGTTGCAGGAACGCGGTGAGCTCGACGCGCTCGGCGGCCTTGCGCACCGCAGGGTCGATCTCGGCGCCAGGCAGCCCGCGGATGCGCAGCGGGAAGCTGATGTTTTCGTACACCGTCATGTTCGGGTACAGCCCGTAGCTTTGGAACACCATCGCGACGTTGCGGTCCTTGGGCTCGAGGGCGTTGACACAACGCTCGCCGATCCAGACCTCGCCCTCGCTGGGGTCCTCCAGGCCGGCCACCACGCGCATGGTGGTCGTCTTGCCGCAGCCCGAAGGCCCGAGCAGCACCAGGAACTCGCCATCGGCGACGTCCAGCGACAGGTGCCGAAGCGCGACCGTTGAGCCCCAGCGCTTGGCGATGTTCTTCAACTGCACGCGGGCCATGTCAGCGCGCCGGCACCAGCACCTGCATCCATATGGCCACGTCGTCGACGAGCAGCCATTCGCGCACGATGCGCCCTTGCTCCACCTCGGCATGCGAGATGCCCATGACCTCAACCTCGTGACCGCTCGGCTCGCCGTAGCGCCCACCGCCGTCGTGG
>JANNGZ010000396.1:0-2384 GCA_031404155.1 Burkholderiales bacterium
ATGATCGGCGCGGCCTTGGGCAGCGAGCCGTCCACCGGGCGGCTCTGCACGCGGTCGCGCGCGAAGGCCACCGCCTTCTGGTAGGCGCGCTCGGCCACCGCCACGCCCTGCATGCCGACCTGGAAACGTGCCGCGTTCATCATGATGAACATGTACTCCAGGCCGCGGTTCTCCTGGCCGATGAGGTAGCCCACCGCGCCACCATGGTCGCCGTATTGCAGGACGGCCGTCGGCGACGCCTTGATGCCGAGCTTGTGCTCGATGCTCACGCAATGCACGTCGTTGCGCGCACCGAGGCTGCCGTCGGCATTGACCATGAACTTCGGCACGATGAACAGCGAGATGCCCTTCACGCCCTCGGGCGCGCCCACCACCCGCGCCAGCACCAGGTGCACGATGTTGCGCGCCATGTCGTGCTCGCCGTAGGTGATGAAGATCTTGGTGCCGAAGATCTTGTAGCTGCTGTCGGGTTGAGGTTCGGCGCGGCTGCGCACCGCGGCCAGGTCCGAGCCCGCCTGCGGCTCGGTGAGGTTCATGGTGCCGGTCCAACTGCCGTTGATCATGTTCGGGATGTAGGCCGAGCGCTGCGCCTCGGTACCCGCGGTGAGCAGGGCCTCGATCGCACCGTCGGTGAGCAGCGGGCAGAGCGCAAAGCTCATGTTCGACGAGTTCAGCATCTCGGTGCAGGCGAAGCCGATCGCCTTGGGCAGACCCTGCCCGCCGAACTCGGTGGGGTGTTGCAAGCCCTGCCAGCCGGCCTCGGCAAAGGACACGAACGCGTCCTTGAAGCCGGCGGTGGTGGTGACGACGCCGTCCTTCCAGGTCGACGGCGCCTTGTCGCCTTCCCAGTTCAGCGGCGCGAGCACGCCTTCGTTGAACTTGGCGCATTCCTCGAGCACCGCCTGCGCGGTGTCCAGGCCCGCTTCCTCGAAACCGGGCAGCCTGGCCACCGCTTCGAGGTTGGCGAGTTCCTTCATGCAGAAGAGCATGTCTTTGACGGGCGCGCGGTAGGTCATGGGGGCTCCTGTGGAAGTGCGAACGCAACACCGCTGCAGACTCGGGTCCTTCGACAGGCTCAGGACGAAGGGAGTGATTTCGGTCATCCTGAGCTTGTCGAAGGACAGGCTCAGTGCGAACGGGGGCGGGATGTGGTGAGCGTGCGCAGGGTGTGTCGCGAGTGCGTGTCGTGAAATCGCGTGTCGTGAGCTGCGCAGGCTCAGCCGAGTGCCTTCACCAGCTCCGGTACCGCGACGAACAAGTCCGCTTCGAGCCCGTAGTCGGCCACGCTGAAGATCGGCGCTTCCGGGTCCTTGTTGATCGCCACGATCACCTTCGAATCCTTCATGCCGGCCAGGTGCTGGATGGCGCCGCTGATGCCGCAGGCGATGTAGAGCGCGGGTGCCACGATCTTGCCGGTCTGCCCCACCTGCCAGTCGTTGGGCGCGTAACCCGCATCCACCGCGGCGCGGCTGGCGCCGAGCGCGGCGCCGAGCTTGTCGGCCAACGGGGTGAGCACCTCGGCGAACTTGTCCGCCGCGCCCATCGCGCGCCCGCCGCTGACGATGATCTTGGCCGCGGTGAGTTCGGGCCGGTCGTTCTTGGCGATCTCGCTGCCCACGTAGGCCGACAAGCCGCTGTCGGCCACCGCGTCGATGCTCTGCACCGCCGCACTACCGCCCGAGGCCGCAGCGTCGAAGCCGGTGGTGCGCACCGTGATCACCTTGATCGCGTCGGTGCTCTGCACCGTGGCGATCGCGTTGCCGGCGTAGATCGGGCGCTCGAAGGTGTCGGCGCTGATGATCTTCATCGCGTCGCTGACCTGCGCCACGTCCAGCAGCGCGGCCACACGGGGTGCCACGTTTTTGCCGTGTGCGGTGGCCGGAAACAGCAGGTGGCTGTAGTCCTTGGCCAGCGCCACCACCTGCGCGGCGACGTTCTCCGCGAGCTGCTCGGCGAGTTGCGGCGCGTCGGCATGCAGCACCTTGGCCACACCAGCGATCTTTGCGCCGGCCTGCGCCGCACCAGCGGCGTTGTGGCCGGCAATCAGCAGATGGACTTCGCCGCCGCATTGCACAGCCGCGGTCACGGTGTTGAGCGTCGCGGGCTTGAGGGTCCCGTGGTCGTGTTCGGCAATCACAAGAGCAGCCATCTCAGATCACCTTTGCTTCGTTTTTCAGTTTGTCCACCAGCGCCGCGACATCCGGCACCTTGACGCCGGCGCCGCGCTTCGGCGGCTCCGACACCTTCAGCGTCTTGATGCGCGAGGCCACGTCCACGCCCAGGTCAGCGGGCTTGAAGACCTCGAGCTGCTTCTTCTTCGCCTTCATGATGTTGGGCAGCGTCACATAACGCGGCTCGTTCAGGCGCAGGTCGGTGGTGATCAC
>JANNGZ010000397.1:0-9019 GCA_031404155.1 Burkholderiales bacterium
TGTTGACGGCGATCAGAAAGCCCAGCTGCCCACCCGGCAGGCCGGCGAGCATGTGCTCGATCCACTTGCCGCCGTCGACGCCCTGGAAGACGAGCGAAAACACGCGCGAGCCGATCAGGATGAAGACCACCATCGCGGTCAGCCGCATCGTGCTGAGCAGCGCCGCCTTGATGAGATCCCAGTTCAGCCGCTTGTGCATCGCGGCTAGGATGAAGGCGCCGACCGCGCCCATCGCGCCGGCTTCGGTCGGCGTGGCGATCGCGGTCGTGATGCCCGGCAGGCCGCCCATGCTGCCGAGCACAGTGAAGATGAGCACGGCCGAAGGGATGATGCCGCGCAGGCATTTGCGCCACAGCGCCCAGCCTTCGAGCGTGCGCGCCGACCGCGGCACCCCGGGAACGTGCTCGGGCCGAAACCGCGCCAGCATGAAGGTGTAGAGGGCGAACAGCAGCACCTGCAGGATCGACGGCCCCCAGGCGCCCTTGTACATGTCGCCCACCGGCTTGCCCAATTGGTCGGCCAGCACGATCAGCACCAGCGACGGCGGCACCAGTTGGGTGATCGTGCCCGACGCCGCCAGCACGCCGGTGGCATAGCGCATGTTGTAGCCCCAGCGCATCATCACCGGCAGCGAGATCATCGCCATCGCGATCACCTGGCCGGCCACGGTGCCGGTGATCGCGCCGAGGATGAAGCCGACGATGATCACCGAGTAGCCGAGGCCGCCGCGCACCGGGCCGAAGAGCTGCCCCATCGAGTCGAGCATGTCCTCCGCGAGCCCGCAGCGTTCGAGGATCGTGCCCATCAGCGTGAAGAACGGGATCGCCAGCAGCAGGTCATTGGACAGGATGCCGAACACGTTGAGCGGCAGCGCCGTCATGAAGCTGGCCGGGAACCAGCCCATCCAGACCGCGAAGAAGCCGCAACCCAGGCCGAGCGCAGTCAGCGAAAACGCCACCGGAAAGCCGATCAGCAGCACAACGATCAGCCCCGCGAACATCAGCGGGGCAAAGGTGTCCATCGTCATTGGAGTGGCCTCTCGTAATGGAAGTCGCCTTCGTATTTGTGCGCCAGCCAAGCAACGCGCTTGATGGCCTCGGACACGCCTTGCGCGAACAGCAGCGAGAAGCCCAGGGGCAACATCAACATCGCCGGCCAGCGGACCAGGCCGCCTGCGTTGCTGGACATTTCACCCGTCATGTACATCTTGATGAACAGGGGCCAGGCAAACCAGATCATCACCAGCATCGACGGCAGCATGAAAAACACCAGGCCCATCAGGTCGATCAGGGCCTGCGTGCGGCCCGAGCCCCGGCCGTACAGCACATCCACTCGCACATGCTCGTTGACGCGCAAGACCTGCGACGCTCCCAGCATCACGCAGCCGGCGAACAGATACCACTGGATCTCCAGGAAGGCGTTCGAGCTGTAGTTGGCGAGGTAACGCACGACGGCGTTGACCGCGCTGATGAGGCAGGACGCGAACACCGCCCACTTGGCGACCACCGCGAAGCGGTCGTTCAGCGCGTCGATCCCGCGCGACAGAGCCAGCAAACCGTTCATTGACAACTCCGAAAGGGGGTGGGCGCGTTACCCACCGCCAGCGCAATGTAGCGGGCGGCACATGCTGCGGTGCCCGGCATCGGGCCTAGCTGGGGAAAGTCCTAGGCCCGTTCGCGCACGAAGGGCCGTGGCCGTGGCCGTGGCCGTCGCCGGCGGCGCGGCGGCCGGATCAGAGCTGCGTGGCCGCGACGAACAACTTGGCGCTGCGAGTGCCGGTGCGGCAGAACGCGAGCACCGGCGCCGGCAGCTCGGTCAGCAGGCGTTCGAAATCGGCAACCTCCCGCGGCGACTGGTAACCCGGCGCCACCGGCAGGAAGCGGTACTCGAGGCCGGCCGCCTGCGCCGCGGCTTCGAGCTGCGCGTTGGTCGGCTGCGTCGGCCCGCCTTCGAAGTCGGGGCGATTGTTGATCACGCTGCGAAAACCAGTGGCGGCAGCCTCGGCCATCGACGCGGCTTCGAGCTGGCCGGCCACACTCAGCGAGGGGGTGAGTTGGGAGACGCGCAGCGAAGCCATGGTGCCCTAGCTTACTTCGACAACGCGCGCTTGACCGCGGCGGACACCAAGGCCATGTCGGCATTGCCGGCGAAACGCGCCTTGGCTGCAGCCATCGTGCGCCCCATGTCGGCGGGACCGGCGGCCCCGAGTTCGGCCACCAGCGCGGCGACCTGTGCATTCACCTCCTCCGCGCTCAGGCGCTGCGGCAGATAGGCTTCGAGCACACCCAACTCGGCCGCTTCCTTGTCGACCAGGTCCTGCCGGCCGGCCTGGCCGAACGCGGTGATCGAGTCCTTGCGTTGCTTGATCAGCCTGTCGACGATGGCGACCACCTGGGCGTCGTCGAGCACGACGCGTTCGTCGATTTCCTTTTGTTTGAGCGCCGCGAGCAGCAGGCGGATCGCGCCCAGGCGCTCGCTGTCGCGGGCGCGCATCGCGGTCTTCATATCTTCGGTGATGCGGTCTTTGAGGCTCATCGAACCCTCCTTCAAAAACGACGAAGCCCGCAACGGCGTGCCGCGCGGGCTTGGCTGGGAAACCGGCTGGGCCGGATCAGTACAGCTTCTTCGGCAACTGCATGCTGCGAACGCGCTTGTAGTGGCGCTTGACCGCAGCGGCCTTCTTGCGCTTGCGCTCGGCGGTGGGCTTTTCGTAGAACTCGCGAGCGCGCAGGTCGGTCAGCAGGCCGAGCTTCTCGATGGTGCGCTTGAAGCGGCGCAGGGCGACGTCGAATGGCTCGTTCTCTTTGACGCGAATCGTGGTCATGAAGCGGTAAATCCTTGGGGTTCTTGCGCTCGGTGCGGGCTCGCGGAAGACCAGGTAGGCCGATCCGGGGGTGCTGCCGAAAGCCGAGGCGCGGGTTTGCCAGCAAAGAGCGGGATTATAGCCCGCCGGCGGTGCTGCTGTCACACCCCGCGGCAGCGTGCCGCGGCAGTCGCTTCACCCCTTCCAGGTGGACGGAAACAGCAACTGCCGCCAGAAGCCATTGGGCACGTAGTCGCCCACCACGCCGTAGCGCGCAGGCCATTCGCGGTCGGACTGCACCGCGGTGCCGAACAGGTGGTCCAGGAAGGCGAAGTGGGCGGCGTAGTTCTTGTCGATCGCCTCGGTGTCCTGCGAGTGGTGCCAGTGGTGGAAATTGGGCGTGACGATCAGATAGCGCAAGGGCCCGAGCCGCACGCTCACGTTGGCATGGTTGAACACCGCCTGGAAGCCGACGACCACGATGTAGGCGTCGATCACTTCCTTGCTGAAGCCGAGCACGAAAATCGGCGCCAGCACCAGGGTGCGCGTGATCAGCAGTTCGATGATGTGCTGCCGCGAGCCGGCCATCCAGTCCATGCTCTTGACGCTGTGGTGCACCGCGTGCAGGCGCCACAACAGCGGCACCTCGTGGTAGGCGCGGTGGGTCCAGTACTGCACCAGGTCGGCCACCAGCACGATCAGCAGCAGCGCCGCCACGAACGGCAGGTTCTGCACCCAGGCCTGCACCCCGTCCTTGGCGGCCCAGCCGAAGAGCCTGTCCACCAGCAGGTTCACTGCCAGCAGCACGAAGCCCACGAGCAGGTGGTTGACGATGAAATGGTGGAAGTCGGTCTGCCACTCGGGGCGGAAGACCGGTTGGTCCTTGCGCAGCGCAAACAGCTTCTCGACGAATACGAAGATCAGCGTCGAGCCGAGCAGGTCGAGGATGAACCAGTCCAGGCCGATGTAGGGCGTGTTGTCCGGGAAGTTCGGGTCGACCTCCACCTTGTGCCCGCCGAGCGCGAGCGTCAGCCCGATCAGCACGAAGGCGCCCGCCGACAGCCAGCGCACCCGGCCGAAGACGACGTTGAACAGTGCGATGCCGCCAGCGAGGATCAAGGACCAGTAGAGCAACTGGCGCATCACCTCCACGTTGTAGCTCTTGCGCAGCTGCGGCGTGGTCAGGTACTCGGGGAAGTGGAAGGCCAGCACACCGAGGAAACACAGGATCGCCAGCGACAGCGCGATCACGCCCGAGACCAGGCCATGGCCACTTTTCAGCTCGCCATGCGATTCACTGAGTTTGTTGAGTTTGGCCAGCGGTTCGAGCATGGGTGTCTCCGTCCATCGAACTGGCGATTCTCGCAAAGCAGTCAGCCGAAGCGCGCGCTGGTTTCGTGCAGGCTTGCCCGGCCGAGCAGGACATCGCCAGCGATGATGATCGCCGGGCTGCCCAGGCGCTCGCGTTGTATCGCCGCGCAGAGGTCGTCCAGCGTGGTCACCACCTCGCGCTGCTTACACAGGCTGGCGTGCTGCACCACCGCCACCGGGGTGTGCGCGGGCAGGGCTTGCAGCAGTCCCGCTTGCAGGCGTGCCGCTTGCGCCACGCCCATGTACACCACCAGCGTCAGGCCCTGCGCCGCCGCCGCGGCCAGCACCGGCCAGTCGGGGCCGCTGCCGCCGTCGCGCGCATGGCCGGTGACGAAGATGACACCTTGAGCATGCGCACGGTGGGTCAGCGGGACACCGAGGGATGTGGCCGCGGCCAGGCCCGAAGTGATGCCGTTGACCACCTCGACCTCGATGCCGGCCCGCTGCAGCGCCTGCATCTCCTCGCCGCCACGGCCGAACATGAAGGGGTCGCCGCCCTTGAGCCGCACCACGCGCTCGCCCCGCAGGGTCTCGGCCACCATCAGCTTCTCGATGAAGGCCTGCGGAGTGCTGGTGCAACCGCCGCGTTTGCCCACATGAATGATGCGCGGTTGGCGGCCGCGCAGCGCAAAGCGCAGCAACTCGTCGCTGACCAGGTCGTCCACCAGCAGCACGGTGGCGCGGCGGATCGCGCGCAGCGCCTTGATCGTCAGCAGCTCGGGGTCGCCGGGGCCGGCACCCACCAGCACGACGCGGCCTGGCTTGAGGTGGCTGCTCCTGGGCGTCATGCCGAGCGCTCCAGCGGTGGCGCGGGCGTGGTCGCCGGGGAGGGCAAATTTGCCGCCAGCGCCAAGGCCTCGATCAACAACTGCACCTGCAACAGGATCGGCGCCGGCACCGGCCCGGCCCCGCCGGCCGCGGCCTGGACGTAGCGCGCGGTGGTCGCGGCGTCGATCTCGCGTGGCAGCAGCGGCATCTCGGCGAGCACACCTTCATGCGCCGCGCAGCTCAGCTCGGGCCGCAAGGCGCCGCCGAGCCACAGGTCCATACGCGGCCGCCGTCGTGCATCGGCCACCGGTTCGCCTTCGGTGCCACGCAGCAACTGCATCGGCGCGCCGCAGCGCTCGGCCACCTGGGCCATCAGCGTGCCGAACTCGGGGTGGGTGTAGTTCATCACCCGCAGCGCCGGCGCGCCGCGCACCGGGTCGAGCATCTTCGCCACCGTGTGGCCCGAGTTGCGCAGGCCGATCGTCCATCGCACCTCGAGCAGCTTGGCCAGCGGCGGGCACAGCGCGTCGACAGGCATGAACACCGGTTCGTGCCGTGCCCAGGCGTGTTGGGCGTCGAGCGCGTTCTGCGCCACCGGAAGCCCCAGCGCGTGCCAGATCTCGGCCGTGGCCACACGTTTGGGGTCGTGCCGCGGGCCGTGCACCAGCACGTTCGCGCCTTCCTGCGCGAGCAGCATCGCCAGCAGCGGGGTGAGGTTGGGCAGCCGGCGCGCACCGTTGTACGAAGGCAGCAGCACCACCGGCCGCGTGCTGTCGATGCTGAGGCAGCGTGTTTGCACCGCGTCGAGAAAGCCGAGCAGCTCGTCGACGGTTTCGCCCTTGACCCGCATGCCGATCGCAAAGGCGCCGATCTCCAGGTCGGTGGTTTTGCCGTCGAGCACCTGCGCCATCAGGTCCAGCGCCTGCTCGTACTTCAGCGAGCGTGCGCCGGCCGCGCCGCGGCCGATTTCCTTGATGTATTGCGCGATGCTCATGCTTGCGAGTGTCGCAACTTTCAGACCACCGGTGAGCCGGCGCGCATGAGCAGGCTGGTGCGCACCAGTTGTTTCAACGCCGGCACGCAAGAGCCACATTCGGTGCCGCATTGGAGCGCGACTTGCAACTGCGCCAGGCGCACCTCGGGTGAGCCGTCGCAGCGCTGAAGCTGCGCCACGATGCGCGCCTCGCTCACGTTGAGGCAGGTGCACACCCGCGGGCTCGCGGCGTCCAGCGGTACCGGCGGGCGCAGCCCCGGCGAGAGCAGCGCGCGCCGGTAGGCGTGCACCTCCAGCTCGTCCTGCAGCAGCGCCTTGAGCCAGGCCTCGGCGCTGATGTCGCCGCTGAGCACGAAGCGGTCCACCCGGGTGCCGTCGCCGCTCAGGCCGATCGTGCGCCGCTGGCCGCGGCGCTTGTCCAGGTAGCGTAGCGCCAGCCTGTCGTGGGGGTCCAGGCCGAGCAGCGCCTCGATGGCCTCGACCACGCCTGCGGCCGCGGCCTCGTGGTGCGCGGCACGAAAGAGCACGCCGCCGCGCTGGTGGCCAAACGGCACGCAGGCGGCAAACGCGAACTGCGGCAGGTGGTGGCGCAGCGCCAGCTGCACCCGCTGCACCTCACCCTCGGCAATCCAGGCCACGCCGAGCAGCTTCCAGGGCAATTCGGCCTTGAGCAGCTTCACCGCGCTGTGTTTCAGCTCGGGCTGTTTCGAGCGTGGGCAAAACGCGGGCGAGGTGAGCGCGTTGATGCCGGCCAGCGGCGCGCCGATGCTGGAGCGGCCTGAGACGAACTCTTCGCCCCAATGCATCGGCACGAAGGCCTGGGTTGGCGCCACCGTGTCGGTGCAGCGCACCGGCAGCAGCACCGAGCCGCGGCGCGAGGTGACCTGCAGCAGGTCGCCGTCGACCACGGCGAGGCGCCGGGCGTCGCTCGGGTGGATCTCGACCGCCGGCTCGGCCGCCTGGCCGAAGAGCCGGCCGACGCTGCCGGTGCGGCTCATGCCGTGCCACTGGTCGCGCAGGCGGCCGGTGTTCAGGCTGAACGGGTAGCGGCCGTCGCGCGGCTCGGCCAGCGGCACGAAGGAGGTGTCGACAAAACTCGCGCGGCCGTCGTCGGTGGGAAAACGGCCGTCTTCGTAGAGTCGCGCCCGGCCTTGTGTTTCGCCCTCACGCAGTGGCCAATGTTGCGGGCCCTTGGCCTCGAGCATCGCGTAGCTCAGGCCAGTGATGTCCAGGTCGCGCCCCCGGGTGCTTTCGCGGTGTTCGTTCCAGATCGACTCGGGCGTGGTGTACGCGAACAGGCTCGGCTGGCCGGGCCGCAGTTGGCCTTCGAGCTGGCGCGCGAAGTCGACCACGATCTGCCAGTCGTGCCGCGCCTGTCCGCTGGCACGCACCGCGGGCCGCACCCGGCTGATGCGGCGTTCGCTGTTGGTGACGCTGCCGTCCTTTTCGCCCCAGGTGGTCGCCGGCAACAGCAGGTCGGCAAAAGCGGCGGTAGCCGTGGTCGCGAACGCTTCCTGCAAGACCACGAACTCGCAGCGCTGCAAGGCCCGCCGCACCGTGGCCTGGTCGGGCATCGACTGCGCGGGGTTGGTGCAGGCAATCCAAAGTGCCTTGATCTGGCCGTCGGCCGCGGCCTCGAACATCTCGACCGCGGTCTTGCCGGGCTGGGCGGGCACCTCGTCCACGCCCCACAGCCGCGCCACCTCGGCGCGGTGTTGTGCATTGCCCAGGTCGCGATGCCCGCTCAGCAGATTGGCCATGCCGCCGACCTCGCGCCCGCCCATCGCGTTGGGCTGGCCGGTGAGCGATAGCGGCCCCGCGCCGGGCTTGCCGATCTGGCCGCAGGCGAGGTGAAGGTTGATCAGCGCGGCGTTTTTGGCGGTGCCGCTGGAGCTCTGGTTCAAGCCTTGGCAGTACAGCGACAGCGTGGGCGTGCGGTTCGTGGTGCGGGCGGCGGCGTGAGTGTCAGTGGCGCCATCGACAGCACCGCCGTCATTCGCACCGTCGAGGCCGGCGAACCAGCGCGCCGCCTGCACGATCTGCTCTTCGCGCAGGCCGGTGATGCGCGCCGCCTCGCGCGGCGTGAACTCGCGCACCCGTGCTTTCAGCGCATCGAAGCCCCGGGTGTGGGCTTCGATGTAGGCCGCGTCGGTCCAGCCCTCCCAGAGCATCACATGGAGCATGCCGTTGAACAACGCCACGTCGCTGCCGGGCAGCAGCGGCAGGTGCAGGTCGGCGGCTTCGGCGGTTTCGGTGCGCCGCGGGTCGGCGACGATCAGGCGCAGCGCCGGGTTGGCACGCTGCGCGTCTTCGATGCGGCGCATCAGGATCGGGTGCGCCCACGCGGTGTTCGAGCCGGCGATGAAGATCGTGCGGGCGTGTGCGATGTCGTCGTAGCAGGCCGGCGGCGCGTCGGCGCCGAGCGTGGCCTTGTAGCCGGCCACCGCGCTGCTCATGCACAGGCGCGAGTTGCTGTCGATGTTGTTGCTGCCGATCAAGCCCTTGGCGAGTTTGTTGAAGACGTAGTAGTCCTCGGTGAGCAGCTGGCCCGAGATGTAGAAGCCCACCGCGTCGCGGCCGTGTTCGCGGATCGTTCTGGCAAAGGCGACGCTGGCGTGTTCGAGTGCCGTGTCCCAGCCGACCGGCCGTGCGGCCTGGCCGCGCGCCGGGCGCAGCAGCGGTTGCAGCAGCCGGGTCTGCAGCGTCACCGGCACGCTTGCGCTCAGGTGCAGGGTGCTGCCCTTGCTGCACAGGCGGCCGAAGTTGGCGGGGTGCTCGGGGTCGCCGCGCACGCCGGTGATCTGCCCGGCGCGGCTTTCGATGATCACGCCACAGCCCACCCCGCAGTAGGGGCAGGTGGACTTGGTGTCGCGTGTGTCAGTCACTACTGGCGGTCAGGCGGCACTCTCGGCGCTCGCCACCACCGGCGCGATCACAGGCGCAATCGCCAGCGTGTTCAGCTCGTCAGCGTCCAGGAACACCCGGCCGTCGTCGTCCAGGCGCACCTTGAAGGGCGTGGTACAGCCGGCGTCGGGCGCGCGCGCGCAGCCGTCGGCCAGGCCGATGGTCCAGTTGTGCAGCGG
>JANNGZ010000398.1:0-2295 GCA_031404155.1 Burkholderiales bacterium
ACCCGACCTCACGATCGGGAGATCGCAGCGACCACACAACCACCGCAACCGGGGCGGCACGTAACAGGGTCAGCAGCACCACGAACGGGGTGAAGTGGACCGTTGGTCGACGGCGCGCACGCGAGGCCATGTGCAGTGGCAACTGGGTCACGGAGGCATCGAGGTTAGTGGCGTGTGATTGGCGTGTGTTCGGGCAAGCGGCCCGGCTGCGCGCCGAGCCCGCAGGCCGGACCGGGGTGCCCGGCCATCTTCACTTCCAGCCCGCGTCGGTGAGCACGATCAGCGCCGCGGGCTGCATCTTCGAGTAGTCGTCGATGCGGCCCTGATCGGCACGGAACGCGGTGAACGGCTTGACGTCTTCGCGCACGGCCGTCTTGGGGTTTACCGGGAACTCGGCGTTGCCATTGGCAAAGTCGGCACTGCCGTCGGTGGCCAGCCACTCGATGAAGCGCAGGGCGTTTGCCTTGTCGTCACTGGCGGCCACGACACCCGCGCCGGAAACGTTCACGTGGACGCCTCGATCCGTATCGGCCTGGTTCGGGAATACCAGCGCGACCTTGTCGCGCTTGAGCCCCGGCCGGAAGAAGTAGTACGTGTTGGCGATCCCGGCGTCGCAGCCGCCGGCGTTGATCGTCTCGATGATGCGGGTGTCGGAGTCGATGAAATTCTCCGACTTCGTGTTCCTCGCGATGCCGGCGAGGATGCCGACGGCCCGCTCGCCGTAGGCCGCCATGATGTTCGCGGCGAACGACTGCGTGTACACGTGGCTCGACGGACGGCTGCAAACGCGCCCGGCCCACTTCGGCGTGGCCAGATCCTCGTAACGGGTCGGCATGTCGGCCTTCGCCACGTTGGCGGTGTTCACGTAGATCACCCGGGCCCGGCGGGTGAGTCCGAACCACTGGTTCTTCACGTCTCGCAGGTCCGCCGGGATCGCTACCGTAAGCGTTGGTGATGAGACCGTGGCCGCGACAGCAACGGCATGAATTTATCACCGTTGAACACCTGCTGATGGCGCTGCTCGACAACCCGTCGGCGGCCGAAGTGTTGCGCGCGTGTGCGGCCAATATCGACGACCTGCGCAAGAGCCTGGTCACCTTCGTCAAGGAAAACACGCCCACGGTGTCGGGCACCGAAGAGGTCGACACCCAGCCCACGCTGGGTTTCCAGCGGGTGATCCAGCGCGCCATCATGCATGTGCAGTCCACCGGCAGCGGCAAGAAGGAAGTCACCGGCGCGAATGTGCTGGTGGCGATCTTCGGCGAGAAGGACTCGCACGCCGTGTACTACCTGCACCAGCAGGGCGTGACGCGCCTGGACGTGGTCAACTTCATCGCCCACGGCATCAAGAAGTCCGACCCGCCCGAGCCCACCAAGTCCAACGAAGGCAGTGGCAGCGAAGCCGAGAAGGATGAGGGTGGTGACACCAAGGGCTCGCCACTCGACCAGTTCACGCAGAACCTGAACCAGCTGGCACGCGACGGCAAGATCGACCCGCTGATCGGCCGCGAGCACGAGGTCGAGCGCGTCATCCAGATCCTGTGCCGGCGCCGCAAGAACAACCCGTTGCTGGTGGGTGAGGCGGGCGTGGGCAAGACCGCCATCGCCGAAGGGCTGGCCTGGCGCATCACGCAGAACGACGTGCCCGAGATACTGGGTGCGTCGACCGTGTACTCGTTGGACATGGGCGCCCTGCTGGCCGGCACCAAGTACCGCGGCGACTTCGAGCAGCGCCTGAAGGGGGTGCTGAAGCAGCTGAAGGACCAGCCGAATGCCATCCTGTTCATCGACGAGATCCACACGCTGATTGGCGCCGGTGCGGCCTCGGGCGGCACGCTGGATGCCAGCAACCTGCTCAAGCCAGCGCTGTCCACGGGCGCCATGAAGTGCATCGGTGCCACCACCTTCAGCGAGTACCGCGGCATCTTCGAAAAGGATGCGGCGCTGTCGCGGCGCTTCCAGAAGATCGACGTGGTCGAGCCGTCGGTCGAGCAGACCATCGAAATCCTGAAGGGCCTGAAGTCGCGCTTCGAGGACCATCATGGCGTGAAGTACGCGGTCGGTGCGTTGCAGGCCGCAGCCGAGCTGTCGTCGAAGTACATCAACGACCGGCACCTGCCCGACAAGGCCATCGACGTCATCGACGAAGCCGGCGCGGCGCAGCGCATCCTGCCGAAGAACAAGCAGAAAAAAACCATCACCCGGCTCGAAGTCGAGGAGATCGTCGCCAAGATCGCGCGCATTCCGCCGGCCAGCGTGTCCACCGACGACCGCAGCAAGCTGAAGACGCTCGAC
>JANNGZ010000399.1:0-8414 GCA_031404155.1 Burkholderiales bacterium
GGTGGCGGCGAAGACCTACCACGCGGTGCTCTCGCTCAACGCGGTGCAGTCCAGCGGCCTGGCCGCACGCTTCAGCCTGCGCCCGATCGGCGAGTCGGGGCTGCAGTCCACGCTGTGGATCGCCACCTCGGCGCAGCGCCCACGCGGGCCGTTGCTGGAGCAGTCCACCGCACTGGTGCAGGCGTTGTTGCTGGCGCTGTGGCCCAAGGCGCTGCCGAAGTGAAGGCCGATCCACAAGGCCGCCGACACCGCCGCGTGCCGGGCCGGCGGCAGGTCGCTCGAGCCGGCGACGACCTCTTGGCTCAGGGCGCCTTCAGCCCCGTGAGGTACGGTGCATGGCCTTCAGGTCGACATGGTCTTGAGCGACGCAAACGGCATCACCGCGATGGCGCTGCCGTCGGGGCGCTTGCCGCTGCGCATCATCGCCACAAAAGCCTCCGCAGAGGCATATCGCGGCATCACATTGCCTTCGCCCGGGGCCAGCCGGGCGGCCGCCGGCGTGTCCGGCGGCGCGCCGGCAATCTTGCCGCCAAGCAAATTCTCGCCATGGCAACCGATGCACATCTGGGCCCCATGGCGGCCATGCTCCGTGCTCAAACCCTCGACCACGCGGGCCGAGGGCGGCAGGCGGTGGTCGATCTTGGTGGCCGCCCCGGGGATGGCACCCAGCCATAAGGAGCGCCATGCTGGCGCGGCATACTGAATCCACCAATCTAGGCGAACCCGGATGGACGACACCGACCACCAACTGATCTCGCTGTTGCGCCAGGACGCGCGCCTGAGCGTGGCCACGCTGGCCAGCAAGCTCGGCGTTTCGCGCGGCACGGTGAGCAACCGCCTGCGCCGGCTCGAGGACGAGCAGGTGATCGTCGGCTACACGCTGCGCCTGCGGCCCGACGCCGAGCCGAACCAGATCCGCGCCTGGATGGGTGTGCTGGTAGACGGCAACCAGACCCGCGAGGTGATCGCCAACCTGCTCGGCGAGCCCGGCGTGGAAAAGCTGCACGACACCAATGGCCGCTGGGACCTGCTGGCCGAGCTGCGTGCGGAGTCGATGGCCGAGCTGTCGCGGGTGCTCGAGCGGGTGCGGCTGATCAAGGGCATCCGCAACACCGAGACGAGCATCCTGCTGGCCACCTACCGCTGAGGAACCGGGCGCAGGACTTCAGCTGCCCAGCGCAGATTCATGGCGGTTGGCGGCGGCCATCAGGTCGTCGGCGAAGCCTCGGTCGGTGCGGCGGTGGCGGTCGGCCAGCGCGCGCACGGACGCGGCTTCTTCGGCGCGTGTGCGCGGCGCTGCATTGGCGCGTTCGATGAAACGGCCGGCCTCGCGGAGCTGGCCTGCGCGCTCGGGGTCGATGCGGTCGAAGCGCCGCGCGATCTCGTGCAGCTGCCGTGCGGCGCGCACGCTGCCATAGGCCTCGAGTGATTGCCACACGACAGCGGCGGCGCGGACGGTCCACGCCCGCAGGGCGCTACCGACCGCGAGCCTGCCAAGGGGCATCGGATGTTGGTTCGCGGTGAGCGTCGAGTGCTCAGTCATGGTGCTTCTCCGTGCTCACCGGCCGGTGCATCGCAATGCGGCGAAGTTCCGCGGCCAGCGTCGGCGACTCCGCTTCGACCCGCCGCGCTAGGGCCAGCATGTCCTGCGCGCTCAGCGGTTTGTCGTCCTCGCTCGCGCCGAGGCGCTGCGCAAGGCGGCGCAGGGCCGCGAACAGGCGAGCGGCGATCGCCGCCGCCGCGGCGTCCGGCGTCGTGCCCAGCGTCATCAGGCCGTGCAGTTGCCGCTGGGCAAACGACGGGCTTGCGGCGGCCGCTGGGGCCAGCGGCTCGAGGGTCTGGTTTGACATCGGGAGTCCTCCAATTGCTCTGGCCAAAGCCGTGATGGCGGCCAACCACTCCAGCCTAGGTGTGGCGCTCGCTCAACGGAAATTGCGAGCTTGAATGTGGCCATCACGACAGCGAATGTCGTGTGGGCCGCTGAGGCGCATGCGGTGGGCTCGGCGCGTGTGGCAGTTGCCGCACGCCCGGCATGTGTGGCAGGTGCCGACGCGCAGTGCGTGCTGCAGACGCCGCCGCGACAACCCGCTACGCCGGCGCGCTGGTGTCGGCGGCCTTCAGGCTTCGGGAGATTTCCTGTGCAGCGCGCGCCAGCGTGTCGCGCAGCCAGCGCTGGCCGGTGTCCTGCTCGTGGCGCAGGTGCCAGAGCAGGCTGACTTCGATCCGGGGCATCTCCAAGGGCAGCGGGCGCATCACCAGTTGCGCCGCAAAACCGGTGGCCGGCACGAAGCTGCGTGGCAACACGGTGAGCAGGTCAGACTGGTGCACCGCCGCGCCGGCGGTGGCGAACTCGTTGACGGTGAGCCTCACGCGCCGCGAGCGCCCCAGCCGTGCCAGCGACTCGTCGACAAAACCCCGCGGCCGGCCCGCGAAGCTGACCCGCAAGTGCTCGGCGTTGCAGTAGGCGTCCAGGGTCAAGGCGCCCTCCTCGGCCAAGGGGTGGCCGCGGCGCATCACGCACATGTAGTCGCAGCGGTACAGCGGCTCCAGGCGCATCACGCAGCGTTCGCCTTCGGCGGCGAGCGCGGCGCTCACGTCGGGGAAGAAGCCGACCGCGATGTCGGCCTGGCTCTGCTCGAGCAGCGGGCGCGGGTCGCGCGAGGTGAGCGGCACCACGCGCAAATCCACCTGCGCCTGTTCGCGCCGCAGCGCCTGGGTGAGCACCGGCGCAAACAGCGCGGCGGAGGCGTCGGCCATGGCCAGCGTGAAGTGGCGTTCGTCGACACCGGCGTCGAAACCCTGGGGCTCGAAGGCGTCGTGCAGCTTGAGCAAGGAGGCGCGCACCACCGGCCACAGCGCGTCGGCATGCGGCGTGGGGGTGACGCCAGTGGACGAGGGCACAAACAGTTCTTCGCGGGTGGATTCGCGCAGCCGCCGCAGGGCGTTGCTCACTGCCGGCTGGGTCATCGCCAGCCGCGCGGCAGCGCGCGTGACATTGCGTTCGACCATCACCACGTCGAAGACCTTGAGCAGGTTGAGGTCGAGGGTGCGGAAATTTGTGGCTCTTGTGTTCATGGATGGCGGGCCGCGGACATTCGCGGCCGTGATGCCCCGATTCGGGATTGGAATTGGCTAAGTCTAAGTGAAAACCCTAGTATCGGTCTGTCTGGGGCCATCGCGCCCCGCCGTCCGAACAGGGGAATGCCATGACTGAATCAAGCTGCCAGCTCAGGGTGATGGTGCCCGCAGCCGTGGAAACACCACGCGGCGCCGAGTGGGCGGCCAACGCCGCCCTGGGGCTCTCGCGCTGGTTGTCGGTGGCCTTGGCCAGCGCCACCCGGGCTGCGCAAGGCCTGGCCCGCCGCATCGGGCCGCGCAATTCCACCGACCGCCGCACGGGCACGCTGCCCGCGAGTGGATCGCCTTGGAGCCCGTGAGCACGCTGGGTCCGCGCCACCGCGAGGCGCTCACCGCGCACCTGCTGCAATTGCCGGCAGGCGACCGCGCCGAGCGCTTCGCCTGCGCGGTGGGGGACGACTACATCCGGCGCTATGTCGACGGCATCGGTTATGGGCAGGACATCGTGATCGGCGCCTTGCAGGACGACAAGGTGATCGCGCTGTGCCACGCCCCGGTCTACATCGAGCATGGCGACGGTGGCGCGCTGGCGACCGAAATCGGCCTCTCGGTGGACGCCGACCTGCGCGGGCGTGGCCTGGGCAAGGCGCTGCTGTTGGCCGCGATCGACGCCGCGGCGCGCCGCAAAGTGCGGCGGGCGCTGGCCTTCCACCACCCGTCGAACGCGGCCATGGCGGGCCTGAGCCGGGACATCGGTGCGCGCATAGAAAACGATGGTGGCGCAGCCTGCGCGGTGTTCGAGATCGGCGCTGGCGGCACCTCGATCGAGGGCGCAGGCGAGAGGGCGCTGCGCGGCCACTGAGCGGCTGCGGGATGGCAAGCCGGGCGAACACCGAGCCGCAGGCGTCGGCTCGGTGCATGGCGGACTACAACCGCGGCCGAACGCTCATCGTCAGGCCTTCGGCCCCAGCCCCAGCCGTTCGACGATCGCCTTCTCCTTCTGGTACTGCTCGCGAAGGTAACGGCCGTAGTCGTCGCCGTTCAGGTAGATCACGGCCTGGTCGTACTTGTCCAAGGTGGCCAGCACCGCCGGGTCGTCCAGGGTCTTGCGGAAGGCGTCGTGCAGCCGCTTCGTGACGCCTGCCTCCATCCCGCGCGGGCCTCCGATCCCGAACGGCGAGTCCGAGATCGTCTCGAATCCCAGCTCGTGCAGCGTCGGGACGTTCGGCCAGCGCTTGGTGCGCTTGGCGCCGAAGGTCGCGAGCAGTCGCGCAGTGCCCGCCTCGACGTGCGGTGCCCACCCGGTCGAATCGCTGTGCGACATCGTGTGTCCACCCAGCAGCGCCTGCATGCCGTCAGCGAAGCCCTTGAACGGCACATGCTGCAGCTTGATGCCGGCCTTGGACGCAAACTCCTCCACCGCCAGGTGCGGCGTCGTCCCGATGCCGGGCGAGCCGAACGTGAACCTCTCAGGGTTGCTCTTCGCGTGGGCGACCAACTCCTGCACCGATTTGATCGGCGAGTCGGCCCGCACGACCAGGCCGAACGTGTAGCCGGTGAGGCAGGCGACCAGCGTGAAGTCCTTCAGCGGATCGAACTGCATCTTCTGCATGTGCGGGAAGCGCACGATGCCAATCGTCAGCTGCGACAGCGTGTAGCCGTCGGGTTTGGCGACCAGCAGCTCGTTGGGGCCCAACATGCCGCTGGCGCCGGGCTTGTTCTCGACGATCATCGCGACCCCGAGGTCCTTGCCGGCGCTCTCTGCCAACGTGCGCATCACCGCGTCGGTGGCTCCGCCGGCAGGCCAGGGGCAGATCAGCCGGATCGGGCGCGACGGGAAGGCCTGCACCTGGCCGATCGCCGGCAGCGCGATGGTGGCGGGAGCGGCGAGGCTGGCCAGCATGAGGCTTCGGCGCAGGCGGTCAAGGTTAGGCATCTGGGTCTCCTCGAAGGGCGGCTTCAATCTAGACCAGCCGCCGCCGCGGGCTATGAGGGAAAGCCAAGGGCCCGCCGCTCGGCTCCGCGCAAGCCCGAGCCGGTGGTGCTTGGCTCGGTGATCGGCATGAACACGGTGAGCCACTGCAACGCGCTGATCGACGACGCGGTGGCCAAGGGCGCGAAGATCGCCTGCGGCGGCGAGGCCGAGACGACGCTGATGCCCGCGACCGTGCGCGACCACGTGACGCCGCAGATGCGCATCTACCACGATGAGACCTCTACCGTTCTGAGGTGGTTTGACGGACTGTAATCGTTCGATTACATTGACGGCGTGTTCAGCGTCAGAGCGCTTCCTGAGTTCACCTCTTGGCTAGACCATTTGGCAGACGCCTCGATTCGTGGCGTTGTGGTCTCTCGGATCAAGCGGCTTGAACGAGGTCTGCTTGGCGACGTAGAGCCGGTGGGCGACAGCGTCTGCGAGCTTCGCATCCATGTCGGGGCCGGATGGCGCGTGTACTTCACGCAGCGTGGCGGCCAGCTTGTTGTCCTGCTGGCTGGCGGATCCAAGCGCACACAGAAAAGTGACATCAGGCGCGCGAAGGCGCTCGCCGCTCTGCTGGAATGAGAGAGGAAACGATATGAGCACGCGAATCAAGGTTGACGATCTGCCGGCATTTGATGCCGCCCCATACCTCGACAGCGATGAGGCCATTGCTTCTTACCTGACCGACATCCTGCAGGCCAACGACGCGGGTCTGCTTTCCGCCGCGTTGGGTGACATCGCCCGCGCTCGTGGCATGACCGAAATCGCCAAGGCGGCGGGCATCACGAGGGAAGCGCTCTACAAGGCCTTGCGGCCCGGCAGTGCGCCGCGCTTCGACACGGTCAACCGTGTATGTACCGCGCTTGGCGTTCGGCTGGTGGTTCAGCCGTTGGATCCGGCTTGATAGATAGGAGGTCGAGATCGCGTCAGTTGGAACAGACGCTACGATGACCACTGAAACCTAGACCCCGTGTTACTTGAACGGGGCTACGGGCAGGGCGCCGCTTCTTTCAGTCCCATGAGCAGACCTCTTCTCTACAAGTACCGCAGCCTCGCTGATCAATACGCCGAGTCGTTCGTCACGCAGCCGGCACTATGGTTCGCCACCGCTCAGTCCCTGAACGACCCCTTTGAGCTGCGGCCGGTGCACACAATCAACGGACAGCCGCTTCCGGCCGACATGTCAGCTGATCTAAATGAGTCCCATAACGAGCATGCGGGCATATGTTGCCTTTCCCGAGCCAACGACAGCATCCCCATGTGGTCGTACTACGCGGACAACCATTCGGGCTTCTGCGTCGGTTTTGACGCGGAGGGGCTCGCAAAGGTCGGCGACCTCGCGGTCGAAGTTCAGTACGGAGATGCGTATCCGACACTCGAGTTCCTCGGTATCGACTTGAACCGCTTGCGGGAAGGTGTCGCTCTACAGCACCTGACCACGAAGTCTTCGCAGTGGGCTCATGAGCACGAAGTTCGCTTGCTCTCTCTTTCTCGTTCGTTTTATCGTCCCCTGCATGCTGAAGCTGTGATCAGGCATCGCGGGCCAGGCCGTCACGTGTACGCAGTACACCTCCTTCGCTCGGTCATATTCGGAACGCGAATGAGCGCTGACAGTCGCTCGCGAGTTCGCTCTTGGGCTGAGTCGCGCGGCCATGGTGTTGAGTTCTATGAGTGCTTGCTGTCGCAGGACGCGTACGAGATAGATCTGTCGAAGATCGCCTGATGCCGCCCGTCCATCGAGAGTTCGGCGTTAGGAGTAGCTCCATGCACCGCTTATTGCTCAGAGCCGCACCTCTCCCCCTGATGCTCAGCTTGTCGCTTCCGCTCCCCGCGCAACCTGGCGCCGCAAATGACGCGGTCTTCTTTCGGCAAGACTGGTGTCCAGTCTCACGAGACCGCGAATTGCTAAGCACGCAGTTCCGACTCACGATGAGCGGATGCTGCGTCTTCAAGGCTGAGTACGTTGGTCTTGACCCTGGAGCGGCCGCAGCCGTCATTGCCCGCCTGAAAGAGCATGTTGTACGTGATCAAGACCTCGCGGTCTGTGCCGGCGACAACGAGGAGTTGATGCGTGACCGCAAGGCGGCAGCAGACCTGGAAGAAGTGGTCCGTCGGCATGACGCGGCAGGAGAAAGGCGAGTAGTTGCCGGCAAGCTTCGAGCAGTTGAATTGCCGCTTCTTTGTATGCGAGTTGGAGAGCTTCTGCGCAATGAGTTTTCACTGCCAGAAGCTTCTGCAATGGGCAAGGAAGCAACGCCGTTCGTCCTTGAAGAGTTGAGGCGTCGCGGAACTGGCGTCGACAAAGGTAGGGTTCAACAGCGGGCGGCCAGTACTGGCGACACTGAGTGCCACCTATACGCAGCGTGGGGCCTTCCTATGTCGAGCAACCACACGAGTACGTCCAACCGGTCTTTGGTTCAGCACGTCTATGGGCTGACAACGTACGCATACACAGAGAAGGGACGTGTGACTGCCCTTCAAGGAACGAGGTGACATCTCGCAGTGAATGTTGGCTCCTTAGTCGGCCGAGAGCCAGGTGTAGGTTGTGCCAGCGCGGCCGCGAGCGCGATCGGCCGCGTTACGACCCGTTCTGAATCCCCGCCCCACGCTCCGCCAGCAGCCCCCGCAGCACCGACCGATGGCAGCGCGCTTCGTCTTCGCAGTAGCAGCCGAGCGCAAAGTTCGTCTGCTTCGACAACGCGGCCAGCAGGTCGAGCAGTTGCGCCGGCTCAGGCGCCGCCATCTCGCGCCGAAAGGCGCGCTCGAAGGCGGCCCAGTCCTTTGGCGTTTCCGCGCCTTGCGCCTGCTTGACAAGTTCGGCGCTGGGCGACAGCAACGGCAACCACAGGTCGTAGTAGTCGCGGGTCGCGAACTCGGCCTTCGGCACGCCGCGCGGCGGTCGGCGCACGCTGCCCAGGCGCAGGCCTTCACCGGGTTGGCGGGGGCTGCCGAGGCGGACGATGTGGATGGCCATCTGCGCGCTGTTGACCACAAATTGCGATACTGCGATCGGCGAGCATCGCATAGCACTTTGGATTTCGTCATGGCCGCTCGCTTGTACGACGCACCCCCGTAGCCACGCACAGCCATTCGAAGGAGTCGACGCCATGAGCGCACCCGATCAGGCCTTGTTCGACAAAATCAAGCAGCTTCCCCCGCAGCGTATGGCTGAGGTCGAAGACTTCGTCGATTTCCTGCGCGCGCGCGAGGATGCGCAGCGGCTCACGCACGCGGCGGCTAAGGCCAGCGAAGTCAGCTTCGCGCAGGTCTGGGCCAACGACGAGGATGCGGCCTACGACCGGATGTGATCGATGGCCGCCAGCTCGAGGTTCAGCTTCGGAGACGTGGTGCTCGT
>JANNGZ010000400.1:0-9694 GCA_031404155.1 Burkholderiales bacterium
ACGGTGGCGGGGCGTTCCAAGATGTCGACCAGCGTGTCGATCAGCACCCTCGGCGGCGAGGCGATCACGAATTCCAACGCGGTCAGCGCCGCCGAAGTGCTGCGCTCGATTCCCGGCCTGCGTTCGGAGTCCAGCGGCGGCGAGAGCAACGCCAACGTCGGGGTGCGCGGCATCCCAATCTCTGCCGGCGGCGCGCGCTATATCCAGTTCCAGGAAGACGGCCTGCCGATCCTGCAATTCGGCGACATCGCTTTCGCCACCCCGGACAGCTGGCTGCGTGTCGACGGCTCGCTGGACCGCCTCGAAGTACTGCGCGGCGGCTCGGCGTCGACGCTGGCCACCGGCTCGCCGGGCGGCATCATCAACTTCATCACCCGCACCGGTGAAGACCAGGGCGGCAGCATTTCGATGACCAAGGGCCTGGACTTCAGCCAGACCCGTGTCGAGGCCGACTATGGCGGGCGCATCGGCACCAAGACGCGCTTCTTCCTCGGCGGCTTCCACCGCGTTGGCGACGGCGGCCGCCCGGGTGCGGCGAACACCGAAGGAGGCGGCCAGATCCGCGGCAACATCACGCACGAACTCAGCGGCGGTTTTGTGCGCTTCAGCTTCAAGCACCTCGACGACCGCTCGCCGACCTACCTGCCGACGCCGGTGCGCTTTGTGGGCGGCACGATCCAGGAAATCCCCGGCATCGACCCGCGCCGCGCCGCGTTCTACAACGCCGGCTGGCCGCTGGACAACACGCTGACCAACGCCAACGGCCGCGAGACCTCGAACATCCGCGACGGCCTGTCGGCCAAGAGCGATGCCTTCGGCGCCGAGTTCGACCTCGATGCCGGCGGCCTGCGCATCCAGAACAAGTTCCGCTGGTCCAAGAACAGCGGTCGCTTCATCGGCATCTTCCCCGGCGACGACGTCTCGGCCGCCCCGGCCGGCACCACGATCGCCACCGGCGCCGGCGCCGGCTCGGCCTACACCGGGGACCGCTTCACCGCGGTGGTGTTCAACACCAAGGTGGACGATGTCGGTCTGGTGGCCAACGACCTCAAGCTGTCCAAGACCTTCAGCCTCGGTGGCAACTCCAAGCTCACCGGCACCGCGGGCCTGTACACCTCGGTGCAGAACCTCAAGCTGACCTGGAACTTCAACCAATACTCGCTGTCGGCCTCGGGCGAGGGTGCTCGCCTGTTGAACGTGCCGGGTCTGGTCAACGGCTCGCCGGGCTTCGGCGGCTGCTGCATGAACTTCCAGGACTCCAAGTACCGCACCACCGCGCCCTACGCGGTGGCCGCGTGGGAGAGTGGCCCCTTGGCGCTGGACGCCAGCGTGCGCCGCGACCAGAACTACGCCAGCGGCGCGTACTACCAAACGCTGACGGCCTTCGGCGGTCTCGTGGACGGGGCCCAGTACAACCTGGCCGCGCCGCGCATCATCGACTACAGCTTCGGGCGCACCTCCTATTCGCTCGGCGCGAACTTCCGCGTCACCTCGGACCTGGCCCTGTTCGCGCGTTACAGCGACGGCGCCGCCTACAACGCCGACCGCATCACCTTCTTCAACAACCCGAACCTGGTCAACGGCAGCAGCAGCAAGATTCCGGTGAACGAGGTGCGCCAGTTCGAAGGCGGCGTGAAGTGGCGCCAAGGCGGCATCAGCCTGTTCGCCACCGTGTTCGCGGCCAAGACCGATGAAGTGAACGTGGACCTGACGACAACGCCGATCCGCGTGTCGCAGAACTCCTTCGACTCCAAGGGCCTGGAGCTCGAGGCGGCGTTTCGCGCCGGTAACTTCGCGGTCAACGGTGGCGTGACCTTCACCGACGCCGAGCAGGCCGACGGCCGCACGCCCAAGCGCCAGGCCAAGGTGGTGTACCAGCTCACGCCGACCTACAGCTTCGGCGACCTCGCGATGGTCGGTGCCACCATCGTCGGCACCACGTCCTCCAAGGACGACGGCCCGACCGGCGCGCTGACGATCACGCTGCCCGCCTACGTGACGGTGAATGCATTTGCGAACTACGCCCTGTCCAAGCAGGCGACCGTATCGCTGGGCGTGAACAACCTGTTCGACGAGATCGGCTACACCGAGTCCAACGACGGGCGTGGTGCCGCACGCTCGATCAACGGGCGCACGGTCAAGGCGACGCTGAAGTACTCGTTCTGAGGCCGGCGCTTCCGATACCCGCAGCTCTCGCCGCGCGCCGTTCTGGCGCGCGGCGGGTTGCGGCTTCGCGGACCGGTTCGCAGCCTGGCCGGCCCACGCTGCAGGCGCTGGGCGCTCGTCGGATGATGGCGTCACCCACCTCGCACTGAGCTCCCCCCATGAACGCCAAACCGCGCCTTTCGTTCTGGCAGATCGTGAACATGAATGTCGGCTTCTTCGGCATCCAGTTCAGCTTCGGCCTGCAGCAGGCGAACATGAGCCCGATCTACAAGTACCTCGGCGCCAACGAGGCCACGCTGCCGCTGCTGTGGTTGGCGGGGCCGATGACCGGCCTGCTGGTGCAACCGGTGATCGGTGCGATGAGCGACCGCACCGTGTCGCGCTGGGGCCGGCGCACCCCGTACTTTCTGATTGGCGCGATCCTGTGCAGCCTGGGCCTGCTGTTTATGCCCTTCAGCCCCGCGCTCTGGTTCGCGGCCGGCCTGCTGTGGATCCTCGACGCGGCCAACAACGTGACGATGGAGCCCTACCGCGCCTATGTGAGCGACCGGCTCGAGCGCGAGCAGCACTCCCTCGGTTTCCTCACCCAGAGCGCGTTCACCGGGCTGGCGCAAACGCTGGCCTACCTGTCGCCGACGATCTTCGTGCTGCTCGGCATGAACAAGGACGCGGTCAACGACAACCAGATTCCGCAGATCACGATCGCGGCCTTCATGGTCGGCGCGCTGCTGTCCTTCACCACGGTCTGGTGGTCGGTGAAGACAGTGCCCGAGCTGCCGATGAGCGAGGCCGAAAAGGCCGAGTTGCGCGCGCGCCCGCGCGGCGTGGTGGCGACGCTGAACGACATATGGGTGGCGATCAAGGAAATGCCGCCGACGATGCGCCAGCTCTGGTGGATGAAGCTGTTCCAGTGGTACGGGATGATGTGCTACTGGATCTACATCGTGCCCTCGCTGGCCAAGACGATGTTCGGCACCGCCGACGCCAGCTCGGTGGGCTTTCGCGATGCCGGCCTGCTCAACGGGCAGATCGGGGGCTTCTACAACTTCGTCGCCTTCCTCGCTGCGTTTGCGCTGGTGCCGTTCACACGGCGCTTCGGCGCCAAGGTGATGCACGCCCTGTGCCTCACGCTCGCCGGCATCGGCATGTGGTGGCTGCCGAACATCCAGGACAAGTGGCTGCTCTTCGTGCCGATGCTCGGCGTCGGCCTGGCCTGGGCCAGCATCATGGGCAACCCGTACATCCTGCTCGCGGGCAGCATCCCGCCTCAGCGCGCTGGGGTCTACATGGGCATCTTCAACATGTTCATCGTGATCCCGATGCTGATCCAGATGGTCACGCTGCCCCTGTTCTATGACGCCTGGCTCGGCGGCCAGCCCGACAACGTGATCCGCCTGGCCGGCGCGCTGCTGCTGGCCGCCGCCGTGTGTGTGCTCTTCGTGCGCGTGGTGCCAGCGGCCGAGCCGCGGGTTTGAGCTGGGCTTGAGCTTTGCCGGCACGATGAAGAACCAGGTCCAGCTCATCACCTACGCCGACCGCCTCGGCGGCGGCACGCTGCGCGAGCTGCATGCACTTCTTGGCGATGGCGGCGCGCTCGCCGGGCTGTTCGGTGGCGTGCACATCCTGCCCTTCTTCGACCCGATCGACGGCGCCGACGCCGGCTTCGACCCCAGCGACCACACCCGCGTCGACCCGCGCCTGGGCAATTGGGACGACATCGCGGCGCTGGCGCGCGAGTTCGACCTGATGGCTGACGTGATCGTCAATCACATCTCATCGAACTCGCCGCAGTTCGCGGACTACGCGCAGCGCGGCGCGGCATCTCCCTACGCGGACTTGTTCCTGAGTTTCGACGCGGTGTTCCCGCAGGGTGCCACCGAGGCTGACCTGCTCGCCTTGTACCGGCCGCGGCCGGGTCTGCCCTTCACGGTGCGCACCCTGGCGACCGGCGAGCGGCGCCTGTTGTGGACCACCTTCACGGCGCAGCAGCTCGACATCGATGTGCAGCACGCCGGCGGCCGCGCCTATCTGGACGGCATCCTCGAGCGCCTGGCGGCGAGCGGTGTGCAAGCGATCCGGCTCGACGCCGTGGGATACGCGATCAAGAAGCCGGGCACCTCCTGTTTCATGCTGCCCGAGACCTTCGAGTTCATCGGCAACCTGGCCGCCGCGGCGCATGCACGGGGCATCGAAGTGCTGGTGGAGATCCATTCGCACTACCGCCAGCAGATCGAGATTGCGCGCCGCGTCGACTGGGTCTACGACTTCGCGCTGCCGCCGCTGCTGCTGCACGCGCTGCACTTCCGCACCGCGCGCTGCCTCGCGGACTGGATCGCGCTGCGGCCGGCCAATGCGCTCAACGTGCTCGACACCCACGACGGCATCGGCATCATCGACATCGGCGCCGACACGAGCGACCGCGAAGGCCGCCCGGGCCTGGTGCCGCCGGCCGAACTCGACGCGCTGGTCGAGCGCATTCACGACGCCAGCGGCGGGCAGAGCCGCCTGGCCACCGGCGCCGCGGCGTCGAACCTGGACCTTTACCAGGTCAACTGCACCTACTACGACGCGCTCGGTGGTGATGACCGCGCCTACCTGATCGCACGCGCGGTCCAGTTCTTCCTGCCCGGCATTGCGCAGGTGTACTACGTCGGCTTGCTTGCCGGCGGCAACGATACCGCCTTGCTGGCGCAAACCGGGGTCGGACGCGACATCAACCGGGGGCGCTTCGACGCCGCCCGGATCGATGCCGCCATGCAGCGCCCGGTGGTGCAGAAGCTGCGATCACTGATCGGCCTGCGCAACAGCCACCACGCCTTCGGCGGCAGCTTCGTGGCCGAATCCGGCGCGGGCGAGCAGCTGACCCTGCGCTGGAGCCAGGGCGATCAGGTTGCCGAGTTGCGGGTCGACTTCGCGCGTGTGGAGGCGCAACTGCGGGTGTCGGCCGGCGGCGCGATGACGGAGCCGATCGAGTTTTGACGCCGCTGGGGCAGACCGCGTCACAGCCGTCAATGGCGCGCCGCGCAGGCCTGAGCTTCAGGGCCGGCCGATGAACAGCGACAGGGTGCTGCTGCCGCGTGGCGCGTAGCCCACGCCGAGGTAAACCGGGCCGATGCCGGTGTCAGCACCGACAAAGAGGCTGCTGCCCAGGCGCAGGTCGCCCGGGCGAGCGTCGCTGTGTTTCAGCCAGGCATTGCCGGCCTCGAGCGTGGCGCCGACAAACACGCCGCGGGTGAGCGCGGGCACCTGTTCGAGCCGGCTGTACCAGGTGAGGCGCGAGAACAGCGTGGCATTGCCGTTGAGCTGGTACTGCCGGTAGCCCGAAAGTTGATGGAAGCCGCCGAGGGCATAGCGGCCGACGACCGGCACCTCGGCCGTGCGCACCGCCTGCACCGCGCCATGCAGGTTCAGCGTGTGGCGGCCGAGCGACCAGGCTGCCGTGCCGCGCAGCTCGACACGCTCGTTGCGGCCGACATCGTTGGTGTCGGCGAGGCCGGCTTCGCTCTCGATGCGAAAACCGCTCTGCGGAAAGTTTGCGTAGTCGAGCTGGTCGACGACGGCGCGCGCACGCAGGCCGACCTCGGATTGTTTTGTGGTTTGCTGGGAACCGACGAAGCTGGTGCTCAGGCTGTCGGGCGAGGTGCGCGCGCCACGCCAGGTCGGGCCGAAACGAAACTCGCCGAAGCGTCCCCAGGGTTGGCCCAGGTCGAGGCCGACCACCGAAGTCGAACGCCGAAAGCGAGCCAGCTCAACACCTGAGTCGGCGTCGAAGAGGGTGAGTGCTCGACGCTCGACGGCGCCGTAGCCCGAGACGAACCAGTCGTCGCTGGGCTTGCTGCTCCAGGTCATCGGGTGGTAGATCTCGGTCAGGAAGCCGGGTGCCGAGCCGATGTGCAGGCGGTTGCGCCACTCGGTGCCGCTGGGGGTAAGCCAGTGGCGGTTATGGCTGATCTTGATGTTGAAGGCGCTGCGGCCGTTGAACTCGGTGGACAGGTCCAGCCCAAGCCGGAAGTAGTGCGGGCCCCAGGGCTTGTCTTCAAGCGAGAAGACAAGTTCCTCGCTGTCGCCGCGTCGCTCGAGGTGGTAATCCGCACGCAGGTAGTCGCCGCTGGCCGCGAGCTTGCGCGCATCGCGCTCGGCCTTGTCGACATCGAAGGGCTCGCCGACCTGGGACTCGAAGCGCGGCTGCAGGCGTTGCGGCTGGGTCAGCGTGCTGCCTTCGAAGCGGATCGCAGTCACCGTGGGCGCGGGGCGGCGCGGGCCGGCCGGTTCCGCGCGCCATTGTGCGTAGGCCTCGGGCGTGAGCGCCACCGCGCGCAGCCGGTTCAGCGCCGCGTCCGCGCCCTGCTCGCCGAGCGCAATCAGGCGCGCGGCCTTGTCGAAGTCGCCCGAGCTCAGCTTGCCGAGGGCCGGCGCCACCAGCAGGTCGCCTTCGCGCAGCGTGTCCAGGCTGCGCTGCACGTTCTGTTCGGTCAGGATGTTGATCATCTGCGAGGTGACCCCGAGCAGCGAACCGAGCGTTTCGCGCGAGCCGATCGGCGTGCCGATGTTGACCACGATCACAACATCGGCACCCATCGCGCGCGCCACATCCACCGGCACGTTGTTCACCAGCCCGCCGTCGCCAAGGATGCGGCCGCCGACTTCGAGCGGCGAGAACACGCCGGGCACGCTCATGCTGGAGCGCATCGCGAGCGCCAGGTCGCCGTCGGCCAGGATCACTGCGCGGCCGGTTTCCATGTCGGTGGCCACGGCACGGAACGGGATCGGCAGCGCGTCGAAATGCTTGAGGTGGCGCACAGGCAGCGTGAAGCGGCGTAGCAACGTCTCCAGGCCGCGACTGGAAACCGCGGCGATCGGGGTGCGCAGTTCGCCGTTGCGCATACCGAGTTCGATCAGCGGCGAGACGTCGAAGTCTTCCTCCTTGCGGCGTTGCGAGAGCTCCTGCCTGTCGACCCGGTGGGCGAACAGCCGCGTCCAGTCGACCTCGAGCAACTCGCGCTCCAGCGTTTGCGCGGGCAAGCCGCTGGCGTAGAGGCCGCCGATGATCGCGCCCATCGAGGTGCCGGCAATGACGTCGATCGGGATGCGCTCGCGCTCGAGCACCTTGAGCACGCCGATATGCGCCAGGCCGCGCGCGCCGCCGCCGGAGAGCACCAGGCCGATGCGCGGGCGCGGCTTGGGTGTGGCGGCTTCGGCTGCGGTTGTTGCCGGCTGGGCGAAGGTGCTCGCCAGAAGCAGTGCCGAGCCGAGTCCGACCAACCAAGTGTTGAGTGATGTGGTCACGCCAACATTGTGCCGGCCGAAAAGAGAAGGGCCACCCGAAGGTGGCCCGACAACGTGCTGCGAAAGTCGAGCGGCGGCCGTGAGGCCGACCGTCCCAACGCGCGCGGTTGTTGGCGCAGCGAAGCTGTCGCCAACCAGGCCTACATGTCCATGCCGCCCATGCCGCCCATACCACCCATGCCGCCGCCCATGCCGCCACCGGCCGGTTCGTCCTTCGGCGCCTCGGCGACCATCGCCTCGGTGGTCAACATCAGCGACGCGACCGACGCGGCGTTTTGCAGCGCGGTGCGGGTCACCTTGGTCGGGTCCAGGATGCCCATCTCGATCATGTCGCCGTACTGGCCGTTCTGGGCATTGAAGCCGTAGTTGCCCTTGCCGGCCAGCACCGCTGCGACCACGACGCTCGGCTCGTCGCCGGCGTTCTGCACGATGATGCGGATCGGCTCTTCGATGGCGCGGAGAATCAGCTTGATACCGGCTTCCTGGTCTGCGTTGTCGCCCTTGATCTTGCCGGCCGACTGCTTGGCCCGCAGGAACGCCACGCCGCCACCGGCCACGATGCCTTCTTCCACCGCGGCACGCGTGGCGTGCAGGGCGTCTTCGACACGCGCCTTCTTCTCCTTCATTTCCACTTCGGTGGCGGCACCGACCTTGATCAGCGCCACACCGCCGGCCAGCTTGGCCACGCGTTCCTGGAGCTTTTCCTTGTCGTAGTCGCTGGTGGCTTCCTCGATCTGCACGCGGATCTGCTTGACCCGCGCCTCGATGTCGGCCGCGGCGCCGGCGCCGTCGATAAGGGTTGTGTTTTCCTTTGCGCACTCGACGCGCTTGGCCTGGCCCAGGTCGGTGAGCTGCACCTTCTCGAGCGTGAGGCCGACTTCCTCGGCGATCACCTTGCCGCCGGTCAGGATGGCGATGTCTTCGAGCATGGCCTTGCGGCGGTCACCGAAGCCCGGTGCCTTGACGGCGACGACCTTCAGGATGCCGCGGATGGTGTTGACCACCAGCGTGGCGAGCGCTTCGCCTTCGACTTCCTCGGCGACGATCAGCAGCGGGCGGCCGCTCTTGGCCACCTGCTCCAGCGTGGGCAGCAGGTCGCGGATGTTGCTGATTTTCTTGTCGTAGAGCAGCACGAACGGGTTGTCGAGGATCGCGCTCTGCTTCTCGGGGTTGTTGATGAAGTAGGGCGACAGGTAGCCGCGGTCGAACTGCATGCCTTCGACGACTTCGAGTTCGCTCTCGAGCGACTTGCCGTCTTCGACGGTGATCACGCCTTCCTTGCCGACCTTGTCCATCGCATCGGCGATGTTCTTGCCGATATCGAAATCGGAGTTGGCCGAGATCGAGCCGACCTGGGCGATTTCCTTGGAGGTCTTGCAGGGCTGCGAGATTTTCTTCAGTTCATCGGTGACCGCGATCACGGCCTTGTCGATGCCGCGCTTCAGGTCCATCGGGTTCATGCCCGAGGCGACGTACTTCATGCCTTCGCGCACGATGGCCTGGGCGAGAACGGTGGCGGTGGTGGTGCCGTCGCCGGCGACGTCCGAGGTCTTGGAGGCGACTTCCTTCAACATCTGCGCGCCCATGTTCTCGAACTTGTCCTTCAGCTCGATCTCCTTGGCGACCGACACGCCGTCCTTGGTGACGGTGGGGGCGCCAAAGGAGCGCTCGAGCACGACGTTGCGGCCCTTCGGGCCGAGGGTGACTTTGACGGCGTCGGCCAGGATGTTCAGTCCATGGACCATCTTGGCGCGCGCGTTATCGTGGAACCGTACTTCTTTGGCTGGCATTGCTGTTTCTCCTGGATCTGGATCGGATGAAAGTTGGCGCGGGCGATCAATGGCCTTCGAGCACGCCCATGATGTCTTCCTCGCGCATCACGAGGAGCTCATCGCCCTTCACCTTCACGGTCTGCCCGGAATATTTTCCGAACAGCACTTTGTCTCCCACCTTGACGTCGAGCTGGATCAGCTTGCCGTCATCGGTCTTCTTGCCCTTGCCCACGGCAACCACTTCGCCCTGGTCTGGCTTCTCTGCGGCAGTGTCGGGAATCACGATGCCGGAGGCAGTCTTGCGCTCCTCGTCGATGCGTTTGACGATTACGCGATCATGAAGAGGACGGATCTTCATACGGATCTCCAATGCTAATGTGTTGTAAAACAAAGAGTTGGGTTCACCCAACCCATGCCGGACCGGAGGCTTGTTAGCACTCTCCCCCGATGAGTGCTAATGATAGGCGCCT
>JANNGZ010000401.1:0-1946 GCA_031404155.1 Burkholderiales bacterium
ATGAAGCATCTGCTCAAGCGCATGCTCGACGAGGGCGAGTTCCTGTCCGATTTCGGCGTGCGCGCGCTGTCGCGCCACCACGAGGCCGAGCCCTACGTCTTCCACGTCAACGGCGACGCGTTGACCGTGCGTTACCAGCCAGCGGAGTCGGATTCAGGCCTGTTCGGCGGCAACTCCAATTGGCGCGGTCCGATCTGGTTCCCGATCAACTACTTGCTGATCGAATCGCTGCAGAAGTTCCACCACTACTACGGCGACGAGTTCAAGGTCGAGTGCCCGACCGGCTCCGGCCATCAGGCCACGATCAACGACATCGCCGACGAACTGTCACGCCGTCTGGTGAGCATCTTCTTGAAGGACGGCGAAGGCCGGCGGCCGGTTTACGGGCACCTGCCGCTGCTGCAGACGGGAGAACACTTTCGCGAACACCTGCAGTTCTACGAATACTTCCACGGCGACAACGGCCGCGGTGTTGGCGCGGCGCACCAGACCGGCTGGACCGGCTTGGTTGCCAAGCTGATCCAACCACGCGCGACACCCACTTGAACCCCGAGAGGACAAACCCCATGGCCAATCACGAATCGTTTTACCAGGCTGAAAGCCTGCCGAAACCGACCATGCCCGCTTGCCCCGCGCAGCGTCTGCTTGCTGGACAGAAGGCGCTGGTCACCGGCGCCAGTTCAGGCATCGGCAAGGCGATCGCGCTGGCGCTTGGTGCGGCCGGCGCCGACGTCATCGTCAACTACATCGGCAACGAGCAAGAAGCGCAGGCGGTGGTCGAGGCGATTACGGCGCACGGCAGCCACGCGCATGCGGTGCGCGCCGACGTCTCGAACGAAGAGCAGGTGCAAGCGATGTTCACCGAGATGATGAGCCGCTTCGGCACCATCGACATTCTCGTCAACAACGCCGGACTGCAGCAGGACGCACCGTTTCACGACATGACGCTGGCGCAGTGGAACAAGGTGATCAGCGTCAACCTGACCGGCCAGTTCCTGTGCGCGCGCGAGGCCGTGCGCGAGTTCAGGCGGCGCGGCGTGGTGCCCGAGGTGTCCTGCGCAGCGGGCAAGATCCTGTGCATCAGCTCGGTGCACGAAGTCATTCCGTGGGCGGGTCACGTCAACTACGCGACCTCGAAGGGCGGCGTGATGCTGATGATGAAGTCGATCGCGCAGGAGGTGGCGCCGCTGCGCATCCGCGTCAACAGCATCGCCCCGGGCGCCGTGCGCACACCGATCAACACCGAGGCCTGGCAGACGCCTGAAGCCTATGCCGAGTTGATGAAGCTGGTGCCGTACAAGCGCATCGGCGAACCTGAAGATATCGGCCGTGCGGCCGTATGGATGGCCTCGGACTACGCCGACTACATCAACGGCACCACCCTGTTCATCGACGGCGGCATGACGCTGTACCCGGGCTTCGAGACCGGGGGCTGAATGTGTCGCCGACCCGCGCGCTGCGAGAACACTGGCCGGAGTACCTGATCGAGGGCTGGGCCCTGGGCTGCTTCATGCTGTCGGCAGCCTTCTTTACCTTGCTGCTCGAACACCCCGGCTCGCCGTTGCGCGCGGCGCTGGACAGCGAACTCGCGCGGCGCGCACTGATCGGCCTGGCGATGGGGCTCACCGCCATCGCATTGATCTATTCGCCATGGGGCAAACGTTCGGGCGCGCACATGAACCCAGCCGTCACGCTGACCTTTCTGCGCCTGGGCAAAGTCGCCCGCGTCGACGCCGGGTTCTACGTGTTTGCCCAGTCCGTCGGCGCGCTCGTCGGCGTGCTGCTGGCCATCGCGGTTGCCGGCGCGGCGTTCACCGGGCCACCGCTGTCCTACATTGCGACACGGCCCGGCGATGGCGGCGTGGCGGTGGCCTTTGTCGCCGAGTTTGCGATCTCGTTCGGCCTGATGCTTGTGGTGCTCGTCTTCAGCAACCGACCGCGGTTGG
>JANNGZ010000402.1:0-4270 GCA_031404155.1 Burkholderiales bacterium
CAGGTGCGACACCGGCGCGCCCTGGTAGCCGCCCACATACGCCACGCCCGATTGCAGCAGCGCCTTGGTCACCGCCAGGATGCCTTCGCCCTGAAAGTTGTGGCCCGCGCCGAGCTGGAGTTGCGCGATCTCTTCGGTGAATTGAACTTCCATGTCGGGAATGTGACCGGGGTCAGGCCGCTTCCTTGCCGGTCCACGGCAGCATCAGCGTCACCAGCAGCAGCTTCTGGAACTCGGGTTCGAAGCGGTCGATGATCGCTTGGGGGTCGGGGCAGAGTTTCTTGTCGCTGATCAGCCCGAACTGCACCCCGCCGGCGTAGCTGAGGATGCTCACACCCAGGCCGATGTCGCCCGATGCCGGCACCCAGAACATGGTCTGGCGGATCGTTGAGCCGCAGAACTTCAGCGGCTGCGCCGGGCCCGGCACATTGGTCATCACCGCGGTGGCCTTCTTGGCAAACAGGTTCAGGATCGCGTCCTGCACCGGTTTGATGAACAGGCCCGCAATCGACAGCACCGCAAATGCGAGCACGGGCTGGTAGCTGCCCTTGAGCTCGTTCATCCGCGCGCGCACCGCGTACAAGCGCTCGATCGGGTTCTGAATGCCGATCGGCAGCGTCAGCGGCGCCAGGCCGAAGCGGTTGCCGAGTTGCCAGGCCTTGTCGATCGGCCGCAGGTTCACCGGCACCATGGCGCGGATTTCCTGGCCTGTCGGGTCGTCGCCGCGGTCGCGCAGGTACTGGCCGATGGCGCCGGCCACGCAGGAGAGCAGCACGTCGTTGATCGAGCAATTCAAGCCCTTGCCGATCGTCTTCACCGCGTCCAGCGGCATCGGCTCGTTCCAGGCCACCGCCTTCTTGCCGACCGGCTTGCCCTTCAGGCGCGTCGGCGAATCGTCGGGCATCGCCGCCAACGCCACCACGTCGCTCACCACCTGGTAGCCCGCGCGCGCCATGTCTAGCGAGCCGAGCATGGAGGACTGCGGGTTGGACAGCATCTCCATCGACTTGGCCACGCCGCCGCCGGTGATGCCGATGGCCCTCACCGTGAGGTCGGTGAACGGCTTGATCAGCGTGTCGGCCAGCCAGTCCGCTTCGCTCTCTTCGTCGTCGCGTGCCTTGCGCTTGCGTTTGGGCGGGTCCATGCCGCCGTCGGCGATCGAGAGCGTGACCGAGATCAGCGCGATGCCGTCGCCGATGCAGTGGTGGATGCGCGCGATGATCGCGCTGCCACCTTCGTAGTTCTCGATCAGGTGGAACTGCCATAGCGCACGCTCCGGGTTCAGCGGCGTGGTGGCGAGTTCGCCGCAACGCGCCTGCAAGGCGTCGCGGGCACCCTGACCCTTGCGCCGCTTCAGCGGCTCGTGCACCACATGGTGGTGGATGTCGAAGTCGGGGTCGAACACCCAGCTGGCGCCCATCGCATCGAGCACCGCCTTCTGGCGGAAGCGGTCGTACTTCAGCAGCTTGTCCGACACCCGCGCGCACAGCGCGTCGTAGCTCACCGCGGGCTGCACCAGCCACACGCCAACGATCATCATCAGGTTGACCTCGTTGTCCATGCGCAGCCACGCGGTGTCCACGCGCGACATGCGCTCGGCGGCTTCGGGCATCGGGTTTCTCCTTGGGGTGGCGTAGTTTGGCAAGGCGGCGATGGTGCTTAAGATGCCCCGTTCGTCAATCGCATCTTGCCTCAAGGAGACCCTCATGGCCGACCTGAAAGCCGCATTCGACAAGGCGGTTGCCGACTCGAAGAGCCTGCCCGAGAAGCCCGACAACATGACGCTGCTGAAGATTTATGCCCTGTACAAGCAGGCCACCAGCGGCGACGTCGAAGGCAAGCGCCCCGGCTTCACCGACATGGTCGGCCGCGCCAAGTACGACGCCTGGGCCGAAGCCAAGGGCAAGAGTGGCGACGAGGCGATGCAGGCGTATGTGGGCCTGATCGAGTCGCTGAAGTAGCGCGCCCGAGCAGCCGCCGCCGGCGCGAACCGGCGCGCGCGCTACTTTTTCGCGCCGGTCTTCTTCGCCGCCGGCGCTTTCGGGTCCTTGTTGGCGCCCTTGCTCGCGCCCTTGTTCAACAAGGCATCCAGCTCGCCCTCGATCTCGCGCTGGATCGTGCCGCTGAACGCGCCGAGCAGGAAGCCGAGCTTGGCGTTGAGGTCGAAGTGATCGGCGGCGACGATGAGCTGGCCGTTGACGCCGCTGCGGGTGAACTCCACCGTGTCGCTGAGTTCGCCCTCGATCACGGTGCATTCCAGCTGGAACTTCTGCTCGACCTCCTCGGCCCATTTCCAGGCCACCTTGCGCGCCTTGGCCAGGCCGAGTTGATGTGGGCGGTGGATCTTGATGTCGGCCATCGTGGCTTGCTCCTGAGCGGGTCGGGCGGGCGGGCTACAGCGCCTGGAGTGTCGCGTCGCGCTCGGCCTTCGGCAAGCGGGCCAAACGCTGCACCTCGGCATAAAAACGCGCGAAGTCGCGGCCTTGGCGATCGAAGAGTTTTTCGAACGCGGGCACCTGGTCGTAGTAGGCGCCTTGCAATGCGAGCGAGGCGTTGTTGGCGCGCTCGAACCAGCCGTCGTAGCCGGCAAAGCCGCCCCAGGCCTGGGCCTTCATCGTGTTGTAGTCGGTGCGCAGACGCGCCATGCGCGCCGCCTTGGCTTCGCGCTTGGCGGCTTCGCTGCCGGCGCCTTGATAGATTGCTTGCAGGTCGCTGCGCGCGGCCGAGGTGAGTGCGCGGAAGTCGTTGCGGCGGGCGTCAAGCCGGGCGTAGACCTCGCGCGCGGCCGCAGGGGTGTGCGCCAGCATCCAGCGCTCGCCGCCGATGCGCTCGACCGCCGTCGCGAAGGACTCGTTGAACACGGTGTCGCCGGCGGCGTAGGCCACCTGGTGCGCCAGCTCGTGAAAAATCAGGCGGGCGAGTTCCACCTCCTGTTGGTTGAGGAAGGTGTTGAGCAGCGGGTCGCCGCCGAGCCAGTTGGTCCAGCCGAGGGTGGAGTAGGCCGGCACGCCGTAGACCGCGACCTCCTGGCCCTCGGACTTCAGCGCGGCGGCCAGTTCTTCGGCGCCGGCGCGGTCGAAGTAGCCGCGGTAGCCGATGCAGCCGACCACCGGAAAACACCAGGTCTTCAGCGTCAGCGACAGCTCCGGCGCGGCCACCACGTTCCACACCGCGGCGTTGCGCTTCAGGTCGGCATAGCGGCGGTAACTGCTGTTGTCCGGCAGCTTCAATTCGCGCACCGCGAAGTCGCGCATGCGCTGGCTCAAAGCCAGGCGCTCGCGCAGTTCGGCGGGCGTGGCGGCGTCGTCGAGCCACCGCTGCACCGGGCGCGCCGCGTTCATCAGGCTGATATGGCCGCCGGCGCTTTGTGCGAGGTAGCCCACGGTGGAGCAGCCGCCGGCAATTCCGAGCACAGCCAGCAGCAGTGCGGCGCCGGCCGCCGTCCAGCGCAGTGTGTGGCGGTGGCCCGGGCGGGGCCCTGATGTCGTCGCTGTCATGGCCACAAGCGTAGCGCCTTCACCGCGCGCGCCGGCTTGGGCTCGGACCGAAAGCCACGAGCGCGGCGCGGCGGGCGCGGCAGCGCGGCTACTTGCGCACGAAGCGCGCCACCATCTCGACGATGCTGTCGCGCCGTGCCGCCAGCGCGGCGGCCGATTCCAGGTCGCGCTTGAAGATCAGCGAGAAGGTGTGGCGGTTGGCCACATTGAACACGCTCAGCGCGCTGATCGACATGTGCAGGTCCACCGCGTCGATGCCGGCGCGGAACACCCCGGCCTTCAGCCCACGCTCGTAAACCGCGCGCAGGCCTTCGATCGCCGGCACATTCAGTTGATGGATCGTCTTGCTCTGCGCCAGGTACTCGCCGCGGTGGATGTTCTCGGTCATCACCAGGCGGATGAAGTCGGGGTTGGCGAGCTGGTAGTCGACCGTGAACGCCACCAAGCGCCGCAGCGCGGATTCCGGTGGCAGGTCTTCCAGGTGCAGGGAATGTTCGATGCCGCGGATGCGCCGGTAGGCCTCTTCGAGCACCGCCACATAGAGCCCTTCCTTGTTGCCGAAGTAGTAATAAATCATCCGCTTGCTGGTGCGCGTGGCCGCGGCAATCTCGTCGATGCGCGCACCGGCCAGCCCCTTCTCGGAGAACTCGTGGGTGGCCACCTCGAGGATGTTGGCCATCGTGCGCTCGGGGTCGTTGGTGCGGCCCGGCTCCGCGGCGCCCGCACCCGCCTTGGTGCTGCGTGCCTTGGGCGCTGCGGCCTTCACGGCCTTG
>JANNGZ010000403.1:0-10372 GCA_031404155.1 Burkholderiales bacterium
AGGTGATTTACCGCGCCAGGCGTCGTTGCCAGCGCGTTGTGTGGCACCGCCACACGCCTCGCCGGCGCCTAGCCTGGCACGGCAACTCACCTCGGCGCGGGCCCGACCCAAAGCCCGACAGCCTCCTAGACACCGGCGGGATTATCGACAGCGCCTGCCTGTCGCCGGCGGGACAAACTGCACCGCGAACGCTCGTGCTAAAAAGCCGGCTCGCCACGCCCGTCGCGTGCCACACCGGAGCCCTCGAGATGGACCTGAACTTCACCGACGACGAACTGGCTTTCCGCGCCGAGATCCGGCAGTGGGTGGCGCAGAACCTGCCCAAGGACATCAGCCACAAGGTGCACAACGCGCTGCACCTCACGCGTGACGATATGCAACGCTGGGCGCGCATTCTCGGCAAGCCGGGCTGGCACGGCTACGCCTGGCCAAAACAGTTCGGCGGCCCGGGCTGGAACGCGGTGCAGCGCCATTTGTTCGAAGAAGAATGTGCGCTCGCGGGCTCGCCGCGCATCGTGCCCTTCGGCCCGGTGATGGTGGCGCCGGTGATCATGGCCTTCGGCTCGCCCGAACAGCAAAAACGCCACCTGCCCGGCATCATGAGCGGCGACGTCTGGTGGAGCCAGGGCTACAGCGAGCCGGGCTCGGGCTCCGACCTCGCGTCGCTGAAAACACGCGCCGAGCGGCGCGGCGACTACTACCTGGTCAACGGCCAGAAGACCTGGACCACGCTGGCGCAGTACGGCGACTGGATCTTCTGCCTGGTGCGCACCAGCAACGAGGGCAAGCCGCAGACCGGCATCAGCTTCCTGCTGATCGACATGAAAAGCCCCGGTGTCACGGTGCGGCCGATCCAGACCGTGGACGGCGGCTACGAGGTCAACGAGGTCTGGCTCGACAACGTCGAGGTGCCGGCGGACAACCTGGTCGGCGAGGAGAACAAGGGCTGGACCTACGCCAAGTTCCTGCTCGCCCACGAGCGCACCGGCATCGCCGACGTGAACCGCGCCAAGCGCGAGCTCGAGCGCCTGAAGCGCATCGCCAGGGCCGAGGGCCTTTACGACGGCGACGCGCGCTTTCGCGACCAGATCGCACTGCTCGAGGTGGACATCGTGGCACTGGAAATGCTGGTGCTGCGCGTGCTCTCGGCGGAGGGTAGCGGCAAGGCCTCGTTGGACGTGGCTGGCCTGCTCAAGATCCGTGGCAGCGAAATCCAGCAGCGCTACAGCGAGCTGATGATGCTGGCCGCCGGGCCCTTCGCGCTGCCCTTCGTCAAGGAGGCGATGGAGGCCGGCTGGCAGGGCGAGCAGGTGGGTGCGGCGCATTGCGCGCCGCTGGCCGCCACCTACTTCAACATGCGCAAGACCACGATCTACGGCGGCAGCAACGAAGTTCAACGCAACATCGTCGCGCAGACGGTGTTGGGGTCGTAAACGAACCCAACACCGCTGCGCAAGGCGCAGACAGGATGGCTCCACCCCCAGCCCCTTCCCCCAAGGAGGAAGGGGCTCCAGACAGATTGACGAGAGGAACCGGCATGGACTTCGATTTCACCGACGACCAGGAATCCTTGCGCGACGCGGTGCGCCGCTGGGTCGACAAGGGATTCGGCTTCGAGCGCCGCCATGCCATCGCCAAGGGCGGCGGCAAGACGCGCGATGTGTACAAGGAGCTCGCCGAACTCGGCCTCACCGGGCTGGCGATTGCGGAGGCGCATGGCGGCATGGGCTTCGGCCCGATCGAGGCGATGGTGGTGCAGGAAGAACTCGGCCGCGGCCTGGTCAACGCACCCTATGCGCAAGGCGCGCTGATCGCGCCGCTGGTGCTCGGCGCCGCGAGCGCCGAAGTGCAGGCCGCCTGGCTGCCCAAGATGGCCGACGCGAGCAAGCTGGTGGTGCTCGCGCACCAGGAACCGGGCGCACGTTATGCGCTGGACAAGCTGGCGACCACCGCCACCGCCGCGGGCAGCGCGTGGACCGTGAGCGGCCACAAGAGCCTGGTGCCCGCGGGCGACGAGGCCGACGCGTTCATCGTGCCGGCGCGTGCAGGCCAGGACAGCGGCAACGGCATCGCCCTCTTCCTGGTCGAGCGCTCGGCAGCCCAGGTTCGCGCCTACCCGACCCAGGACGGCGCACGCGCCGCCGAGGTGGTGTTCGACAAGGCCGCCGCCACGCTGCTCCTGCCCGATGGCGCCGCGACGCTGGAACATGCGGTGGACATCGGCATTGCCGCGGCCTGCGCCGAGGGTGTCGGCGTGATGGACAAGCTGGTGGCGATGACCGTCGAGTACATGAACACGCGCAAGCAGTTCGGCGCCACCTTGGCCAGCTTCCAGGCGCTGCGCCACCGCATCGCGGACGTGAAGATGCAGCTCGAACTCGGCCGCTCGATGAGCTACTTTGCGAGCCTGAAGCTGCGCGAGCCGGCCGCGGCGCGACGTCGCGCGATGGCGCAGGCCAAGGTCCAGCTCGGCCACTCGATGCGCTTCGTGGGCCAGCAATGTGTGCAGCTCCACGGCGGCATCGGCATGACCGACGAATACGCCGGCAGCCACTACTTCAAGCGCCTGACGATGCTGGAGATGAGCTTCGGCGACACGATGCACCACCTGGGCGAGGTGAGCGCGCGCATGGGCGATACCGCGGGCGTGTTCGCCTGAGCGCAGCACCCGACGGCTGACACCCAGAACAAGACCGGGCCGATGATCGCAACCCCAACCGCCGGCCGCGCCGGGAAATGAACGGCCTGCTCAGCGACGTCCCCGGGCTCAAGGTCGGCCACAGCACCGACACGCGCCGCCCCACCGGCTGCACCGTGGTGCTTTGCGAGCAGGGTGCGGTGTGTGGCGTGGATGTGCGCGGCGCGGCACCGGGCACCCGCGAAACGGATCTGCTCAGACCCGACAACCTGGTCGAGCAGGTGCATGCGGTGCTGCTCGCGGGCGGCAGCGCCTTCGGCCTGGATGCCGCGGCTGGCGTCATGCGCTGGCTCGACGAACAGGGGCATGGCTTCGCGGTGGGCACGGTGGCGCGGGTGCCGATCGTGCCCGCCGCGGTGCTGTTCGACCTGCGCCTGGGCGACGCGCGCATTCGGCCCGACGCGCAGGCCGGGTACGCGGCCTGTGTGGCGGCCAGCGGCAACCCGGCGCCGAGCGCGCAAGGCAATGTCGGCGCGGGTGCCGGCGCCACCGTGGGCAAGCTGTTCGGCTTCGACCATGCGATGAAGGGTGGCTTGGGGCATGCCTCGATCCGGGTCGGCGCGATCACCGTCGCCGCGCTGGTGGTGGTCAACGCCATCGGCGACGTGATCGACCCCGGCAGCGGCGAGCCGATCGCCGGCGCACGCACCGCCGACGGCCGCCACCTGCGCGGCAGCATGGCCGCGATCGCGCGCGGCGAGCTGCCGGCACAGGCGCTCGCCGGCATGGCCACCACCATCGGCGTGATCGGCACCGACGCCAAGCTCACCAAGGCCCAGGCCGGCAAGCTGGCCACGATGGCCCATGACGGCCTGGCGCGCAGCATCAACCCGGTGCACACGATGAGCGACGGCGACACCCTGTTTGCCCTGGCCACCGGCGCCAGCGGCAAGGCCGGCGATATGACGGTGCTGGGCGCCCTCGCCGCCGAGGTCACCGCCCGTGCGGTGCTCGAAGCGGTGCGGCATGCCAGCGGCATCGGCGGGCATGGCCTGCCGAACCTGCCGGCGATGCGCGACCTGGGCGCTGTACTTTGATGGAATCCCTGTCCGAACACCCGCACACCAGGCTTCCGCCAGGGGCGAAGTCGGAAACCAACACCTTTGAGGAGACCGAAATGCTGTTGCATCGTCGCCCCCTGCTGCTCTCGGCCCTCGCCCTTGCGGCCTTGTTGTCCGCTTGTGCCAGTGCGCCGCCCGCGTCCAACCTGCCGCCGATCGTGTTCGTGCACGGCAACGGCGACACCGCGGCTTTGTGGACCACGACGCTGTGGCGCTTCGAGTCCAACGGCTGGCCGCGCGCGAAGCTGCACGCGATCGACCTGCCCTACCCCAATGCGCGTGACGACGACACCGTGGCGCAACCCGGGCGCACCTCGGCCGCGGAACACGCCCGCTTCCTCGCCGGCGAAGTCGACAAGGTGCTCGGCGCCACCGGGGCCAGGCAGGTGGTGCTGGTCGGCAACTCACGCGGCGGCAACGCGATCCGCAACTATGTGCAGAACCTCGGCGGCGCGGCCAAGGTGTCGCACGCGGTGCTCGGCGGCACGCCCAACCACGGCGTGTGGGCCAACCCGACCTTCCGGCCGAACAACGAGTTCAACGGCGAAGGTGCCTTCCTCAAGTCGCTGAATGCGCCCAAGGGCCCCGGCGGAGACGAGGTCGTCGCCGGCCCGAAATGGCTGACGCTGCGCTCGGACAACAACGACAAGTTTGCGCAACCCGACGGGGAGTGGATCGGCGCCAAGGGCACGCCCACCCACGTGACCTTCGAGGGGCCGGCCCTCAAGGGCGCGCTCAATGTCGTGTTGCCCACCCTCGACCACCGTGAGGTGAGCTACCACCCGCAGGCCTTTGCCAAGACCTACGAATTCATCACCGGCCGCGCGCCGGCGACCAGCACGGTGACGCCGGAGGCCGGCGTGCTGCTCGACGGCAAGGTCTCGGGCATCGGGCCGGCCGGGCCGAGCAACCTGCCGCTGATCGGTGCCACGCTGGAGGTCTACGCGGTGGACGCGGCCACTGGCGCGCGAAGGGGCGAAGCCGCGCACCGCAAGACCATCGCCGCCGACGGGCGCTGGGGCCCGTTCAAGGCCGACCCGCGCACGCCCTACGAGTTCGTGATCGCCGCCGAAGGCTATGCCACCACGCATATCTACCGCTCGCCGTTCCCGCGGTCGAGCGAGATCGTGCACATGCGCGCCGAACGCATCGCCGATGCCGACAAGGGCGCCGGCTCGGTGCTCAGCTTCGTGCGCCCGCGCGGCTACTTCGGGGTGCCGCGCGACACGATCAGCTTCGACGGCGCCAGCCCGGCACCCGGAGTGCCGAGCGGCGTGGCGGGTGTGGCGGTGTCCAAGATCAAGCCCGCGGCCCAACCCAGCCGGCCGGTGGTGGCCGAGTTTTCATCGGGGCCGATCCAGGAGCGCATCGTGGGCCGGCCCTGGCCGGCGAGCGAGAACCGCGTGGTCACGCTCGAGATGCACTACTGAAGCTTCGAAGTTCAACGGGCCCCATGCGTCTGGACCAGGTCCTGTTTTCGCAAGGCTTCGGCACCCGCCGCGATTGCGCAGGGCTGCTGCGGCACGGTGAAGTCGAAATCGACGGCCAGGTGCAGGGCGACCCGGCGGCAGAGTTCGCCACCGAGGCGCTGGTGTTCAAGGTTCGAGGCCAACCCTGGGTCTTTCAGGAACGCGCGCTGGTGATGCTGTACAAGCCCGCCGGCTACGAGTGTTCACAGAAGCCGCGCCACCACCCCAGCGTGCTCACGCTGCTGCCGGCGCCGCTGCGCGCCCGCGGCGTGCAGCCGGTGGGGCGGCTCGATGAAGACACCACCGGTCTGCTGCTGCTCACCGACGACGGCACGCTGATCCACCGGCTCACCTCGCCAAAACACCATGTGCCCAAGCTCTACCAGGTGGGCACGAAACACGAGGTGAGCGACGCGCAGGTACAGGCCCTGCTCGACGGCGTGGTGCTCGACGACGCGCCGATGCTGGTGCGCGCCGCCGCCTGCGTGCGCACCGGCGAGCGCACGCTGGACCTGACCCTCACCGAAGGCAAGTACCACCAGGTCAAGCGCATGGTGGCGGCGGCCGGCAACCGGGTCGAAGCACTGCACCGCGCCAGCTTCGGCGACTGGGTGCTGCCGGCCGACATGCTGCCCGGCACGTGGCGCTGGGCCGGCGCCGCGGGCGCTGTTGCCGGCGCCTGAGCCGGAACATTCGGCGCCTGGCGCTGGCTGCTCGCCGCTCGCTGCCGGCTGCACAAAGGCGGCCGCCATCTCACCCTGCGGCGGGCCCAGGCATGGCGATGAACCGCAGCGCGCCGCGCCATCGTCCTGGCGCCAACGACGCCCCAAACAACACATTTCCAGGATTCAAGCCGCGCATCCACTCAGGCCCATGCAGCGTGCGAAAAACCACGGCAAGGCTTCACGCCGGCTTTGCGACCCCCGTATTGCAAATCGAAACATTTCCCCAGAATCCATGACATCGCTACTGCTTGTTTCAAAGCCCTGAAGCGGCATGACGCCGAGTCGGAGCTGGGAAGTGCAGAGGCAAAGGTAGGTCAAAGGGAGTTGGGAAAATGAACAGCCTTTCAAGATTCACCGTTCTGATCGAACGCCGCGCGCTGAAGGCCTTCTTCAAGCGCCTGGTCGCCGCCACGGCCGCGCTGGCCATGCTGGGCGGGCAACCGGCCTTCGCCGCGCCTGGCAATGGCCAAGCCAAGAAGATCGCCAAGGACCTGCAGGCCGCGCTGGATGCGCCGTTAACGCCCAACGTCAAGTGGGCCAAGGACATCAACGGCGCGCGCCAGATTCAGGTCGTGATCATGAGCAACAGCGTCGACAAGGAAATGACCGATCTGCGCACCGCCATCAAGGGCCTGGGCGGCTCGGTGCATGTGCGCATGCCCGGCCTGCGCGCCGTCACGGCCACGCTGCCGGCGGCCAAGGTGGCCCTGATCGCCGCACGCAGCGACGTCTATTCCGTAACCCCGAACCGCGTCACCTCGCGCACTGCCAGCACGCTCGAGGCGATGACCGGTGCGTTGTCGGCCGGCGTGCGCACCAGCAGCACGCAGACCAGCTACAGCGGCCTGGACGGCAGCGGCATCGGCATCGGCATCGCCGTGCTCGACTCGGGCGTCATGAAGGCGCACGAAGCCTTCAACACCGCCGCCGGCGTGAGCCGCGTCAAGCGTAACGTCAAGATGACGAGCACCACCCAAGCCAACTGGACGACCGGCGCCGACGGTACCTCCTCGCTGCAGCCCGGCTCGACGGCGCTGACCACCTACGAGCAGTCGATCGCCGCCGACACCGTGGCGACCCAGGATGCCTACGGTCACGGCACCCACGTCGCCTCGATCGCCGTCGGTCGCCCGGCGACCTACAGCTTCGCTTCCGACCTGACCGGCCTGGCCCCCAACGCCAACGTCTATGACGTCAAGGTGCTCGACGCCAACGGCCAGGGCACGATCAGCGATGCGATGGAAGGCATCCAGTGGGCCATCTACCATGCCAAGGAATACAACATCCGCGTGATGAACCTGAGTCTGGCCGCGGCTTCGACCGACAGCTGGCAGACCGACCCGCTGTGCGCCGCAGTGCGCAGCGCCGCGGCCGCCGGCATCACGGTGGTGGTGGCGGCCGGCAACTTCGGCAAGAACGCACTCGGCCAAGAGCGGTTCGGCACCATCAGCGCGCCGGGCAACGACCCGACGGTGATCACCGTCGGCTCGTCGAACTCGAAGGACTCAATCTCGCGCGCCGATGACACCGTCAATGGCTTCAGCTCGCGCGGCCCGACCCGCGGCGCCTGGACCGACCTGGCGGGCGTGCGCCACGTCGACAACCTGATCAAGCCCGACCTGGTGGCTCCCGGCAACGCCCTGATCGGCGCCGCCTCGACGAAGGTCGTGGGCAGCGGCAGCCTGACCTGGAATTCGCTGGCCTCGACCTACTACACCGAGTTGGTCACGGTCACGGGCATCACCCCGGTCTACCGCGAAACGCAGATGGAACTCAGCGGCACCTCGATCGCCGCCCCGGTGGTCTCGGGCGCGGTGGCCCTGATGCTGCAGCAGAACCCGGGCCTGACGCCGCCGCTGATCAAGGCCATCCTGCAGTATTCGGCCCAGCCGATCGTCGGCGCCAGCCTGGTGCAACAAGGAGCGGGCCTGCTCAACGTGCACGGCGCCGTCGCGCTGGCGAAGGCGCTGCGCACCGATGTCGCCTCGGCGGTCAACGCCGGCACGATCACCGCGGGCACCAGCCTGCTGGCCAGCGGCCAGAGCATGCCGGCCACGACATCGACGATCAACGGCAGCAGCTTCAACTGGTCGCGCGTGGCCTTCATCGGCGGCAGCGTGGTCGCCAGCGGCGACGCCCTGTTCACCAAGTTCCAGCCCATGTACGACCCGCGCTTCACCTGGGCCAATGGCGTGGTGCGCAAGCGTGTGGCGAACTACTGGTCGGGCGTGGGCATCACTCCCAACACCTATGTGCAGTCGTTCAGCGAGGTGTCGATCCCGGCCGGCCAGGCACTGGTCACCTCCGGCGTAGTCAACGGCAGCTCGCTGCTGGGCACCAGTTCGTGGCTCGGCAAGACCGGGATCTGGATGCCCACCGCGACCGTGTCGGGCTGGTTCATCGCCGGCAGCGGTGTCGTGATGAGCGAAGGCGTCGTCATGAGCGAGGGCGTCGTGATGAGCGAAGGCGTCGTCATGAGCGAAGGCGTCGTGATGAGCGAAGGCGTGGTCATGAGCGAAGGCGTCGTGATGAGCGAGGGCGTCGTCATGAGCGAGGGCGTCGTCATGAGCGAGGGCGTCGTGATGAGCGAGGGCGTCGTCCTGAGCGAAGGCGTCGTGATGCGGGAGCGGTGATCCGACAACGCTCGGCTGGCGGCATGCCCCGTGCCGCCGGCCCATACGACGCCGGCTTCCCACCCAGGAAGCCGGCGTCGCCGCTTTTTAAGGCGACTTCCCAGGTGCGGTCGAGTGCACGCCGCCGCCGGCCATCGGCCATCGGCCATCGGCCAGCCCTGCACAGACTCGGACTGCAATCCGTGGATCGGCTGGACAAGCAACGAGTGGGCTTCTGCCGCTGACCGAGCGACACCGCGCCACGTTCGGCGACAGGGTGTTACCGGCCGACATGGCCCGGCACAGGGTGATGGCAGGACAAGGCCAAGAGCACGAAAGTCGCGCGTTGAGACGTGGCGCGCCCACAGCAAAAGCAGGCGAGTGCGAAGTTTCAAGCGACACCTGCAGACAGGCCACGACGCCGTGCGAAAAACCACGGCACGGCTTCACGCCGGCTTCGCCACCCCCGTATTGCAAATCGAAACATTTCCCCAGAATCCATTACATCGCAACGACTTGTATCGATGCAGTGAGAGCCGGTTCGCAGCCGGCATCAAGCCAGTCGCGAAGTCATTCAAATTCAGGGAGCTTTCAAAATGAACGGCCTCACACGATTCACAGTGCTGATCGAGCGCACGGCGCTGAAGAAATTCTTCGGTCGCCTGATGGCGCTGGTGACTGCGCTTGCGATGCTGGGCGGGCAGCCCGCAATGGCGGCACCGGGTAAAGGCAACGGCAGCGGTCAGGAAAAGAAGGTCGCACACGACCTTCAGGCCGGCATCGATGCCGGCCAGACGCCAAAGGCTCGCTGGGCGCGCGACATCCGCGGTCAGCGCATGGTGCAGGTGGTGTTCGTGAGCAACGAGCAAGACCAGAACATGGCTGGGCTGCGGCAGAGCATCGCGCAGGCCGGAGGCAGCATCGACGCCAGCATGCCCGGCCTGCGCATGCTCACCGCGACCCTGCCGGCGCACAAGGTCGCCAAGGTGGCCGAGCGCAACGATGTGAATTTCGTTGCGCCCAACCGCGAGACTCGCCGCAGCGCCAGCACCCTCGAAGCCATTACCGGCTCAACGACCACCGGCGTGCGCACAGGCTCCACCAAGACCACCTACACCGGTTTGGACGGCACCGGCATCGGCATCGCGGTGGTCGACTCCGGCGTGATGAAGAACCACGAGGCCTTCAACAACGCCGCGGGCACCACGCGGGTGGTGAAGAACGTGCAGATGCTGACCACGTCGCTGGCCGACTGGACCAACGGCTACGACTCGAGCACTTCGCTGCAGCCGGGCAGCGCCGCGCTGGCGAGCTATGAGGCCGCGATCGACAACAGCGCCAACCTGGTCCAGGACGGCTTCGGCCACGGCACGCACGTGGCGTCGGTGGCCGCCGGCCGCCCGGTGACCTACGGCACCGCGCCCGACCTGACCGGCAGCGCACCCAACGCCAACATCTACGACGTCAAGGTGCTCAACGACTCCGGCATCGGCACCTTGAGCGACACGCTCGAGGGCATCCAGTGGGTGATCTATCACGCCAAGGAATACAACATCCGGGTGATGAACCTGAGCCTGGCGATGGCCTCCACCGACCGCTGGCAGGACGACCCGCTGTGCACCGCGGCGCGCAGCGCGGTGGCGGTCGGCATCACCGTGGTGGTGGCCGCGGGCAACTTCGGCAAGAACATCTTCGGCCAGGAGAACTACGGCACGATCTCGTCGCCCGGCAACGACCCGAGCGTCATCACCGTCGGCTCGGTGAACTTCAAGGGCACCACGGCACGCTCGGACGACACGGTCAACCT
>JANNGZ010000404.1:0-1805 GCA_031404155.1 Burkholderiales bacterium
CGGCCAAGGGTTGGCCGAAGGATGCAACACCGAGGGCGGCACCGGGTACGCAGGTGGCCGCCTTCGCGCGCGGCCTGGACCACCCGCGGTGGCTTTACCTGCTGCCCAACGGCGATGTGCTGGTGGCCGAAAGCAATGCCCCACCCAAGACCGATGGCAACTTCAGCCTCAAGCGTTGGGCGATGGGCCTGGTGAAAAAGTTTGTCGGCGCCGCGGTGCCGAGCGCCAACCGCATCACCTTGCTGCGCGACAGCGACGGCGACGGCGTGGCCGACCTGCGTTCGGTGCTGCTGGAAGGCCTGAACTCGCCCTTCGGCATGGCGCTGGTGGGCCAGAACCTGTACGTGGCCAACACCGACGCGGTGCTGCGCTTCCCCTACGCCGAGGGCGACACGCGCATCACCGCACCCCCGTTCAAGCTGGTGTCGCTGCCCGCGGGCCCGACCAACCACCACTGGACCAAGAACCTGATCGCCAATGCCGACGGCAGCCGGCTCTTCGTGACCGTGGGCTCCAACAGCAACGTGGCCGAAAACGGCATCGAGGCCGAGGCCGAACGCGCCGCGGTGTGGGAGGTGGAAATCGCCAACGGCGCGCACCGCATCTTTGCCTCGGGCCTGCGCAACCCGAACGGCCTGGCCTGGGAGCCGCAGGGCCGCGCGTTGTGGACCGTGGTCAACGAGCGCGACGAGATCGGCAGCGACCTGGTGCCCGACTACATGACCGCCTTGCGCGAGGGCGCGTTCTACGGCTGGCCCTACAGCTACTTCGGCCAGCATGTGGATGTGCGCGTGAAGCCGCCGCAGCCCGAGCTGGTGGCGCGCGCAATCGCGCCCGACTACGCGCTGGGCACGCACACCGGCTCGCTCGGCCTGGCCCATTCGGCCGGCACCTCGCTGCCGGCCGCGTTTGCCAACGGCATGTTCGTCGGCCAGCACGGCTCATGGAACCGGCGGCCGTACAGCGGCTACAAGGTGATCTTCGTGCCCTTCGCCGGCAGCAAACCTTCCGGCCAGCCGGTCGACGTGCTCACCGGATTCCTGAGCGAAGACGGCGGCGCCCTCGGCCGGCCGGTAGGCGTGGCGCTGGACAAGACCGGCGCCCTGCTGGTGGCCGACGACGTCGGCAATGTGGTCTGGCGCGTCAGCGCCCGGCAGTGAGCCGGGCATGACGCGCGCGATGACGCCTCGCAGCGTTATTCGAGCAAGCCTGCTGGCGGGCCTGCTCGGCCTGCTTCCGCTCGCCGGTTGCAGCACGCTGCCGACGGTGGTGCCGGACCTGGCGCGGCGCCCGGGGCCCGCGGTGCAACTGCAAGGCGCGCAGGGCCCGTTGTCGGCCGCGCAGAGCAAGGCGATCCTCGAGCGGCTGCAAAGCGGCGGCAAGAAGACCGACATCTTCGAACGCCACCTGGCGCTGGAGGAAGCCATCGTCGGCAGCCCGCTCACCGTGGGCAACCAGGCCTTGCTGCTGCAAGACGGCCCGGCCACCTATCAGGCGATGTTCGCGGCGATCAGCGCGGCGCGCGACCACATCAACCTCGAAACCTACATCCTCGACGACGACGAGGTGGGGCAGCGCTTCGCGCAGGCGCTGATCGCCAAGCAGCAGCAAGGTGTGCAGGTGAACCTGATCCGCGACAGCGTCGGCACCGTAGGCACACCCGCCGCGTTTTTCGAGCGTTTGGTGGCCAGCGGCATCCAGGTGCTCGAATTCAACCCGCTCAACCCGCTGATCGCGCGCAAAGAGTGGGAGCTGAACCGGCGCGACCACCGCAAGCTGCTGATCGTCGACGGGCGCACCGCGTT
>JANNGZ010000405.1:0-33027 GCA_031404155.1 Burkholderiales bacterium
CCGCGACCTGCAGATCATCGGCCTGCTGCGTGTGATGTTCGACCCGCGCATCACGCTGCAACAGCAAGTGAGCGAGCAGCTCAAGGCGCACTTCGGCGACAAGGTGTTCAACACCGTGGTGCCGCGCAACGTGCGCCTGGCCGAAGCGCCAAGTTACGGCCAACCGGGCGTGTGTTTCGACCCCGCGTCCAAAGGCGCGCAGGCGTATATCGAGTTCGCGCACGAAATGGTCGAGCGAGCGGGCAAGCTCGTGGCGCCATGACCGAGGGGGGCGCTCAGTGGCTGCGGGCCGCCGGGCGCAACTGCGATGACCCCAGCCACGCTTCCCACGCTGCCGCAAACCCTGCTCTCGCGCATCGAAGACGCCGGCCTGAACGCCAGCGCGCCGCCGCAACAACGCTGGCTCGACGGCTGGCTGCTGCGCTTCTCCCCGGGAAAGGCCAAACGCGCACGCTGCATCAACGCGGTGGCCGAAGGGCGCCTCTCGATCGACGAAAAAATCGCACTCGCGCAGCGTGCCTACCGCGACGCCGGCCTGCCGCTCTTCGTGCGCATCACACCTTTCAGCCGCCCCCCGGGTTTGGACGCGCGGCTCGCGGGCCTGGGCCTGGTCAGCATCGACGACACCCGGGTGATGGTCTGCGACGAGCTTTCACCCATCGCCACGCCCGCCCTACCGCCCGGGGTGAGCTGCCACCTCCTGTCCCACCACGCGTTCGCACAAACGGTCGGCCGGCTGCGGGGCTCGCCGCTGGCGCAACGCCAGGCGCATGCGCAGCGCCTGGACAGCTCGCCGGTGTCGTTTCGAGGCTTTGCGCTCAAGCGTGACGACGACGCCGCGGTGCTGGCCTGCGGCCAGTTCGCGCTCGAGGACGAACTGGTCGGCCTGTACGACGTGTTCACCGCCGAAGCCTCGCGCGGCCAAGGCCTGGCCCGGTTGCTATGCCAACACCTGCTCGCCGACGCGCGGGAACGCGGCGCACGGGTGGCCTACCTGCAAGTGGAAGGTGACAACGCCGCCGCACGCAGCGTCTACCACCGGCTCGGTTTCAACGACGCCTACGCCTACCACTACCGCTGCGCCGCCGCTGACGCGGCTTGAGCGGCGCGCGGGCCGCGGGCAGCAAAACGGCGGCGTCAGCGGGCCCGTCGGCGCCGCAGCACCGTGCTCGCCAGGCGCATCGTCCGCGTCGAACACGTCGCCTGTTCGGCGCACAAGATTCACCACGAACTTGCGTTCAGTGGATCGGCAGGGGGCGGCGCTACTCGCCCGTTCGCGCTGAGCTGACCGAAGGGCCCGCGCGTCCTGAGCCCAAGCGAACCCGTGTTAATCCAGTGGCGGCTCACCCAACCACCCCTGCTCGGCGCCGTCAGGCCCGGCCTCGGCGCTGGCTCGCGCCAGCGCCATCCAGGTGGCGAAGGGCAGGCGCAGCCCACGCCTGGGTGCCGGGCGCGCCACCTCCAGGCACTGCGTGCCACCGGCCTCGTGCGCAAAAATCACACCACAAGCATCGGGCACCTCTTCCACTCGGGCAATGCCCGCCTTGAGCACGTACCAGCACTGGCCCGACAGCGCCAGGTAGGCCTCGCGTTTGGCCTGGTTGCGCAGGTCAGACAGCAGGTCGGCGCGCCGTACCTTGACCTCGTGAACGATCGGCTCGAGATAGTCCTCCACCGTGGTGTGCCGAATCGAAAAAACATCGGGCATCGCGATCGCCCAGGTCGGCGCGCCGCCTTCGCCTTGCAAGGGCGCGCGCAGGCTCAAGCCGCGCCACACCACGCGCCCGGCACGCTGCATCTCCAGCGCCACGCGGGCCACCAACGCCTCGTGGCCATCACGCACCGCACGGTTTTTCACCAGCGTGGCGGCCAGCACCTTCACGCCCGCGTCGGTGACGCGCAGCGTCTCGCGCCCGTTCACGTCGCGCTGGCGTTCGAGCAGGCCGGCAGCAAGCAGCTCGATCTCGACCGTGTCATGGCAGGGCCATCCCGCCGAGCGCCAGATCTCGCGCAGGCGGCGGCGGTGTAGCGTGCCCCGCGCGGGCGCGTTTGGGAGTGGGGCAGCGTCCTCACTCATCGCCGCTCCAGGCCGCGGCGCGACGCGCGCAACTACAAGGCCGCAGCACCGCAAGCGACCCCGGCGACCCCAGCGGCCGCGCCGTCAGCGCTCGGCACAGTGCGCGCAGGGCCGCGCGGCTGCGCCTCGGGCGTGGCATCGATCGTGGTGAGCACATCCGCGAATGTTGCGACAAAAACATGCACGAATGCTGCCGCAAACCGCACCCCGGTGCGCCGTCTGCAGCCCCTCCGCGCGCTTGAACGCCACGTACAAGCCATCGCAATCCGCTGGCCGAGGTTCGGCACTAAAGTGCGTTCATGAATACCACCACCACCCCCACCCGCAGCCCTGTCACCACCCCCCGCCAGGTCGAGCGCCTGGTCGCCGGCCAAGCCACCAGCGACGGCGACGGCGTCAAGCTCACCCGTGTGCTGACACAGGACCTACAGCGCCGGCTCGACCCGTTCCTGATGCTCGACGCCTTCGGCACCGACAACCCCGACGACTACATCGGCGGCTTCCCGGACCACCCGCACCGCGGCTTCGAAACCGTCACCTACATGATCGCCGGCCGCATGCGCCACCGCGACTCCGCCGGCCACGAAGGCCTGCTGCAAAACGGCGGCGTGCAATGGATGACCGCCGGCCGCGGCGTGATCCACAGCGAGCTGCCCGAGCAGGAGGCCGGCCGCATGGAAGGCTTCCAGCTCTGGCTCAACCTGCACTCGCGCGACAAGATGCGCGAGCCCTGGTACCGCGATATTTCGGCCGCCGAGATCCCCGAGTTCAGCCATCAAGGTGTGAGCGTGCGCGTGATCGCCGGCGCCAGCCACGGCGTGGCCGGCGCGATGCAGCGCGAGGTCACCGAGCCCTTGTACCTCGACCTGCAATTTGCGCCCGGCGCCGAGTTCGCGCAGCCGCTGCCCGCAAAACACAATGCGTTTGTCTACGTCTTCCGCGGTGCGCTCGAAATCGCCGGCACCGCGGTGCCGCAGCAGCGCATGGCGATCTTGGGCAACGACACCGGCACCAGCTGCGACGGCGTGCAGCTGCGCGCCGGACCCCAGGGCGCCCGCGCCTTGTTGATCGCGGGCGCGCCGCTCAACGAGCCGATCGCGCAATACGGCCCGTTTGTGATGAACACCAACGAGCAAATCTTCACAGCAGTCGAAGACTTCCGCGCCGGGCGGCTGGCCTGAGCGGCCTGCGGCGCGCGCCCATCGCACTGGCCGATTCATGATGCGGCTCGGGCGCGGCTGCGCAGGTGCTGCACACGCGACCGAGGTGCGGTAAGCGCCTCAGCCGCTCACCACCACGCCCTTCCAGAACGCCACCCGCCCCTGGATGTTCGCCGCGGCCTCGCTCGGCTCGGGGTAATACCAGACCGCGTCGGGGTTGAGTTCGCCGTTGACCAGCAAGCTCAGGTAGTAGGCCTGCCCCTTCCACACGCAGCTGGTGCGATGGTTGCTGAACGCGGTGTACTCGCGTTTGAGCGCGCTCTCGGGGAAATAGTGGTTGCCTTCGACCACCACGGTGTCGTTGCTCTCCGCCACCACCACGCCGTTCCAGCTTGCCTTCATATCGAGCCTCTTGCATTCTGGCCCCCACATCGGGGCGGCCATGATGCCACCCGCGGCTTGCCGCGTGCAGCGGCCGTCTCAAGCACCCAGGGTGCGGTGGCATGATCGCCCGCGCCATCGCCCGCGCCATCAACCGCGCACTTGGGACTCCACCGTGGACACACGCGAATTCGGCCGCTCACATCCGCCCTCGCAACGCCGCCCGGTGGCGTGGTACTCACCACGTGTGCTGTGGCAAGCGGCGCAGGAGCTGGTGCAGTCGCAGAACCTGCTGCGCAACCTCGACCGCCGCGAAAGTTTTTCGTCGGTGCTCGAGCCGATCGACCTCTCCGGCCGCAGCGCGAGCGAGGTGCGCGGCTTCTGGTTCGACTTCATCTCCGACACGGGGGATGGCGGCAACGCCACCTTCGCGGTGGCCCAGGCCGCGCTACGGCGTTCGCTTACCGTAGCCGACCGCGCCCGTGGCGACGACAGCGACGACAGCGACGACAGCAAAGCCGAGCTCACCCTGCCCGAAGGCGAGCTGTTGGTGCTCGGCGGCGACCTCGCCTACCCCGGCGCCGGCCCGGCGGACTACCAGTACCGTTTCCACGAAATGTTCGCGCTCGCGCGCGACCCCGCCAGCCGCTTCGGCACCGACCTGCCGGCCGTCGCTCGCGCCGGCGTCGCCACCGTAGCCGAGCGCCGCAAGGTGGTCGCCGCGCTGCCGCAGAACCACGACTGGTTCGACAGCGCTGCCACCTTCTGCCGCTACTTCGTCAACTACGACCGCGGCGCTTTCATCGGCGCGCGCACGCCGCAGCGCCAGACCTACTTCGCGCTGGCGCTGCCGCGGCGCTGGTGGGTGCTCGGCTTCGACTGGGCGCTGTCGGGCGACCTCGACCGCAACCAGTTCGAGGCCTTTGTCGACCTGGCCAAAGTGCACCTGGCAGCGGGCGACGACCTGATCCTGGTCTACCCCGAACCGTACTGGACCCGCGAACTCGGCGACGGTGCGGCGCGCGGCTACCCGCGCCGCTATCAGCGCCTGGAGGCGATCCTGGAGGCGCGTGGTGCGCGCATCCGCCTGCGCCTGGCCGGTGACCTGCACCACTACAAACGCGAAACCCTTGCGCGCGACGAGGTCACCGGCTTGGACACGCACCTGGTCACCTGCGGCAGCGGCGGCGCCTTCCTGCACCCGACGCATGGCGCGGTGGTGGGCCAAGCCACGCGGCTGGACCGCGCCAACGAGCTCGACGCCGTCGACACCGAATTGCAGAGCCGGGTGCGGGTGGGCCGGGTCGAGCGGGCGCGCGACGACGGCCATGAAAGCACCCGCGACAACCCACACGACGGCGTCCCCGATACCTGCTTCCAAGCTACCGCCACCTACCCCGACGCCGATGTCACGCGGCGGCTGGCCTGGCGCAACCTCTTCGCGCTGTTCCACATCGGTTTCAGCCGGCCGCCTTTGCAGCTCGGCCTGCGCCGCGCCGTGGCCGAAACGATGGACTCGAACTTCGCCTTTGCGCTCTATCTCGGGCTGCTCTACGGCATCAACGCGTATGTCAATTCCTTCGTCTTCAGCCGCTCCTTCGAGCCCGACGGTTTTGCGCCGATGCAGACCCTGGGCTTTGCCCAAGCCACGCCGCTGTGGCTGCGCGCGATGGTGTTCAGCCCGGTGGCCACGCTGATCAACATCTGCATGCTCGCCGGCTGCATCAAGGTCGCGTCCGAAGGCCCGGCGCCCTGGGCCACGCGCATCGCCGGCGGCGTCCTACACGGCATGGCGCATGGCTACTGCGTCTTTGTGCTGTACTGGTGCGTCACCCACGCGCTCGCGCCACTGATGCCCGAGGCCACCTCCGCGTCCTTGCACTGGGGCCTGGCGAGTTGGGCGTTGGTGGGTGTGGCGGGTGTGCTCGTCGGCGCGCTCCTGTTCGGCGTCTACCTGATGCTGATGAGCGCAGTGTTCGGCCAGTTGCCGAACAACGCCTTCGGCTCGCTGGCGGTACAGGACTACAAGGGCTTCATGCGCTTTTGCATCACCGAGCAGGGGCTCGAAGCCACGATGCTCGGCCTGGACCAGGTGCCCCGTTCGCAAGCCGAAGGCACGCCGCCGGCGCGCTGGCGCGTGGTCGACCGCTTCATGCTGCGGCGGCGCTGAGATCGGCGCCGCCCACGCGGGCCGCGATGCTCTGCCCGTGGCGCTCGTCGCCTGGTTTTCGGCCGGTACCGCGGCCGCGCCACCGTCGCCCACCCATGGCTGCTTGGTTCGCCTGTCTCGCGGTTTCGGGCCGAGTGCATCCGTACACGCGTGCGATGATGTTGGCGACGCTGACGCGAACGCCGCACGCGCCATGAGCCCACAGGACCGCCTCAAGGGCGAACACCAAAGCGCGCAGCTCGAAGGTACGCCAGTGAATCACCAGCCCGCCCCCAGACGCGAGCCCACGTTGGCCTGGGAGGATTTCCCGATCGACAGCGTGCGCGAATTCGGCGCCACGCCGGTCACCCGCGAAGCCATCGTCGAGTTCGCCACGCGTTTCGACCCGCAGTACTTCCATGTCGACGACGAAGCCGCGCGCAGCTCCTTGTTCGGCGGCCTCTGCGCCAGCGGCTGGCACACCTGCGCGATGACGATGCGCATGATCTGCGACGGCTACCTGCTCGACAGCGCCAGCCTCGGTGCCCCCGGCGTTGAAAACGTGCGCTGGCAACAACCGGTGTTCCCCGGCGATGTGCTCAGCGTGCGCACCCGCGTGCTCGACGCCCGCCTCAGCGCCAGCCGCCCCGGCGTCGGCCTGTTGCGCACCGGCTGGGAAGTGCTCAACCAGCGCGGCGAGATCGTGATGACGATGCAGGGGTGGGGGATGATGCGCACGCGCGATGGGCTTGGGGCGGCTGCACCCAGCGCGGCACCGGGCTGAACGCGGGCCCACGCAAAGAGAACCATGCAAATCGATCAGCTTCGGCAGCGCCCAGCGCTAGCGCCGCCGCCGCCGCCGCCGGCAACAGATTGCTGTTCGCTGAGGAGTCATGTCGGGAAGAGATTTGCCGCGATCCCCGAGGACCTCGTGCGTCGGATCAATACTTGAATTGCACGTAATCGAGTTTCAGCCTATCCCCAAGGCAATCCTGTTTTTGGTCCCATCCACCAGGCTCGGGGTTGACGCCGGTGAAATGCGCAGCCCCGAAGAGCACCAGGCACCGTGCTTTCTGACCCCCGTAACGCTCTAGGAGAATCCGATGGAAGTGCGCGGCGGCCTGCAAATCCCGGTAATGGACCGCGGTCTTCGTCGTCTGCGTTCTCATCTCCCGCCGTGGCCACTTTTCTTCTTGTTTCTTGGCGAAGGATGGTTGACTGCTTGTGGTTCTGGTATCGGTGTCGATCAGGTGAACAGCAACTTTTAGCCTGATCGCAAACGCAGCCACAACACTCAAGTGCATGGGACTGCCATTCTCCGGCGTAGCGCCAATGGCAGACGTGCACAACCCCTGAAACTCTGAGTGCGACGGTACCTTTTCGCTGCGCTTCGCAGCGTCGTCTAGATCGCCCTGCTGCTCATTGAGACCCTCCAGGAAAAGGGCGCGCACAAGCCCCTCCTTCAGCAGTTGGCACGTGAAGCGTCGGGCATCTGGAGACCTATGGTCCTCGGCGACTCCCAATCCGATTGTTGCAAGTCTGCCCCTCGCAAGCTCCTGGCCAATTTCCACGATGAACTTCCTCGACGCATGAATGGTGGAGTTGGAGGATAGCTCGTTCAAAGGCCCTCTTTCCCTGGCGACAGGGTGGCCCGGCGAACGACGGCTTTCCACACTCGAGATCGATGCGGCGGGAGTCAATTCAGGGTCGAACCCGGTCGCTCCACGGCCATATCAGCCTCTTGCAAACCAGCCGTTCCTGCACCGGGCCAGTTGCACCAACTCTGTCGGTTTTGCAGCGGCACTTGATCGCAGTTCGCAATTACTCTGTGAGCAGCGCGCTCAAACGTCGATATTCGCCGCCCTCAACGCATTGCTCTCGATGAAGTTGCGCCGCGGCTCGACCTCGTCGCCCATCAGCATCGTGAAGACGCGGTCGGCTTCGATCGCGTCTTCGATCTGCACCCGCAGCAGGCGCCGCACGGTGGGGTCCATCGTGGTCTCCCAGAGCTGGCCGGGGTTCATTTCGCCGAGGCCCTTGTAGCGCTGGCGGCCGACGCTGTTTTCGGCCTGCTGCATCAGCCAGCCCATCGCGGCGCGGAAGTCGGCCACCTTGGCTTCCTTGAGCTTGTCGCCTTCACCCTTGCGCACCACCGCGCCGGCAGCCACCATGCCTTTGAAGGTGCGGCCGGCGCCGGCCAGCGCTTCGTAGTCGGCGCCGTGCACGAAGTCGGCGCTGATCACGCTGCTCTTCACGTTGCCGTGGTGGCGCCGGCTCACCCGCAGCATGTGTTTGTCCACTCGCGGATCGACTTCGGCGCGCACCTCGGCGTCGTGCAGAGCGGCTTGCAAGGCGGCGGCGGATGCGCTGGCGGCGTCGGCACTGTCGAGGTCGATCGCCAGGCCATTGGCCAGCACCCGCAGCGCTTCCACGTCCATCCAGTTGGACAAGCGGTCCACCACGTTTTGCGCCAGCACATGCTGGCGTGCCAGGGCTTCAAGCGTGTCGCCTTCGAGCACTCCGGCGCCGCCATCCTCCAAAGTGCGGCCGGTGTCCAGCCGCGCGTCTTTCATCGCCACGCGCAGCAGGTAGGCGTCGAGCTCGCTGCCGTCCTTGAGGTACTGCTCGTCCTTGCCGTGTTTGACCTTGTACAGCGGCGGCTGCGCGATGTAGATGTGCCCGCGCTCCACCAGTTCGGGCATCTGGCGGAAGAAGAACGTAAGCAGCAGGGTGCGGATGTGCGCGCCGTCCACGTCGGCGTCGGTCATGATGATGATGCGGTGGTAGCGCAGCTTCTCGACGTTGAACTCGTCCTTGCCGATGCTGGTGCCCAGCGCGGTGATCAGGGTGAGGATTTCGTTGCTGGTGAGCAGCTTCTCGAAGCGCGCTTTCTCCACGTTGAGGATCTTGCCGCGCAGCGGCAGGATCGCCTGGAACTTGCGGTCGCGGCCCTGCTTGGCCGAGCCACCGGCGGAGTCGCCCTCGACGATGTAGATCTCGCACAGCGCGGGGTCTTTTTCCTGGCAGTCGGCGAGTTTGCCGGGCAGGCCCATGCCGTCCATGATGCCCTTGCGGCGGGTCATCTCGCGCGCTTTGCGGGCGGCTTCGCGCGCACGCGCGGCGTCGACGATCTTGCCGCAGATGATCTTCGCGTCCACCGGATTCTCGAGCAGGTAGTCGGTGAGCGCCTTGCTCACCACGTCTTCCACCGGGCCGCGCACTTCGCTGGAAACGAGCTTGTCCTTGGTCTGGCTCGAGAACTTCGGCTCGGGCACCTTGACGCTGAGCACGCAGCACAGGCCCTCGCGCATGTCGTCGCCGCTGATCTCGACCTTGGCCTTCCTGGCGTGGTCGTTGTCGTCGATGTATTTGTTGATCACCCGCGTCATTGCCGCGCGCAGGCCGGTGAGGTGGGTGCCGCCGTCGCGCTGCGGGATGTTGTTGGTGAAGCAGAGCACGCTCTCGCTGTAGCCGTCGTTCCACTGCATAGCCACTTCGCTGGTGATGAGGGTGGCGTGGTCGCTCATCTTCTCGCCGATGGCATGGAAAACGTTGCTGTGCAGCACCTTCTTGCCGGTGTTGATGAACTCGACAAAGCCTTTCACGCCGCCGGCAAACGCAAAGTCGTCGGCGCGGTTGTTGCGCTCGTCGACCAGGCGGATCTTCACGCCGTTGTTGAGGAAGCTCAGCTCGCGCAGCCGCTTGCCCAGGATGTCGTAGTGGAAGTCGATGTTGGAAAAGATCTCCAGGTCGGGCAGGAAGTGCACCTCGGTGCCACGTTTGTCGGTTTCGCCGGTCACCTTCATCGGGCTGATTTCGAAACCGTTGCGCTGCTCGATCACCCGCTCCTGCGGCACGCCTTGTTTGAACTCCATGAAGTGCGCCTTGCCCCCGCGGCGCACCGTCAGGCGCAGCCACTTGGACAGGCCATTGACGCAGCTGACGCCGACGCCGTGCAGGCCACCCGAAACCTTGTAGCTGTTCTGGTTGAACTTGCCGCCGGCGTGCAGCTCGGTGAGCGCGATCTCGGCGGCCGAGCGCTTGGGCTCGTGTTTGTCGTCCATCTTCACGCCGGTGGGAATGCCGCGGCCGTTGTCGATGACCGAGATGGAGTTGTCGGTGTGGATCGTGACGACGATGTCGTCGCAATGGCCGGCGAGCGCTTCGTCGATCGAGTTGTCGACCACTTCGAAGACGAGGTGGTGCAGCCCGGTGCCGTCGCTGGTGTCGCCGATGTACATGCCCGGGCGCTTGCGCACCGCTTCCAGGCCTTCCAGGATCTGGATGCTGCCTTCGCCATAGGCGGCGGAGTTTTCTTCGGGGGTCAGCGGTGTGGGTTCGTTCATGGGTCTCGGTGCGAAGGGCGGGTGACGTTCAACGCCGCGCCACCTTCAAAAAACGCTGAAGCGGGCTCGCGGCCCGCTCTGGCTCTGGTCTTGGGGTAAGGTAACGCGGCTCAGATGCGCATCGGCATCACCACGTACTTGAAGCCGGCGCGCTCGGGCACGGTGAACAACGCGCTCGCGTTGGTGTCCTGCAGCTCGATCGTGATCATTTCCTGGTCCATGTTGGCCAGCGCGTCGATCAGGTAGGTGACGTTGAACCCGATCTCGATCGCGTCGCCGGCGTAGTCGATCTCGATCTCTTCCTTGGCCTCTTCCTGCTCGGCGTTGCTCGACGCGATGCGCAATGTGCCGGGTTCGACATTCAGGCGCACGCCCTTGAACTTGTCGCTGGTGAGGATGGCCGCACGCTGCAGGCTGGCGAGCAGCGGAGCGCGGCCGAGCGTGATGTGGTTCTTGTGGTTCTTCGGGATCACACGGTTGTAGTCGGGGAACTTGCCTTCGACCAGCTTGGTCACGAACTCCATGCCGGAGAAGATGAACTTGGCCTGGTTGCCGGCAAAGCGCATTTCGATCGCCGAGTCTTCGTCGGCGAGCAGGCGCTGCAACTCCAGCACCGTCTTGCGCGGCAGGATCACCTCCTGCTTGGGGATGTCGGCCGCCAGCGTCGCTTGCGCGAGGGCCAGTCGGTGGCCGTCGGTGGCCACCAGGGTCAAGGTCTTGCCTTCGGCCACGAAGAGAATGCCGTTGAGGTAGTAGCGGATGTCGTGCACCGCCATCGCAAAGTGCACCTGGTTGATCAGCGAGCGCAGGGTCTTCTGCGGCACCGAAAAGGCCGGGCCGAAATCCACCGCCTCGTTGACCAGCGGGAAGTCGTCCGCCGGCAGCGTCTGCACCGTGAAGCGGCTCTTGCCCGCCACCAGCACCAGCTTGCTCTGGTTGGCGCTGAGCGTGATCGTCTGGTCCGAGGGCAGCGAACGCAGGATGTCGATCAGCTTGCGCGCACCGACCGTGGTGGCGAAGGTGCCGACGTCGCCGCCGAGGCTGCCGCTGGTGCGCACCTGGATTTCGAGGTCGCTGGTGGTGAACTCGATCACGTCCGCGTTCTTGCGCAGAAGCACGTTCGCCAGGATCGGCAAGGTGTGCCGGCGCTCGACGATGCCCGCCACCGACTGCAGGGCCGACAACAATTTTTCCTGCGCAGCTTTCAAGACAATCATGTCTTCCTCTTTACTTGGTAGTTCTAGTAGAGCCCGGCACTTTCTGTGGAGAACGCGATTTTCGCCTGCCCGATCAACGCTTTAGGTCCCGACGAACCCTGTGGACTCAGCCCCGGGGCCGGCGGGACAGCCCGACAACAACTTGGCCAAAGCTGCCACCGCTGTGGACAGGCCTCGTGTTGCTCCGAAGTTATCCCCAGGCTTGTTGCTTGACAGGTTTGTTTTCGTGGTTGCGCCCAGCCGCAGGTTCATGAAGTTCATATCGACGCTCAGCCCTTCAGCGTCTGTTCGAGCACATGCAATTGCTGGTTCAGCTCGGGGTTCTTGTGACGCTCGCCACCGATCTTGCGCACCGCATGCAGCACCGTGGTGTGGTCGCGGCCACCGAACAGCTCGCCGATCTCGGGCAGGCTTTTCTGCGTCATCTCCTTGGCCAGGTACATCGCGATTTGGCGCGGCCGCGCGATCGAAGCCGGGCGCTTCTTGCTGTACATGTCGGCCACTTTGATCTTGTAGAAATCGGCGCAGGTTTTCTGGATGTTCTCCACCGACACCTGCCGGTTTTGGATCGAGAGCAGGTCCTTCAGCGCCTCGCGCGCCAGCACGATGTTGATTTCCTTCTGGCTAAAGCGCGAATAGGCCAGCACCTTGCGCAGGGCGCCTTCGAGCTCGCGCACATTGGCGCGCACATTCTTGGCGACGAAGAAGGCCACGTCCTCGGGCATCTCAGTGCCTTCGGCGAGCGCCTTGCGGATCAGGATCGCGACCCGCATTTCGAGCTCGGGCGGTTCGATCGCCACGGTGAGTCCGGCGTCGAAGCGCGAGGTGAGCCGCTCGTCGATATCCACCAACCCCTTGGGGTAGGTGTCGCTGGTCATGATGATGTGCGCGCGCTTGGCCAGCAGTGCTTCGAAGGCGTTGAAGAACTCCTCTTGGGTGCGGTCCTTGCCGGCAAAGAACTGCACGTCGTCGATCAGCAGCAGGTCCAGCGAGTGGTACTTGGCCTTCAGCTCGTCGAAGGTCTTGCGCTGGTAGTTCTTAACCACATCGGAGATGAACTGCTCGGCGTGCAGATACAGGATCCGCGCATCCGGCCGGTCCCTCAACAACGCATTGCCCACCGCGTGGATCAGGTGGGTCTTGCCCAGGCCCACTCCGCCGTAGATGAAGAGCGGGTTGTACATCAGCCCCGGCGCACCAGCCACATGCAGCGCCGCGGTGCGCGCCATCTGGTTGGCGCGGCCGGGCACCAGTGTGTCGAAGGTGAGCGCAGGGTTCAGGCGCTCGCGCGTGGGCGAGACCATCGCGGTTCGGGCGGGTGCGGCCTGCGGGGCCTGCGCGCCATTGCCACCGAGCGCGGCGGCCACACTGACAGGGGCGGTGGACGGCACCAGCGACAGTGGTTGCAGCGGCCGCGTTGGGGCGCCATCGCGGGGCAACAAGGACAAGTCCAGCCGCACCGGCTTGCCGGCCAAGGAGCTCAGCACGCCTTCGATCTGCGCCGCGTACTGCGAGCGGATCCAGTCGAGCTTGAAGCGATTGGGCACGCGCACCGAGACGACCGCACCGGCGTCGCCCTGGTCGGTCACTTCCGCAGGCGGAAGCGGCCGGATCCAGGTGTTGAATTGTTGTTCAGGCAATTCGGCGGCGAGGCGTTCGCACCCGCGTTGCCAGAGGTCGGCGCTCATTGTGGACATCTTGTTCTGGAGCGGCCGCATTGTACGTTGATCCGGGCCCATGAAACGCTGGTTATCCACAGTGGCGGCGGCATGATCAATCCTGCTCACCTCCGGTGTTGAGGCCGTTCCTGGTTTGACCGGGCCAGCCTTTCCTGCTGTAATCGTGGGTTTCCCGAACGGGTAGTGCGGGCTTGGTGGCGCAAGGGCTGCGGCGCCCGCGTCGGCACCGGGCTGGTCACCACACCAAGCGCCGGGCCGGGCAACCCGTCAGAACGATTTCGAAGGACCGAACCATGAAACGCACCTACCAAGCCTCCAAGACCCGTCGCGCGCGCACCCATGGATTTCTGGTGCGCATGAAGTCGCGTGGCGGTCGCGCCATCATCAATGCGCGCCGCGCCAAAGGCCGCAAGCGCCTGGCTGTCTAAGCAAGCGCCAGCGTCGACTGCCGCCACAACCCGTCCGACGCCCGGCCGCCCGTGATCGGCCGCCTTGTGCAGAGCACCGACTTCAGCCGCGCGCTGGCGACTGCGCCCCGTGGGCGAAGCACTCACTTCTCGATCCACTTCCTGGCCGGTCGCCCAACGCCCGCGGGGCCCGCGCCTCGATTCAGCGAAGCAACAAAGTTGTCCACAGGCGACCAACAGCTGATGCACAGGCTTGTGGATGAGTTGTCAGATGCGCTCTGGCTGGGTGCGGTCGTGCCCAAGCGTCACGCACGGCGCTCGGTGACCCGTGCTCTGCTCAAACGCCAGATCCGACATGCAGTCCAGCGCCAGGCGCCTGCATTGGCGCGGGGCGTCTGGGTGGTACGGCTGCGCGCGCCTTTCGACGCAAAGCAATTCACCAGCGCCGCGTCCGACGGCCTGCGGCGTGCTGCACGGGTCGAACTCGACGCCGTGCTCTCGCGATGCCATGCGGCTCGATAGGGGATGGCGCTTCGCCGTGAGCATGCTGCTGCGCGCCGCCGTCCATCTGCCACGCGACCTAGCGATACTCTTGGTGCGCGGCTACCGCCTGTTCTTCCGCGCCTGGGTCGGCAACGTATGTGCCTTCGAACCCAGTTGTTCGGCCTACGCGCTGCAGGCGCTGCAGCGTCATGGCGCGGTAGACGGCAGCTACCTCGCGGCGTGGCGTGTCTTGCGCTGCCGCCCGTGGTGCGAAGGTGGGCATGACCCGGTGCCCGAGGCGCCCGGCTTGTTCACTCGGCTCATCTCCAGCGCCTTCGGCAACACCGCCCAAACCACGCCAGCGCCCGCAGAGAAACGGCCGCGCTGACTCCCAATCCGGGCACCTCGCGGGTGCGCGCCAACCCTTCCGACAGAGCCAAACCCATGACCGATATTCGCCGCACCCTGCTCTGGGTCGTTTTCACGATGTCGCTCGTCCTGCTGTGGGACGCGTGGAACAAACACAGCGGGCAGCCCTCTTTCTTCGGCCCGCAAACCAGCAAGCCGACCGCCGCTGCGGCGCCGGCTTCCGTGCCGGGCGCGCTGCCCAGCGTGCTACCGAGCGCCGTCCCGACTGCCGCGGCGCCGGCGGCTGCCGGGGTCCCCGCACCGGCTTCGACCGCGGCGGCGCCAGCAGCGGCCGCCTCTGCGCCGGCAACCGCCACACCCGGGGCGAGCGAGCGCGTCACGATCACCACCGACCTGGTCAAGGCCGCGCTCGACACCCGGGGCGGCGACCTGGTGCGCCTGGAACTGCTGCGCCAGGTCGACCAGAACGACAGCACCCGCAATGTCGTGCTGTTCGACCACAGCGCCGAGCGGGTGTACCTGGCGCAAACCGGCCTGATCACCGAGCAGGCCGGCGTCGCGATGCCCAACCACCTCACCCCGATGACGCTGGTGAGCAGCGAACGCAGCCTGAAGGAAGGCGCGAACAAGCTCGAGCTTCGTTTCGAATCGGCCGATGTCGGGGGCGTCAAGCTGGTCAAGACCTACCTGTTCTCGCGTGGCAGCTACACCGTGGCGGTGCGTCACGAGGTGGTCAACAACTCGGGCGCGGCGATTTCGCCGCAGCTCTACTTGCAGCTGGTGCGCGACGGAAACCCGCCCCCGGGCGAGTCCTCGTTCTACTTCACCTTCACCGGCCCGGCGCTGTACACCGACGCGGCCAAGTTCGCGAAGGTCGAGTTCAAGGACATCGAGAAAGGCAAGGCCGACCACCCCAAGAGCGCCGACGACGGCTGGGTGGCGATGGTCCAGCACTACTTCACCTCGGCCTGGCTGCTGCCGACGCCGCAGAGGCGCGAATTCCGCACCAGCAAGATCTCCAACAACCTGTATTCGGTGGCGATGGTGGTGCCGCTGGGCAGCGTAGCGCCCGGCGGCACCAAGGCACAGGAGGCGACGCTGTTTGCCGGTCCGCAGGAAGAGAACAAACTCGCCGCGCTGGCGCCGGGGCTCGACCTGGTCAAGGACTACGGCTGGTTCACGATCCTGGCCAAGCCGCTGTTCCAGCTCCTCACCTGGCTCTACAGCGTGCTAGGCAACTGGGGTTGGTCGATCGTGGCCCTGGTGGTGCTGCTCAAGCTCGCGTTCTACTGGCTGAACGCCAGCGCCTACCGCTCGATGGCCAAGATGAAGGCGATCAACCCGAAGGTGATGGAGATGCGCGAGCGCTTCAAGGATAAGCCCCAGCAGATGCAGCAGGAGATGATGCGCATCTACCGCGAGGAAAAGGTCAACCCGCTCGGCAGCTGCCTGCCGATCGTGGTGCAGATCCCGTTTTTCATCGCCTTGTACTGGGTACTGCTGTCCAGCGTCGAAATGCGCAACGCGCCCTGGATCGGCTGGATCACCGACCTGGCGCAGAAGGACCCGTTCTACATCCTGCCGCTGCTGATGACCGCCTCGACGCTGCTGCAAACCTGGCTGAACCCGACGCCGCCCGACCCGATGCAGGCCAAGATGATGTGGATCATGCCGATGGTTTTCTCGGTCATGTTCTTCGTTTTCCCCGCCGGCCTGGTGCTGTACTGGTTGACCAACAACATCCTGTCGATCACGCAGCAATGGTTCATCAACAAGCGCCTCGGGGTGCTTGGCAAGTAGTTCGCAAAAGCCACGTCTCCCCTTCAGATGGGGGGTGAATTTCGCACGCGCTTGCGGCACGATGACTCCGACGCTCTTGCGGGACAGAACCGGGTCCACCACAGTCGCCAGCAAGACATCCGAGTCACCGATCAATGCGGGGTAGACCCGGCGGCCGCCAAGTTTTGTGGCGGACCTCCGGCTCGGGAGGGCGCTCCCAAGGTTGCATCGCAAACGCTAAGCGCTTCCCCCCGCGCCAACCCGACAAGGGCCCGCCGTTTGGCGGGCCCTTTGTCTTTGGCGGCACGCGGCGAGTCGGTTTGTACGAACACAAGCTTGTGCAGCGGACGCCGCTACGATCGGCCGATGCTTTCCGACACCGACCGGCCGATCGCCGCCATCGCCAGCGCGCCCGGGCGCGGCGCGGTTGGCATCGTGCGCTTGTCGGGTGCGAGCCTCGACGCGGTGATCGACGCCATCTGCGGGCGAGTGCTCGCGCCGCGAGTCGCCACTTACCTGCCCTTCCTCGCCGCCGACGGCAGCCCGATCGACCGCGGCCTGGTGATCCACTTTCCGGCGCCGCACTCCTACACGGGCGAGAGCGTGCTCGAGCTGCAGGCGCATGGTGGCCCGGTGGTATTGCAGCTGCTGCTTTCGCGCTGCCTCGAAGCCGGCGCGGCGATCGGCCTGCGCCTGGCCGAGCCGGGCGAATTCACCCAGCGTGCCTTCCTTAACGACAAGCTCGACCTGGCCCAGGCCGAAGCCGTTGCCGACCTGATCGACGCCAGCACCGAAGCCGCCGCGCGCTCGGCCGCACGTTCCCTGTCGGGTGTGTTCTCCAACGAAGTCCATGCCCTGGCCGAACGCCTCGTCGCCTTGCGCACCCTGGTCGAGGCCACGCTCGATTTTCCCGACGAAGAGATCGACTTCCTGGAGCGCGCCGACGCGCGCGGCCAGCTCGATGCGATCTCCGCGGCGCTGGACACGCTGCTCGCCCGCACCCGGCAAGGTGCGCTGCTGCGCGAAGGCATCCGGGTCGTGCTCGCGGGCCAGCCGAACGTGGGTAAGAGTTCGCTGCTCAACGCCCTGGCCGGCGCCGAACTGGCGATCGTCACGCCGGTGCCCGGCACCACCCGCGACAAGGTCAGCGAAACGATCCAGATCGAAGGCGTGCCGCTGCATGTGGTGGATACCGCCGGCCTGCGCGAGTCGAACGACGAGGTCGAGCGCATCGGGATCGAACGCAGCTGGCAGGCGATCGAGGAAGCCGACGCGGTGCTCTTCCTGCACGACCTGACACGCCGCGGCGATGCCGCCTACGAGGCCGCCGAAGTCGACATCGAAGCCCGCCTCGCGCGCGCGCCGCACCTGCTGCATGTCCACAACAAGAGCGACCTGGCCACCGGCGCGGCGTCGAGCCCGGGCATTGTCCTCAGCGCGCGCAGCGGCGCGGGCCTTGACGCGCTGCGGCAGGCCTTGCTGCAAGAGGTCGGCTGGCAGCACACCCCCGACGGCACCTTCATTGCCCGCACCCGCCATGTGCAGGCGCTGCGCGGCACCCGCGAACACCTGCTCGGCGCCGACATCCATCTGCGCCAGCGCGACGCGGCGCTGGACCTGCTGGCCGAAGAGCTGCGCCTGGCCCATCAACGCCTGTGCGAGATCACCGGCGAGTTCACCGCCGACGACCTGCTCGGGCGGGTGTTCGGCAAGTTCTGCATCGGCAAGTAGGGCTGGCACGGTCGATCCGGCAGGCCAGGCGCCACTACCCGCGCAGCAGCTTCTCTTCGGCCAGCGCCAGCGGCTCGGGCAGGCCCGAGAGCACCAGCGTGTCGCCGGCGGCGAGCACCAGCGTGTCGTCGTTGGCCGCGATCACCCGGCCCGAGGCGCGGCGCAGCGACACCACCTGCACCCCCACCGCATGCAAGGCCAGGGCGGCCAGGGATTGGCCCAGGCTCGCCGCCGCACTCGGCAGGCTCACGCTGAGCAGGCGCGCCTGGTTCAGCTCCTCCACGGTGTCGTCGTCGGCACCATGGAAGTAGCCGCGCAGCAGGCCGTAACGCGCGTCGCGGGCGTCGCGGGTGAGGCGGATCACGCGGCGCATCGGCACCCCCACCAGCGCGAGGGCGTGGCTGGCGAGCATCAAGGAGCCCTCGATCGCCTCGGGCACCACCTCGGTGGCGCCGGCGGCGCGCAGAAGCTCCAGGTCGCTGTCGTCGATGGTGCGCACCACCACCGGCACCTTGGGCGCGTGCTCCTGCGTGATGCGCAGGATCTTCAGCGCCGAGGCGGTGTCGTGGTAGGTCACCACCACCGCGCTGGCGCGCGCCAGGCCGGCGGCCATCAGGCTGCGCAGGCGCGCCGCGTCGCCGAAGACCACGCTCTGCCCCGCCGCCGCGGCCTGGCGCACCCGGTCCGGGTCGAGGTCCAGCGCCATGTACGGGAGGCGCTCCTGCTCCAGCAGGCGCGCCAGGTTCTGGCCGCTGCGGCCGTAGCCGGCGATGATCACGTGCGCTTCGTGGTGGATCGACTTCTTCGCGATGGTGGTCAGCTGTACCGACTGCAACATCCAGTCCGAGCTCGCCAGCCGCATCACGATGCGGTTGCTGTACATCACGATCAGCGGCGTGGCCAGCATCGACAACACCATGCTGGCCAGCACCGGGCTCTGCCATTTGGGGTCGATCAAATCGTTCTGCGCCCCCAGGGCCAGCAGCACGAAGCCGAACTCGCCGGCCTGCGCCAGGTACAGGCCGGTGCGCCAGGCCACACCCGCGCTGGCCCGGAACAGGTAGGCCAGGCCCGCGATCAGCGCCGCCTTGGCGACCACCGGCGCGGTGGTCAGCAGCAGCACCAGAAACCATTGTTCGAGCACCGGGCGCCAGTCCAGCTTCATCCCGATGGTGATGAAAAACAGGCCGAGCAGCACGTCGTGGAAAGGCCGGATGTCGGTTTCGACCTGGTGTTTGTATTCGGTCTCGGCCACCAGCATGCCGGCCAGGAAGGCGCCGAGCGCGAGCGACAGGCCGGCCAGCTCGGTGAGCCAGGCCAGGCCGAGCGTCACCAGCAGCAGGTTGAGGACAAACAACTCTTCGCTCTTGCGTCGGGCCACCAGCGTGAGCCACCAGCGCATCACCCGCTGCCCGCCGACGAGCAGCAGCGTGAGCAAGGCGGCGGCCTTCAGCGACGCCAGCAGCAGCGCGATCACCATCGCTTCGGGCTCGGAATTCAGCGCCGGGATCAGCACCAGCAGCGGCACCACCGCCAGGTCCTGGAAGAGCAGGATGCCCATCACGCGGCGGCCATGTTCGGTCTCGAGTTCGAGCCGCTCGGCAAGCAGCTTGACCACGATCGCGGTGCTGGACATCGCGATCGCCGCGCCGAGCACCAGCGCGCCTTGCCAAGGCAACTCCCAGCGCGTGGCGGTGAACGAAAACAGGAACAGCAGCAGGAAGTGCCCGAGCAGCGCGCCCAGGATCGTCAGGCCCACCTGCGACAGCCCGAGCCCGAAGACCAAGGTGCGCATGCTCTTCAGGCGCGGCAGGTTGAACTCCAGCCCGATCACGAACATCAGGAACACGACGCCGAATTCGGCGAGGTATTTCACCGCGCTGGAGTCACGCGCCAGCGCCAGCGCGTTGGGCCCGATCAACACGCCGACGACCAGGTAGCCGAGCATCGGCGGCAGCTTCAAGGAGCGGCACGCGACCACGCCGAGCACCGCGGCAACCAGGTAGAGCAGCACCAGTTCGAGGGTCGAGGCCATGATCGGCGGTCGTCGGCGGTCGTCGGCTTGGCCAGCGGCGCGGCAGCGCTCCAGCGGCGTGTGCGCGTCGCGAGCCCGGCGGGCTCCTAGAATCCCCGATCCTATCCCGGCGCCCACAAGTGACAGCCCAGACACCTCGAGCCTTCGACGCCGCGCAAGCGCTGCGGCTGGCGCAGCAGACGCTGGACATCGAAGCGCGCGCGATCGAAGGCCTGAAGGCGCGCCTGGATGAAGGCTTCGCGAGAGCCGTCGAGGCCATGTTGCGCAGCCGCGGGCGCGTGGTGGTGATGGGCATGGGCAAGAGCGGGCATGTCGGGCGCAAGATCGCCGCCACGCTCGCCTCCACCGGCACGCCGGCCCTGTTTGTGCACCCGGCCGAGGCCAGCCACGGCGACCTGGGCATGGTGACCCCCGCCGACGTGGTGCTCGCGATTTCCAACTCCGGCGAAAGCGACGAGCTCAACGTGATCCTGCCGGTGCTCAAGCGCCTCGGGGTCACGCTGGTGGCGATGACCGGACACGACGACTCCTCGCTGGCCCGGCACGCGTCGATCGTGCTCTCCAGCGCCGTCGAGCTGGAGGCCTGCCCGCTCAACCTGGCACCCACCGCCAGCACCACCGCGCAGATGGCCCTCGGCGACGCGCTCGCGGTGGCGCTGCTCGACGCCCGCGGTTTCCGCGAAGAAGACTTCGCGCGCTCGCACCCCGGCGGCGCGCTCGGGCGCAAGCTGCTGATGCATGTGCACGACCTGATGCGCAGCGGCGATGAGCTGCCGCAGGTGGGGCCGGACACCTCGTTCAACGAGTTGTTGCGCGAAATGACCGGCAAGGGCCTGGGCTTCAGCGCCATCGTCGATGCCGACGCGCGGGTGCTCGGCATCTTCACCGACGGCGACCTGCGCCGCCTGATCGAGCGCGGCGCCGACCTGCGTGCGCTGAGTGCGCGCGATGTGATGCACCCGCGGCCCAAGCAGGTGGCCGCCAACGCCCTGGCGGTCGAGGCCGCCGAGGTGATGGAGCGCCAGCGGGTCACCAGCGTGCTGGTGGTCGATGACGACGGCCGCCTGGTCGGCGCGATCAACAGCAACGACCTGATGCGCGCGAAGGTCATCTGATGGCCGCACCGCGTGAACCCCGGCGGCCGTCGTTGCGCTTCGCACCCGAGATGCTGGTCAAGGCGCAGGGCCCGTCAGGTCGCATCCGCCTGGCCCTCTTCGATGTCGACGGTGTGCTCACCGACGGGCGCCTGTACATCGGCGCAGCGGGCGAGTCGTTCAAGGCCTTCCATACGCTCGACGGCATGGGCCTGAAGCTGCTGCGCGCGGGCGGCATCGAGCCGGTGATCATCACGGGACGCGACTCGCCCGCGGTGCGTTTTCGTGTCGCCGAACTCGGTCTTGTGCACGCGCACTACGGGGTGCAGGACAAACTCGCGGTCGCCGAGCAGGTGCTCACGCAACACGGGCAAGACTGGGCCGCAACCGCCGCGATCGGCGACGACTGGCCCGACCTGCCCCTGTTGCTGCGCGCGGGCTTCGCCTGTGCGCCGGGAGAGGCGCATGCCGAGGTGCGCGCGGTGGCGCATCACATCACCGCGGCGGCGGCGGGTGAAGGCGCAGCGCGCGAGTTCTGCGACCTGCTGCTGATGGCCAGCGGGCGTTATGTCGACGCCTACGAGGCGCATGCCAACGCGCCTCTCGGCCGCTGAGGGCGGGCTGAAGTCGCGCATGAAGCTGCCTGAGCTGCCCGAGCTGCCCGACCTGCCCACGCTGGAGTCGGCGCCGCGTGATCGCCGCGCGACGGCCCTGCCCTGGCATTGGCGGCTGCGCGCCGCGCTGTCGTCGTACCTGCCGCTGCTGCTGATGGCGATGCTGGCCCTGGCCACCTGGTGGCTGGTGAAAAACACGCCGCTGCCCACCGCGCCGCGTGAAGCCGCGGCCCTGCGCCATGAGGCCGACTACACGCTGGAGCGCTTCACCCTGCGACGCTATGGCGCCGACGGCCGCCTGAGCGTGCAGATCGTCGGCGACCTGCTGCGCCACTACCCCGACACTGACACGCTGGAGATCGACGCGGTGAACATCCGCGCGCTTGGCGCCGACGGCAGCGTGACCCTGGCCACCGCGCGCCGGGCGCTCGCCAACGGCGACGCGACCGAGGTGCAGTTGCTCGGCGGCGCACAAATCAGCCGGCCCGCCGACGCACGTGGGCCGTCGCTGGAGTTCAAGGGCGAGTTCCTGCACGCCTTCCTGGCCACCGAGCGGGTGCGCTCGCACCTGCCGGTGCAACTGCGTTGGGGTGCGAACGAGCTGCGCGCCGGCGGCTTCGAGTACGACCACTTGTCGCGCGTGGCCAAGCTCGAGGGTCCGATGCGCTCGCGACTGGAGCCGGCACGTGCCCGGCGCTGAAGCTTTGCCGTCGCGGCGCCGGCACGCTGTGGTTCAGCGCCAGTCGAGCGCCGGCAGCAGCCTGGCCCCAACCCTTGAATGCACAACCCGATGAGCGCACCCCTGGTGTTCATCACCGGCGCCTCCAGTGGCATTGGCCAGGCGCTCGCTGCGCGTTTCCAGGCCGCGGGCTGGCGGCTGGCTCTGGTGGCGCGGCGCACCGCCGAAGTGCAGGCCTGGGCCGACACACGGGCCTTGAGCGCCGAGCGCTATCGCATCTACGCCGCCGACGTGCGCGACCCGGCGTCGATCACCAGCGCAGGCCGCGAGTGCGTCGCGCGCCAGGGCTTGCCGGATGTGGTGATCGCCAACGCCGGCATCAGCCAGGGCATCGACACCGCCGAGTTCGAGGACCTCGAAGTCCTGCGCACCACGTTCGAGACCAACAACCTCGGGCTCGCCGCCACCTTCCAGCCCTTCGTGGCCGGCATGCGCGAGCGGCGTTCCGGCGTCCTGGTGGGCATCGCCAGCGTCGCCGGCATCCGCGGCCTGCCCGGCCATGGCGCCTACTGCGCCAGCAAGGCCGCGGTGATCAGCTATTGCGAAAGCCTGCGCGGCGAATGCCGGCCCTTCGGGGTCAAGGTGGTGACCATCGGGCCCGGCTACATCGACACCCCGCTCACACGCGCGAACCCCTACCCGATGCCCTTCCTGATGAAGGCCGAGGCCTTCGCCGAGCGCGCCTTTCGCGCGATCGAAGCGGGCACCAGCTACCTCGTGATTCCATGGCAGATGGGGGTAGTCGCGAAGCTGCTGCGGGTCTTGCCCAACGCCCTCTTCGACCGCCTGCTCGCCGGGCGTGCGCGCAAACCGCGCACGCCGCGCAACGGCGCCGGTGGTGGAGCCGCCGGCTGACTCACCTGACCTTGGCAGCGCCTGGCGTGCCAGCTGCCGGCCATTCTCGGACCAGGCGGAGGTTCACCCGTAGGCGGCCCGGAATGCAAAAGGCGCCGGTGTCGCCACCCGCGCCTTGTCTGGTGATCGGTGCCGGCAGCATGCCAGCACCGAACCTGGGCTGGATCTCAGTAGCCGCCCTGGCTGCCGCCGCGGCCACCGCCATAGCCGCCCCCACTACCACCGCTGCGGCCACCACCACCGCCGCCGCCGTAGGGGCTGCGACCACCGCCACCGCCGCCGCCGTAGCCGCCGCCGCCACCACCGGCGCCGCCGCTACCGTAGCCGCCGCGGCCACCACCGCCACCACCACCGTAGCCGCCACCACCACCGCCACCGCCGGTGCCACCACCGCCGCCGTAGCGGCCGCCACCACCGCCGAAGCCGCCCGGACGCTCTTCGCGCGGGCGGGCCTCGTTGACGACGATGGCGCGGCCCTCGAGGGCCTGGCCGTTCATGCCGTTGATCGCGGCTTGCGCCTCCGCGTCAGAGCCCATCTCGACGAAGCCGAAGCCCTTCGAGCGGCCAGTTTCGCGGTCCATCATGACCTTGGCCGAAGTGACGGTACCAAATTGTCCGAATGCCTCTTGAAGCGATTCGTCACGCACGCTGTAGGCCAGATTGCCTACGTACAGCTTGTTTCCCATGGGGAAGCCCTTTCAGTCACTGAACACCATGTGGAGCTTCAACCCGTCGTGAACCATTCAAGCGAAGGCGCCGCATCCAGACACAGGCGAACGATTATCCAGAAGAGTCAAGGCTTGGGCAAAGTTCCGGCAACAAATGTTGTTTTGAAGACGCCCGGAGTAACCCGGGGTCGATATCATCCCGCCGCCGCGGCCACCCGCCGCGGTCAGCCCCACACCGCGTGCCCACGATCCCATCGAAGGCCCCGCCGCGAATCGCGAGCTTGGTGCCCAGCCTCACCGAACTCGCCTTCGCACTCGGCTTGGCGCCCCACGTGGTGGCACGAACCGGTTTTTGCATCCATCCCGCGGAGGGCGTTGGTGCGGTGCCCAAGGTCGGTGGCACCAAGGATGTGAACCTGGCCAAGCTGCGCCGGCTGGCGCCGACCCATGTGCTGGTCAACGTCGACGAGAACCGGCTCGACACGGTGAACGCGTTGCGCGAATTTGTACCCCATGTGCTGGTGACGCACCCCTGCACGCCCGAGGACAACCTGGTGTTGATCGATCAGATGCAGAGCGCCTTCGGCGACTTGGCGCCGGTACCCGAACGCGCCCGCAGCCTGCGCCGCGATGTCGAGCGGGCGCTGCGCGCCACGCAGCCTGCCGGCCGCCGGGCGCGGCGTGTGCTCTACCTGATCTGGCGCGAGCCGTGGATGGCGGTGGCGCGCGACACCTACATCGCGCAGATGCTGGCGCGGGTGAACTGGCTCACCCAGCCCGAGGTGCACGGCGGACCGAGCGGCGCGGCGCGCTACCCGGTGCTGCGCGGCGACGAGCCCTGGCTCGCCGATGTCGAGATGGTGCTCCTGTCCAGCGAGCCCTATCGCTTCGACAGCAGCCACCTGGGCCTGGCGCGCGCCCTCTGCCCGAACGCGCAGGCCTTGTGTGTCGACGGCGAAAGCCTGAGCTGGTACGGCCCGCGCGCCGTGGCCGGGTTGTCTCTGCTGCGCAAGTTGGCCGCCGCGCCGCGGCGCTGAGGGCGGGCGTTTAAGCTCGCCGCCATGGACCTGCTCAAGCCGCTGATCGCGCTGCTCGCGATCGTCAACCCGATCGGGGTCATCCCCTTCTTCATCGCCTTCACCCAGAACCTGTCGAGTGCGCAGCGCCGGCACACGATCGCGGTGAGTTCGTTCTCGGCCTTTGCGGTGATTGCGGTGAGCGCCGTGGCGGGCATCAAGATCATCGAATTCTTCGGCATCAGCATCGCGTCCTTCCAGGTCGGCGGCGGCACCTTGCTGCTGATCAGCGCCTTGCAGATGCTCAATGCGCAGCCGGCGCAGGGCAAGCCGAGCGACGTCGCCGACGGCGAAGAAAAGGCCGACGCGGGCGCCAGCATCGCGGTGGTGCCGCTGACGATCCCGCTGCTCACCGGGCCGGCCACGATCTCGACGATGGTGATCTACGCCGAGAAGACGCGCCACCTCTGGGAACACGCGGTGCTGGTCGGCTACGGCGTGGTGATCGGCCTGGCCACCTTTGTCGTGTTTTCCGCGTCGGGGCGCATTGCCCAGGTGCTCGGCCGCACCGGCATCAACGTGATGACGCGGCTGATGGGCCTGATCCTCGCCGCGATGGCGGTGGAGCTGCTGGCCGATGGCCTGGTGAAACTGTTTCCGGTGCTCGCCAGCCACCTTGCACGTTGACCGCCCGGGCGCGCGCCCGGCACAGGCGTGCGTAGACTTCGCGCGATGAACAGCAGCAGTGAAGTCTTCGACCACATCATCGTCGGCGCCGGCACCGCCGGTTGCCTGCTCGCCAACCGGCTGAGTGCGGACGCGTCCCAGCGCGTGCTGCTGCTCGAGGCTGGCGGCCAAGACAACTACCCGTGGATCCATATCCCGGTGGGCTACCTCTACTGCATCGGCAACCCGCGCACCGACTGGCTCTTCTCCACCGACCCCGACCCCGGCCTCAACGGCCGCCAGCTGCGCTACCCGCGCGGCAAGGTGCTCGGCGGCAGCTCCAGCATCAACGGCATGATCTACATGCGCGGCCAGAGCCGCGACTACGACGGCTGGGCGCAGGACTGCGGCGACCCGGGCTGGCGCTGGGACGAGTGCCTGCCCTACTTCAAACGCCACGAAGACCATTGGCGCGGCGACAGGCCTTCGGGCGGCATGACGGCCGGCGACGACGACTTTCGCGCCTACCATGGCCATGGCGGCGAATGGCGCATCGAACGCCCGCGCCTGAGCTGGGAAATTCTCGACGCCTTCGCGCTGGCCGCGCAGCAAGCCGGCGTGCCGCACAGCGAGGACTTCAACCGCGGCAACAACGAAGGCGTGGGCTACTTCGAGGTCAACCAGAAGCGCGGCGTGCGCTGGAACGCAAGCAAAGCTTTTTTGCGCCCGGTGCTGCAGCGCAAGAACCTCGAAGTGCGCACCGGCGTCATGGTGTCGCGCGTGCTGCTCGAAGCACACCCAGGCGGCTTGCGCGCCACCGGCGTCGAGCTGCTGCCGCGTGACGGCGGCGCGCCGCAGCAGGTGCAGGCGCGCGGCGAAGTGGTGCTTGCGGCCGGCGCGATCGGCACGCCACAGTTGTTGCAGCTCTCGGGCATCGGGCCGGCTGCGCTGCTGCAAGCGCAGGGCATCGTGGTGCGCCAGGCGCTCGAAGGGGTTGGCACCAACCTGCAGGACCACCTGCAAATCCGCGCCGTGTTCGGCGTCGAGGGCGTGCCCACGCTGAACGTGATCGCCAATTCGCTTTGGGGCAAGGCGCGCATCGGCATGCAATACCTGCTCTCGCGCCGCGGGCCGATGAGCATGGCGCCGTCGCAGCTCGGCGCGTTTGCGCGTTCGTCCGACGCACATCAGTGGCCCAACCTGCAGTACCACGTGCAGCCGCTGTCGCTGGACGCCTTCGGCGAGCCGCTGCACCGCTTCCCCGCGTTCACCGCGAGTGTCTGCAACCTCAACCCGAGCAGCCGCGGCCGCGTCGCGATCGTCTCGCCGCGGCCCGACGCGGCGCCGAGCATCCTGGCCAACTACCTCAGCACCGAGGCCGACCGGCAGGTGGCCGCGCAGTCGCTGCGGCTCACCCGCCGCATCGTGGCGCAGCCGGCGCTGGCGAAGTACCGGCCCAAGGAAATCAAACCCGGCGCGCAGTTCGAGAGCGACGACGAACTGGCGCGGCTCGCGGGCGACATAGGCACCACCATCTTCCACCCGGTGGGCACCTGCCGCATGGGCCGCGACGACGACGCACTCGCGGTGGTCGACTCGCGGCTGCGTTTGCGCGGCGTGGCCGGGCTGCGAGTGGCCGACGCGAGTGTCATGCCGACCATCACCAGCGGCAACACCAACTCACCCACGTTGATGATTGCCGAGCGCGCGGCCGAGTGGATTGGCGCCGACCGCCGCAAGTTCGAGAGCTGAGTAAACCTGAGCTGCGCAGAGTTGGCGAACGTTGCTCGCACAAGGCTCCAGGTGCGGGCCGCGGGCGCAGGGGAAACACGGATGACGCGCCCCACCCGGCTGCCTACATTGCGCCTTCTCGCGGCGCCGCTGCTCGTCTAGCGCGGTTGCCCGGCGGGGGCTGAGGAGACGACAACACATCCGGTATCGCCGGGCAGATCGCCCATGATGCCGATGCCAATTGAAGGGCGCCGGCACATCCACCGGCGCCTTTTCATTTCTGGACTGTGTTCTTGCCGGCGCGCTTCGAGCTCAACCCGAGCGCCGTGGCGGCAACGCGGCTCGGAACCGACAAGCCCGCGCAGGCCGTCGGCCGCGAAGCCGATTCGGCCGCCGTGGGCACTAGGCGGCGCTCACTACATCGCAGGCAGGAAAGCCCTGTGGTCGGCGCGGCGCGGAATCACTAACCTCACGCGCCATGAACAATGCCAAGCTCTCCCCCGACGCCCTGGCGCTGCAGCGCCTCTACCACTGGGAAAAGACCGCCCCCGACCAGTTGGTGTTCACCCAACCCCTGGGCGGTGGCCAGGTCGCCACCACCACCTGGCGCCAGGTGATGGACCAGTCGCGCCGCATGGCAGCGCACCTGCAAAGCCTCGGCCTCGAACCCGGCGCGCGCGTGGCCCTGCTGTCCAAGAACACCGCGCATTGGCTGATGACCGACTTCGCGATCTGGCTTGCCGGCTACGTTTCAGTGCCGCTGTACCCGACCCTCGCCGCGGGCACGATCCGCCAGATCCTCGAACACAGCGAGGCGAAGGTGCTCTTCGTCGGCAAGCTCGACGGCTGGGAGGGGATGAAGCCGGGCATACCGGCCGACATGCAATGCATCAGCCACCCGCTGTCGCCCGAGGACGCAAAGAAGAACTATCGCGGCTGGGACGACATCGTCGCCAAGACCGCGCCGCTGGCGGGCAACCCGCTGCGCGACGGCGACGAGCTGTCGACCATCATGTACACCTCCGGCACCACCGGCGCGCCCAAGGGCGTGATGCACAGCTTTGCCACCTTCGCCCACGGCGTGCAGTCGGGTCTGCGGCGCGTGACCGCGATCAACCAGAACGCGCGCATGCTCAGCTACCTGCCGCTGGCGCATGTGGCTGAGCGCACCCTGGTCGAGCATGGCTTGCTCGCCACCGGCATGAGCATCTACTTCGCCGAAAGCCTGGAGACCTTCACCGCCGACCTGCAACGTGCGCGGCCCACGGTGTTCTTCTCGGTGCCGCGCCTTTGGGTCAAGTTCCAGCAGGGCATCGGCGCGAAGATGCCGCCGGCCAAGCTCGACCGCCTGCTCAAGATCCCGATCCTGCGCGGCATCGTGCGCAAGAAAATCCTCACCGCCCTCGGCTTGCAGGAGTGCGTCTTCGCCGCCGGCGGCGCGGCGCCGATGCCACCCGACCTGCTGCGCTGGTACAACAAGCTCGGCCTCGACCTGGTCGAGGTCTACGGCATGACCGAGAACTGCGGCGTCAGCCATGCCACGCTGCCGGGCAAACAACGCCCGGGCACGGTGGGCATGCCCTACGACATCGTGCAAAGCCGCCTGGAACCGGCCACCGGCGAAATCCAGGTGAAGGCGCCTTGTTTGATGCTCGGCTACTACAAGGAGCCCGGGCTGACCAGGGACACGCTCACCGCGGACGGCTGGCTCAAGACCGGCGACAAGGGTGCGCTGGACGCCGAGGGCAACCTGAAGATCACCGGCCGGGTGAAGGACCTGTTCAAGACCAGCAAGGGCAAGTACGTGGCGCCCGCGCCGATCGAGGACAAGCTGGTGATGAACAGCGCGGTGGAAGCCTGTTGCGTCACCGGCGCGAACCTCGGCCAGCCGCTGGCGCTGCTGATGCTCAACATCGACGCCACCAAGAAGGCCGCCGACGCGGCCGGCAAGGCGGAGCTGGAGGCCTCGCTGACCGAGCACCTGAAGTCGATCAACGAAACGCTCGACCCGCATGAGCAGCTCGACTGCCTGGTGGTCACCAGCCAGGCCTGGACGGTGGACAACGACCTGATCACGCCCACCTTCAAGGTCAAGCGCAACCGCATCGAGGACCTGTTCGCGGCCAACTACGAAAAGTGGGTCGGGATGCGCAAGAAGGTGATCTGGCACAGCGCCTGAGCTGGGCCTGATGCGGCGCGACTTGCCCGCGCTCGGGTGCGCCGACCACTGATATGAACCTGGCGCGGCCACCAGGCCCCGTGCAGTGGGCGCTGGTGCGCGGCGTTTGCGATTCCACGTGAACTCGCGTTCGGGCCGTGGCCGTGGCCTCACGGCCCCTTCCGGGCCGATGTGCGCAGGCTCAGTCCAGCGACACCTCGGTGCGCACGGTGCCCGCGCGGTCGGCGCAGGCGCTGAGCGCGATGCGCGTGCCCTTGGGCGCGCGCACCACCCACTCGGCCACCGCGCGGTCGGCGGTGATCTCGCGGTGGGGCAGGAATGCCAGCAGCGTCGTCTTGGGCGCATGGCCTTCGAGTTGCGGCCCTTCGAAGCGCTGTTTGCCGTTGAGCAGCGACACCTCGGCCGACTCCTGGATGTGGATCTCGAAGATGGTGCCGCGCACCGTCTTGCGCTCCAGCGCGCGCTTGGTCACGTAGGCCGGCAGCCAGCCGGTGTTGGCCACCGCCATGCGGATGCGCCAGGTGTCCTCGCCGAGGGCGCGCACTTCGGTGCGCAGCAACTCCAGCTTGGGCAGCGAGAGCGCGATCTGCGTCATCCACGCCGGGAAGCGCGCCGCCTCGCGTTCGCGCAGTTGCGGCGGCGGGTTGCGCCAGAAGTTCATCTTGTCCCAGCCGCCGATTTCCAACGCGCCGAGCTGCGGGTGCTGGAAGGGCTTCCAGTCGACATACGCCTGGCCGGCGCATTGTTCGTCGCTCCACTTCAGCAGCTTGAGGTCGTCGTCCACCGGGTGGTCGCGGTACCAGTGGATCCAGTCGTAGTCGGTGATCCCGGCTTCCTTGTTCGGCGCCCAGATCTCGACCACCCAGAACAGCGTGCCCAGGTGTTCGTAGACCCAGTCCTGGGTGCCGGTGACGACTTCCTTGGGGTGGTACTTGAAGTCGTGCCAGATGCTGATGGCCGGGTAGCCCGAGAGCTTGGCGCCGAGGTCGCTGAAGCGTTTGTAGCTCCACAGGTCCTCGGGCACCATGTCGTCGTCGCTCTGCGTGCCCATCGGGCGCAGGATCACGCCCGAGTGGGTGTGGTAGCTGATCGCCGCACCGATGTTGCGGTGCTCGACGAAGAACTCGACCATCGCGCGCACCTCGGGCTCGCTCGCCGGGTAGGGGCCGGCGCCGAGCTGCTGGTACTCCTGGCGCCATTGCGTCGGGAAGTTGCGGTTCAGGTCCAGGCCTTCGCGGTCGCGGTTGACGTTCACCATCAGCCCGTCGTAATGGGCCAGCGTGCCCTCGGGCATGACGCGGTAGTACTCGCCGCCGAATTCGCCGGGTTCGCGCGGCACCATCAGGCGCGCGTCGCTGGCGTGTTTCTTATACGGTCCGTGCGGGTCGGGCACGCGCATGCTGAGCACCCGCCCGTCGCCGTCGATGTCCTCCACGTTGAGGCCGTCCACCGGCTCTTCGTCGAAGGGGTAGACGCGGGTGGAGGAGCGGATATGGCGCGGCTTGTCGGCCAGCGCCAGTTCGGCGCCGTCGGGGTTCAGCCGCGGGCAGAGGTAGATGGTGCGGGTGTCCAGCAGCTGCGTGATCTCGCGGTCTTCGCCGTACTTGCTCACCAGCTGGTGCAGGTAGTACAGGCAGGCGGTGCTGGCGGTGAGTTCGGCGGCGTGGATGTTGCCGTCGGCCCAGAACGCGGGCTTGTCGCCAGGCTCGCCGGTGGCGCGGTTCGTGACCGTGGCGACCCAGATGTCGCGCCCCTCGTGGCTTTTGCCGATCGAGGCCACGCTCACCAGGGCGGGCCGCGCGTCGGCGAAGTCGAAGAGCAGGCGCGAAAGCTCGGTGTGGCGGTAGAAGGTGTCGAAGCGCGGGACCGGGGTCGCTTGCATGGCGGCTCTGTTGGGGGCGTCAGAACCAACGATTGTGCCGGCGCGGCCCAGGCGCTCACCACCACGCTTTCACTGCCCCCGAACCGGCCGTCGATGACCGGTGACACCACAGGGTCGCAGCGCCGCTGCACTTGGAACGCCGGCGCCGCCGGTGTTGCGCACAAGAAAAAAGGCCCGCCGAAGCGGGCCTGGTGCGGCGGCGAGTGCCGCGTTGTGGGCGGTCAGCGCCGTGTGCTCAAGGGAAGGCGAAGTTGACCGGTGGGTTCACCGCGGCCAGGGGCAGGTCGAAGGTCTTCGGCGTGACAAAGCCGGTGGCCGTGGCCGAGAGCTTGTACTTGCCCGCGTCGGTGATGTCGCCCGCGAATGTGAAGGTCGTCGCGCCCGCGGCATAAGCCAGCTTCAACGGCGCGCCGGCCGGCAAGAGCAGGCTGTAGCTGCCGTCGAGGTCGTCGACATTCACCGATGCGGTCTCGATCGTCGGCCCGCCGGTCAGGGTTTGCGTCGCGCGCACCACGCCGCCGTTGTTGGCGCTGCTCGCCGCGCCACCGGGCGGGGTGACCGTGATCGTGCCGGCCACCGAGTAGCTGTTGGCCGAGGGCGGGGTGTTGATCCGAGCGGTGGTGCTGCCGATGGTGGTGAACGCGGTCGTGACCACCGGCACGCCGGTCATCACCGCGTTGACGCGGCCGGCGGCGGTGATCACAAGGTCGTAACTGCCGGTGGGCACCGGGTAGAGCACGAACTGGCCGGTGGCGTCCGGCGGCGTGGCGCGCACCGGCACGCCGGCCAGCTGCGCCGACACCGTGGTGCCCGGCGCTACCAGCGACGGGTGCAGGTGGCCGACGATCCGCTGGCCGGCGTCCGACAAGATCGGGATCACCGACAGCACCGGCTTGAGCAAATACTTGCCCGAGTTGCCGGCCTTGACGAAGGACTTGCAGGCGTCGAAGTCGATCGCAAAGTCGGCGATCTTGTCGGCCGGCACGTCGATATTGATGTTCGCCTTGAGCCCGCTTTGCTGGCCGCTCGGGGTGGTCAACGCGGTCTCGACACCGCCGGTGGGCTTGATCGAATTGGCGAACGGGGAGGCCGCGGTGTTGGCCGCGAGCACCAGGCGCAGCTGGTTGTAGGTGCCGGCGGGCAGCGCGGTCTGGCCCAGCGGCAGCAGGGTGCCGTTGTTCAGGGTCAGCAGGTCCACCCGCTGCGGCGTGGCCAGCACCACCTCGGACCAGCCCGAGTCGGCATCGCCGGCGGAGCCGCTCTTGTGCACACGCACCTTTTCAACGGTGACGAAGACATTGTCGTAGCCGCATGCCGGCGCGTCGGTGAGCGACAGGCGCAGGGTGCCGGTGGTGCCGACGGGGTCGCTGCCGCCGCCGCCGCCGCAGGCGGCCAGGAGCGCGGTCGTCGCGGCCGCGGCCGACGTCAAACCGCGTGATCGAAAAACTCGGGTCATCGAAGAAGTCCTCTGCCGAAACGGCGAATGGGAAGTTTGCACAGGCAGGATAGCCCGGCGCGGCGACGCGGTTGTGAGGAGATGTCGCCTGCGGGCGCAGGACAGGGGCGCGAGCCCGGGTACCACCGGCCCTGGCGCGAGCCGCCGTTTGGACGACCGCCTTGCGCGGCGCCACGGCGGACCCGCGCTGCCGGCGCCGATCAAGCGAAGTGGGCGCCGTCGACAAAGACCCGCAATTCACCCGGCGCAAATGCGGACCAGGTTTCGTTGGTGGTCAGCGGTTCGGTGGCCACCACCGCCACGCGGTCGCTGGG
>JANNGZ010000406.1:0-12536 GCA_031404155.1 Burkholderiales bacterium
GCTGCGTGGCCCGTTGGACATTCTGATCGCCACGCCCGGCCGCTTGATGGACCACATGAACAGCGGCAAGCTGGTGCTCGACGGCGTCGCGACGCTGGTGCTCGACGAAGCCGACCGCATGCTCGACATGGGCTTCATCGACGACATCCGCTACATCGCCGGGTGCACACCCAAAGTGCGCCAGACGCTGATGTTCAGCGCCACCTTCGCTGGCCATGTCGGCCGCCTCGCCAGCGAGCTGCTCAAGCCCGATGCGCGTGCGATCGAAGTCGCTTCGCACACCGACACCCACGCCAACATCGAACAGCGCCTGCACTGGGCCGACAACCGCGTCCACAAGGACGCGCTGCTCGACCACATCCTCACCGACCGCGCCGTCGAGCAGGCGCTGGTATTCACCAGCACGCAGCGCGACGCCGACTGGCTCGCCGACCGCCTGGCCGACATGGGCCACCATGTGGCCTCGCTGCACGGCGGGCACCCGCAGGGCCGGCGCAACAAGGTGCTTGAAGGCCTGCGCAGCAAGCACCTGAAGATCCTTGTGGCCACCGACGTGGCGGCGCGCGGCATCGACGTGCCGAGCATCAGCCATGTCATCAACTACGGCCTGCCGATGAAGGCCGAAGACTATGTGCACCGCATCGGCCGCACCGGCCGCGCCGGGCGCAACGGCCTGGCGGTGACGCTGGCCGAGCGCTTCGACGTCGGCATGATCCGCCGCATCCAGCAGTTCACCACGCAGGACATGCCGGTGGCGCTGATCGCCGGGCTGGAGCCCAAGTTGCCCGAGCCGCGCATGTTCGCGCCGCGCAAGGAAGGTTCTACCGGCGGCAAGCCCTTCAACAAGGGCTTCAAGCCAGGCGGTGCGAAGTCGTTCGGCTCGAAGCCCTTTGGCAGCAAACCGTTCGGCAGCAAACCCTTTGGCAATGCGGCGGCTCCGCGGCACGCCAGCGCGGGCGGCGAGCGCCCCCACTACGAACGGACCGATGCCGCCCGTGCCCCCTTCGGTGCCGGCGAGCAGCGTGCGCCGGCGCGCAAGCCGGGTGGTTTCAACGCGCCGAAAGGCCCGTTCGCAGGCAAGACCTCGCGCACCCGTGCCGGCGGTTTCGACCGCTGATTTGAGGGGGGTGCGCTTACGAAACAGTTCGTTCGCTAGGGACTGACAGCGCCGGCTCATGGCGCTACCTTGCGCCGCAACACGGCTGGTTCGCCGCGGCAGCAAGGAGGTCCCGATGTTTGCACTCCAGATTTCAAGGCGTGACCCGGCGAAGCGGGTTCCCCGCTTCGCCGCCACCGCGGCCACCGTCGCGGCCCTGCTTGTGACCACCCTTGCTGCCCACGCGGTGCCGATCCCCGGCCGCGGCACCTGGGAGAGCACGCTGCAGGCGCGTGACATCAACAGCGACGGCGCGGTCGACGCCTACTACGACGCCGTGCTCGACATCACCTGGCTGGCCGACGCCAACGCCGGTGCGGGCTCGGCCTTCGACAACGGCAGCAGCAACAGCGACGGCGAGATGACCTGGGCCAGCGCGCAGGCCTGGGTTGCTGCGCTCGACGTCCATGGCGTGACGGGCTGGCGCCTGCCGGTGCGGCCGGCCCTGCCGGGTGCGCAAGAGTTGTCGCACATGTATTACGAAACGCTGGGCAACTTCGGCCCCGGCAATCCGCTCACGATGACCGGCCCCGGTACCTGGGGCTTCGAGAACACCGGGCCGTTCTCCAACCTGTTCTCCGATTGGTATTGGACCGGCACGCCAGGCGCGCCGATGGGCCCGCAGGCCACCGCGTGGGTCTGGGTCGGCGACCCGATCTCGGCCTACTACTCGCAAGAGCCGGTCACCGGCGACTACTTCGCCTGGGCGGTGCGCACCGGCGATGTTCCCATCGCGGCGATCCCCGAGCCGAGCACCTACGCGTTGATGTTGGCCGGACTCGCCGCCGCGGCGTTGATGCGCCGGCGCCGCTGCGGCCACGGCTTCAATTGGAGGAGATGACCGCGGTGTGAGCCTGCCTTTGGCGTGGGCTGAGCCCGCGCTGCGTGCACAAACCGCGCCAGACCGGATGTCGAAGGGCCCGCAAGCGGGCCCTTTCTGTTTGCGCCTTGGCGCGGACGGTCGCTGCCTCATACGGATCTGCTTTCGATCGCATAGAAACGCGTTCGGGCTGAGGTATCGAAGCCCCCGCGCTGCCCTTCCTTCGATACCTCAGGACAGTCGGAACAGCCACCTCAGGGCGAACGATGGTTCGCGCTGTGCTGGTTCTTACACGATTGAACGCAAAGCCGTATCAGACCGCGAGCAACTCCACCTCGAACACCAGCGTTGCGTTCGGCGGAATCACGCCGCCCGCACCGCGCGCGCCGTAGCCGAGGTCGGCCGGGATCACCAGCACACGCGCGCCGCCGACCTGCATGCCCTGCACGCCTTCGTCCCAGCCGCGGATCACCATACCCGCACCGAGGTCGAAGCGGAACGGGTCGCCGCGGTCCTTGCTCGAGTCGAACTTGCGCCCGCGGCCGCTTTCGCTTGCCGGGTCGTGCAGCCATCCGGTGTAGTGCACCGAGACTTTGTTGCCGGCCTGGGCGGCGGCGCCGCTGCCGATTTTGATGTCGTCGTATTTCAGGCCGCTGGCGGTGGTGATCGTCATGTCTGCCCTTAAAGGTCAAAGTCAAAGGCGCGCATCATGCCACCCAGCGCTCGCGCCACGCGGGTACCGCACGGGCCAGCCAGTCGGCGCTCGAGCTGACGGCGACGGCCGCATCGAACACCGGCAGCTCGAGCACTCGGGCGGCCTCGCGCAAGCGAGCCAATGGCGCCGAGGGCTCGCTCAGGTCCAGCGGCTGCGCCCCGTTCTGCTTCGACAGCTTTTCGCCATCCGCCGCCAGCACCAGCGGCAGGTGCAGGTACGCCGGTGTCGGCACGCCGAGCAGCCGTTGCATGTGGATCTGACGCGCGGTGTTGTCGGCCAGGTCCTCGCCGCGCACCACGCTCGTGATGCCCTGCGCCGCGTCGTCCACCACCACCGCGAGCTGGTAGGCCCAGAGGCCATCCGCACGCTGGAGCACGAAGTCGCCGACCTCGTGTGTCACGTCCTGCCGCTGCGCGCCGAGCCGGCGGTCGTGCCAGTCGATGACCAGGGGCTTGTGCTCGTTGCCGCAGCGCACCCGCCAGGCGCGCGCGGGCTTGCCCTGCAAGCCCTTGCGGCAGGTCCCGGGGTAGACACGCTCGCCATGGCGTTGAGGCGGCTGCCCGCAGGCGCAGAGCATGTCCTCGATATCGCGCCGGGTGCAGCCGCAGGGGTAGGCCTGGCCGGCGCTGCGCAGGCTGTCGAGCGCCGCGGCGTAGGCGTCGTTGCGGGTTGATTGCCACAGCGGCGCTTCATCGGGCACCAAGCCGAGTTGCGAAAGCTGATGGAGGATCACGCGGTCGGCACCCGGCACACTGCGAGGCAGGTCCACGTCTTCGATGCGCACCAGCCAGCGCTCGCCGCGAGCGCGCGCGTCGAGCCAGCTGGCCAGCGCCGCCACCAGCGAACCGGCATGCAGTGCGCCGGTGGGCGATGGCGCGAAACGGCCCGCGCCGACGCTCGCCGTGCGGCCTGCGCCGGCCATCACTCCACCGCCGGCATCATCCCGACATGCCGCTCCAGCAGCGCCTTGCGGGTGCCGGCGTTTTCGAGCTGCTCCAGCCACCACGCGAGCGCCAGGCCTTGCGGCGCCTTCTTGGCCTGAGGTGCGGCGCTGGCGCGCCAGGCATAGCCGATGCGCGCCCGCACGCCCGGTCGCTGTACCGCCTTGACCACGAGATGCCCGGCGCGGATATGTTCGCGTGCCACGGGTTCGGGCACGAAGCCGCAGCCCATGCCGCGCAGTTGCGCCTCGATCTTGGCCTGCGTACTCGCCACGGTGAACACGTCCTGCCCCGGCAGCAGGTTCACGGTTTGCGGCGACAGGCGCTGCGCCGAATCGGCCACCGCCACCGCGCGGTGGCGCATCAATTCGGCGTCGCTGATCGCGCCGTCGTGCGCGGCCAGCGGGTGGTGCGGCGCCACCGCGAACAGGAAGTCGATCTCGCCGAGCGGCCTGAGCTCGATACCGGCCTGCGGCACCAGGTCGCCACCGACCCCGATGGCCAGGTCGGCCTGCCCCGAGGTCAGCGCTTCCCAGGTGCCGGTGAGCACCTCGGTGCGCAGCCTCAGCCGGGTGCCGGGGCCCTGGCTCGCGTCGCCGGCATCGGGCCGCAGGGCGAAGAACGCCTCGCACAATTCGAACAGCGTCAGGCGCGAAATGACGCCATCGGCCGCGACGGTGAGCTGCGTCTCCCAGCCGCAGGACACACGTTTCACCCGGTTGGCCACCGCGTCCATCTCGGCGAGCAGGCGCCGGCCCTCGGTGAGCAGCTCGTCGCCCGCCGCGGTGAGCTTGGCTTGGCCCGAGCTGCGGTCGAACAACAGCACGTCCAGCGCGTCTTCGAGCTGGCGCACGCTGTAGGTGAGCGCCGAGGGCACCTTGCCGAGTTCGCGCGCGGCCGCGGCGAAGCTGCCGCTGCGCCCGATGGTGTCCATCATCGTCAGCGCGTCGGGGGTGAGGGCGTTGCGGGGTTCGGCCACAAGCTTCATCTTATTTGAACGCGCGCTTCAGGCCGATGCGTCGCATGGCGTGGGCCCGGCCCCTACAGTTCGTGCATCGTGCCAACAAGCAAGGCCCTTCAATGATCTCGCTGCGCAAATCCGCCGACCGCGGCTACGCCGACCACGGCTGGCTCAAGAGTTTCCACAGCTTCTCGTTCGCCGGCTACCACGACCCGGAACACATGGGTTACGGCAACCTGCGCGTGATCAACGAGGACCGCATCGCGCCCGGCACCGGCTTCGGCACCCACAGCCACCGCGACATGGAGATCGTGAGCTACGTGCTCGACGGTGCCATCGGCCATAAGGACAACCTGACGACCCCCAGGACGCCTTCGGCGTCGGCCCCCGAGGGGGGCGCGTCGGTCTTGGGGCGGCCCGGCGACCGACCAGCAACGGCGCGAGACGTTCAAGTGATCGTCCCCGGCGAAGTGCAGCGCATGAGCGCCGGTACCGGCATTGCGCACAGCGAGTTCAACCATGCGGCCGACAAGACCACACATTTCCTGCAGATCTGGATCCTGCCGAACCAGGCCGGCATCAAGCCGAGCTACGAACAGAAGACTTTTCCCGACGCCGACAAACGCGGCCGGCTGCGCCTGGTGGCTTCACCCGATGGCCGCGACGGCTCGGTGACGATCCACGCCGACGCGAGCCTGTACGCCGGGCTGATCGACGGCACCGAGCGCGCCGAGCTCGCCTTGGACCCGAAGCGTCTGGCCTATGTGCACCTGGTGCGCGGCAAGTTGCAGGTCAACGGTGTCGCGCTCGCCGCGGGCGACGCGGCGCGGATCGCGAAAGAGTCGCGACTGAGCTTTGAGCGGGGCGACCAGGCCGAGGTGCTCGTGTTCGACCTCGCACCGTGAACCTCTCACCTTTTCACTAACCCCTCCAGGAGTTTTTCCATGACCGCCAATACCCCCGTTGTTGTGATCGCCCGTGTGCTGCTCGCGCTGATGTTTGTGCTCGCCGGCTTCTCGAAATTCGGCAACCTCGCCGGCACCGCCGGCTATATCGCGAGCAAGGGCCTGCCCTTGCCGATGCTGCTCGCCATCGCCACCGCAAGCCTCGAAGTGGTGGCCGGCCTGGCCATCGCCGTTGGCTTCAAGGCGCGTTGGGCGGCCCTGGCGCTGGCGCTGTTCACGATCCTGGCCAGCGTGTTGTTCCACAACTACTGGGCGATGCCGGCAGAGGCGCAAATGATGCAGCAGCTGATGTTCATGAAGAACCTGGCGATCGTGGGTGGCCTGCTCTTCGTGTTCTCCTTTGGTGCCGGGCCCGCGAGTTTCGACTCGCGTCGCCTCGCTGCAGCTTGAGCACCGACTAGGAGCGCGCCATGACCCTGCGTCTGCTTGTGCTGGCCGGAAGCTCGCGCACCGGTGCCTTCAGTTCGCGCCTGGCCGATGTGGCGGGCGCCAGCGCCGAAGCCGCGTCGGCCAAGGTCACGCGGTTGGACCTGCGCGCGCTCGAATTGCCGCTGTACGACGGCGACCTCGAGGCCGCGCGTGGCGTGCCCGAGGGTGCGCGCAAGCTGCGCGATGCGCTGCTCGCGAGCGACGCGCTGCTCGTGGCCACGCCGGAGTACAACGGCTTCCCGACGCCTTTGTTCATCAACGCCTTCGACTGGCTGTCACGTGTCCAGGCCGACGCGGGCCAGCCTTCGGGCTTGGCCGTCACCGCGAGCAAGCCGGTCGGCTTGCTGAGTTCGTCGCCGGGCGCACTGGGTGGGCTGCGCGCGCTCAACACCACGCGCCAGTACCTGTCGATGGCGTTCGCGATGATGCCGGTGCCGCAGCAGTTTGCGCTCAGCCGCGCCAACGAGGCCTTCGATGAAGCCGGCGTGTTGAAGGACCCGAAAGCGCAGGCGACGGTCGACGGCGTGGTGCGCTCGCTGCTGCGGGTGGCGTCCGCGCTGCAACCCCGCTGAGCCGCGCGGCGCGTCAGGCGGGCAGGGCGGCGCGCTACAGTCGCGCGCCATGAACACGCCGCTCGACCTGCTGCGCCTGCTGCCCCTGATCGACTGGCTGGCACTGGCCTGGCTGTTCGTGGCCTGGGTCGGCTACGCCACCTTTGCCAAGCACCATTCCGACAGCCAGCCCTCGCTGCTCGAACTCACCAATCGCATCCGCCGCCAGTGGATGCTGCAAGCCACCTACCGCGACAACCGCGTGGTCGACGGCGTGGTGGTGCAGAACCTCTCGACCAGCCCGTCCTTCTTCGCCTCCACCACCATCCTGATCATCGGCGGCCTGCTGGCGGTGCTGGGCACCAGCGACAAGGCGACCGAACTGGTGCGCGAGATTCCGTTTGCCGCGCGCACCACCGCGCTGGTGTTCGACATGAAGCTGGTGCTGCTCGCCGGCATCTTCGTCTACTCCTTCTTCCGCTTCACCTGGAGCCTGCGCCAGTACGGCTTCGGTGCGCTGATGGTGGCCAGCGCGCCGGAGCACTTCGCGAGCGAGCAGCAACGCGAGGCCTTTGCCGAACGTGCCGGCCGGGTCATGGGCCTGGCCGCCGAGACCTTCAACGACGGGCTGCGCGGCTACTACATGAGCTTCGCGGTGATGGCCTGGTTCTTCTCGCCGATCGCGTTCATCGTCGCCACCGCGGCCGTGGTCTGGGTGCTGTACTGGCGCGAGTTCAAGTCCGACGTGCTGGAGCTGTTGCGCGACACCGAAGTACCGCGCGAGCCCTGAGAGGCTGAGAGTCTTTCGATCATGCCCGCTCATCACGCCAAAACGCGCCCGCTCGTCGTTGCAAATGCTCGCCATAGCCCGAGCTATGGCTGTGCCAAAGCCAAGCGAAGCGCAGGCTACGCCTGCTGTGGCCTAGATCGGACGCCTTTTGGCGCGCTGCTCGGACACGCTCGAAAAACTCTCAGCCTCTGAGCCCGCAGCGCCGCATCAGGGCAGCGCGAGGAAGGCCTTCACCGGTTGCACCGACGCCGCCGGGTCCTCTTCCTGCGGCACATGGCCGAGTTCGGGAAAGCGCACCAACTGCGAGCCCTTGATCAGACGCTCGAAGGTGTCGCTGGTCGCCACCGGAATCAGCCGGTCGCGCTCACCCCAGAGGATCAGCGTCGGCAGCTTCAGCTGCGCAATGCGTGCCTCGGCCTCGCGCCCGCGCTCGCCGGGTTCTTCGAGTTGTGCGAAGCGCTGCACCAGGGCATGCCGGTTGCCCGCGCGCAGCGTGAGTTCGAAGTAGCGGTCGACCAGTTCCGGCGTCACACGCTGCGGGTCGCCGTACACGTTGCGCACACTGGCTTCGACCATCGAGCGCGGCAGCAGGTGTTCGGTGAGCCGGTTCAGCACTGATACGCTTGCAAGCCGAAAACCCAGCGGCATCGACGCCGGCTCGAACGCCGGCCCCGAGGCGTCGACCAGCACCAGCTTGGCCACGCGCGCCGGCGCCATCGCGGCGGTGCGCCAGGCCACCTCGCCGCCGAGCGAATTGCCGCCGATCGCAAAGCGCTGCACCTTCAGCGTGTCCATCAACTCGAGCACGAAGCGGGCATAGCTGTCGCCGCGGTAGTCGCCCTTGGCGTTCGGCCCGGTGAGGCCGAAGCCGGGCAGGTCGAAGCTGATCACGCGCCGCTCCGCGGCCAGCACCTTGACCCACCCCTCCCAGGTGTGCAGGCTCGCCGAGGTGCCGTGCACCAGCACCACCGGCGTGGGGTCGTCGCGTGGCCCGACATCGCGCAGATGTACCCGCAGGCCGCCCACGTCCACGAACTGCGACGGCGCGGTGGCCCAGCGGGTGACAAGTGCGGCCACCGGCCGGTCGGGCTCGCGCATCACGGTCAGCGTGAGCACGACCGCCACCAGCAGCGCCACCACGATCCGCGGCAACCAGCCTCCGAGCCGGCCTGGGTCCCTGGTGGCGGCGACGACGGGTGTCGCGGTCATCAGGCAACCTCCGTACTGCGTACTGCGGTGAATTCGCCTTTCGGGCGGCCGGGCAGGCTCATGCCGCCTCCAGGCTGGTGCCGAGCGAGACCCGTTCGTCGAAGACAAAACACTCACCCCGCCAATGCGGCGCACCGGGCACCTGCTCGAAGTACCTCAGGATGCCGCCGTCGAGCTGAACCACATGCTCGATGCCGGCTTCGTGCATCAGCAGCGCAGCCTTCTCGCAGCGGATGCCGCCGGTGCAGTAGCTCACCACCGTCTTGCCCCCCAACGCGTCTCGGTGCGCCTGCACGGCGGACGGGAATTCGCTGAACTTGCTGAGATGCAAGCTCAGCGCGCCATCGAACGCGCCCGCGTCCACCTCGAAGGCATTGCGCGTGTCGAGCATCAGCAGCGGTCGGCCGGCATCGTCATGGCCCTGGGCGAGCCAGCGCGCCAGCGTGGGTGCGGTCACGCACGGCGCACGGCCCAGGCCGGGCTGGACCGTGGGCCAGTCCATGCGGATGATCTCGCGCTTGATCTTGACGTTCAGGCGCCGAAACGGCACCGCGGCGCTGAAGCTCTCTTTGGTCTCGATGGCGGCAAAGCGCGGGTCTTCGCGCAGCGCCGCGAGCCAGCCGCGAACCGCAGGCTCCGTGCCCGCGAGGACGAGGTTGATGCCCTCGCAGGCGAGCAGCACCGTGCCCTTGAGCCCACGCGCCTGCGCCGCGTTCAACAGGTGCTCGCGCAGGGCACGCAACTCGTCGAGCGCGGTGAAGCGGTAGGCGCTGATGTTGAGCGCGGGTGTGGGCATGGCGCGGGCATTGTAGGAAGGCTGCGCGCCCGGGTCGGCCGCGGCCGGCTTCCTACAATGCAGGTATGAGTTTTGTTCACCTGCGCACCCATACCGAGTACTCGGTGGTCGACGGCACTTTGCGCATCGACGACGCGGTGCGTGCGGCGCGCGCCGACGCCCAGCCCGCGCTGGCGGTCACGGACCTCTCCAACCTCTTCGGCGCGGTCAAGTTCTACAAGGCCTGCCGCGGTGCGGGCATCAAGCCGCTGATCGGCGTGGACATCTGGCTTGAGCCCGAAGGCGCCGGCGACAAGCAGCCCAGCCGCCTGCTGCTGCTCGCGCAGAACCACGAGGGCTGGCTGCACCTGTGCGAGATGCTGGCGCGCGGCTGGACCCGCAACGCGCAGCGCGCGCAGGCCTGGATCAAGTGGGACTGGCTCGAGGAGCTTTCGGGCGGCCTCGTCGCGCTCTCCGGTGGCGACCTCGGGGCTGTGGGGCAAGCGCTGCTGGCCCGCGATGCGGCGCGCGCCGAAGCGCTGGCCTTGCGCCTGGCTGGCATCTTCCCGCAGCGGTTTTACATCGAGCTGCAGCGCGCCGGGCTGCCCGCGCACGAGCCGCATGTGCGTGCCGCGGTGCCGCTGGCTTCGAAGCTGAAGCTGCCGGTGGTGGCCACGCACCCGGTGCAGTTTGTCGAGGCCGAGGATTTCGAGGCTCATGAGGCACGGGTGTGTGTGGCCGAAGGCGAGACGCTGGCCAACCCGAGGCGGGTGAAGCGTTTCGCGCGCGAGCAGTATTTCAAGACCGCGGCGCAGATGGCCGAGCTGTTCGCCGACCTGCCGAGCGCGTTGGCCAACAGCGAGCGCATCGCACAACGCTGCAACCTCACCCTCACGCTGGGCAAGCCGCAACTGCCCGACTTCCCGACCCCGCTGCGCAGCGACGGCACCCGCATGCCGATCGAGGCCTTCTTCCGCGAGGCCTCGTTCGCGGGGCTGGAGGGTCGCCTTGCGGCGCTGTACCCTGACGCCGCGAAGCGCGAGCGGCAGCGCGAGCGTTATGTTCAGCGGCTGGAGTTCGAGATCTCGACCATCGTGAAGATGGGCTTCGAGGGCTACTTCCTGATCGTCTCGGACTTCATCCTCTGGGCCAAGAACAACGGCTGTCCGGTGGGCCCGGGGCGCGGCTCGGGCGCGGGCTCGCTGGTGGCCTATTCGCTGGAGATCACCGACCTCGACCCGCTGCAGTACAACTTGCTGTTCGAGCGCTTCCTCAACCCCGAGCGGGTCTCGATGCCGGACTTCGACATCGACTTCTGCCAGGGCAACCGCGAGCGGGTGATCGACTACGTGAAGGCCAAATACGGGCGCGACGCGGTGAGCCAGATCGCCACCTTCGGCACCATGGCCGCGAAAGCGGCGCTGCGCGACGTGGGCCGTGTGCTCGGCATGGGCTACGGCCATGTCGACTCGATCGCCAAGCTGATCCCGGCGCCGCCGGGCAAGACGGTGACGCTGGCCAAGGTGCCCGAGAAGCCCGACCCCGGCCTGATCTACGCGCGCAAGGAAGCGCCCGAGCTCGGCCAACGCGAGGCGGCCGAAGAGGAAGTGGCCGAGCTGCTCGCGCTGGCCACGCGGGTCGAGGGCATCGTGCGCAACGTGGGCATGCATGCCGGCGGCGTGTTGATCGCGCCGGGCAAGATCACCGACTTCTGCCCGCTCTACCAGCAGCCCGGCAGCGACTCGGCGGTGAGCCAGTTCGACAAGGACGATGTCGAGGCCATCGGCCTGGTGAAGTTCGACTTCCTCGGCCTGGCCACGCTCACCATCCTGGAGCTGGCCAAGGACTTCATCCGCGCGCGCCGGCCCGGCCGCGAGGCGTTTACCTTCGAAGCGCTGCCGTTGGACGACCCGCGGATCTACAAGCTGTTTGCCGAAGGCCGCACCGAGTCGGTGTTCCAGTTCGAGTCGCAAGGCATGCAGCGCATGTTGCGCGACGCCAAGCCCAACCGCATCGAAGACCTGTTCGCGCTCAACGCGATGTTCCGGCCCGGGCCGATGGACAACATCCCGAGTTATTGCGCGCGCAAACATGGCAAGGAGGAGGTGCGCTACCCGCACCCGCTGCTCGAGCAGGTGCTCGGCGAAACCTACGGCGTGATGGTCTACCAGGAGCAGGTGATGCAGGCCGCGCAGGTGCTCGGCGGCTACTCGCTCGGCGGTGCGGACCTGCTGCGCCGCGCGATGGGCAAGAAGAAGGCCGAGGAGATGGCCGAGCACCGCGCGATCTTCCGCGACGGCGCCAAGGCCAAGGGCATCGACAAGGCGACCGCGGACGAAGTCTTCGACCTGATGGAGAAGTTCGCCGGCTACGGTTTCAACAAGAGCCATGCCGCCGCCTACTCGATGCTCGCGTACCACACCGCCTGGCTGAAGGTGCATTGCACCGCCGAGTTCTACGCCGCCAACATGACGGTGGAGATGGACGACACCGACAAGCTCAAGGTGTTGATCGCCGACGCAGCCACCTTCGGCATCGAGTTCGAGGCGCCGGATGTGAACCGCGGGGTTCACCGCTTCGAGCCGCTGCCGGGCCAGGACGGCGACAAGCGGGTGCGCTACGGGCTGGGTGCGGTGAAGGGCACCGGCGCGGGCGCGATCGAAGCGATCGTGGCCGAGCGCAGCGCCAACGGCCCCTTCCGCAGCCTGTTCGAGTTCTGCGCGCGTGTCGACCGCCAACGCATCAACAAGCGTGTCGTCGAAGCACTGATCAAGGCTGGTGCCTTCGACGCGCTGCATGCCGACCGCGCGAGCGCACTCGCCAGCGTGGCGCTGGCCTTCGACTGGGCCGACGCGCAGGCGGCCAACGTCGACCAGGGCGGCCTCTTCGACAGCGGCGACTCGCATGCCGCGAGCACGCAGGAGCCGTCGCTCGCGGCCGCTGAACCGTGGACGGTGCGCGAGCGCCTGATGCTCGAGAAGGCGGCGCTGGGCTTCTATCTTTCGGGGCACCTGTTCGAACCCTACGAGGCCGAGGTGCGCCGCTTCGTGCGCCAGAAAATCGCTGACCTGGGCGACCTGCGCGAGGGCCGCGGCGGCGAGCCGATGATGCTCGCCGGCATCGTCAGCGAGCTGCGTGTGGTCAACGGCAACCGTGGGCGGGTGGCGATCTTCCGGCTCGACGACCGCAGCGAAACCATCGAAACCGTGGTGCAGGAGGAACTG
>JANNGZ010000407.1:0-10350 GCA_031404155.1 Burkholderiales bacterium
GCAACAAGCTCTGGCAGGACCGCGCCAACAACCTGGTGTGGCTCAAGTTCCAGGGCGGCATCCCCTACCCCAACGAGTCCACTCTCACCCCCAACTCCGACGAGGCCCTCTACAAACCCTTCTCCGTGGTGCTGCGCGCGAGTTGAGCGCGGCATACTGATGCCCATGGCATCGATGTTCTCTGGTGGCCTGAATCTTGGTGCGGCCCGCGCAGGCGTGATGCTGGCCACCACCTTGCTGGCGGCCGGTCTGATCGGTTGCGACGCCAAGCCAAAACCGGTGCGCGCGTCCGCGGAGCAACTCCGTGCGGTGCACGGCTCCTGCGTGGAAGCGATGATTCGCAGCACATGCATGGCTTCCAACGACAAGTCGAACTCGGCGCCGCAGGCCGAGACGGTGCTGATCGCCGGGGTCGGCCGCGTCGACGCCAAGGCCTACCGGCAACTGCGCGAGGCCGGCGACGACATGTGCCGCCAGGTGCAGGTGGCCTGCGAGGCCGATTGGGATGGCAACGCCTGCCGCACCGGGCGCGCACTTTGGTCGCCGGCCCCGGCCGCTGCGCGCACGCCTTAAGGTCGACGGCGCTGTGGCGCCTGAGCCGGGCCAACTTCGGCCCGGAGCCCTTGGTTCGTGGGGGTGCGTCGGTCTCGCAACGATGCAATGCCAACTTATCGATGCGCGCGGGGCGCGCAGGCAACGCTCCGCGCCCGATCGTCAAGTAAATTTGCGCACCTGGCCGCCTTGCGGTAGGGGCCAACCGTCGAACCCTCGACACGGCCCGCCCGGGACCACCGAGTCCAACTCCACGATGCCCCTTGTGCGTAGCGCAGCCTTGTTGCTGCCCCATCCCTCATGCTGAGCCAGGTCGCTGTGGTCGTGATCGGCCGCAACGAGGGCGACCGACTGCGCCAATGCCTCGACTCGGTCGTCGGCCAGGTCGCCTCGGTCGTCTACGTCGACTCCGGTTCGACCGACACTTCGGTGGCCATGGCGCGCGAGCGCGGTGTGCAGGCGCTTGCGCTGGATATGAACACGCCCTTTACCGCGGCCCGCGCCCGCAACGCCGGTGTGGCGCAGGCGCTGAGCCTGCATCCGGAGCTCGCCTTCATTCAATGTGTCGACGGCGACTGTGAGGTTGCCGCCGGTTGGCTCGACAGCGCGCATGCCTTCCTGCTGGCGTCCCCGCAGGTCGCGGCGGCATACGGCAGACGCCGCGAGCGCTATCCGGAACGATCGGTCTTCAACCGCTTGTGCGACCTCGAGTGGGACATCCCGCCCGGCGAGGTGCTGGCTTGCGGTGGCGACGTGATGCTTCGTGTCAGCGCCCTGAGCCAGGTGGGCGGCTACCGCGACGACCTGATCGCGGGCGAGGAGCCCGAACTGTGTGTGCGCCTGCGCGCCAAGGGCTGGAAGATCCATTGCCTGGATGCACCGATGACCCACCACGACGCGGCGATGACACGCTGGCGCCAGTGGTGGTTGCGCAGCATGCGCAGCGGCCACGCTTATGCCGAAGGCGCGCACCTGCATGGCGCACCGCCGGAGCGGCATTGGGTGCGTGAATCGCGGCGCGCCTGGATTTGGGGCCTGCTCTTGCCCTTGCTCACCGTGTTGTTGGCCACGGCCGTCAACGCCGGTTTCTGGGCGCTGCTGCTGATGTATCCGCTGCAAATGCTGCGTCTGTTCGTGCGGGGCCAAGGTGCGTCGAGAGACCGCGCGCTGCGCGCCGTTTTCAACACGCTGAGCCGCTTCCCCGAGGTCGCCGGGCAACTCAGGTTCCTTCGCCACAGGTTGCTGCAACAGCGCGGTGGTTTGATCGAATACAAGTAGTCCTCAAAACAACCGCTACCCTCTTTGTCCCGGATCCCGATGACGCCCTCTCGCCACCTGCATGGTTCGATCCCGCGTCGGGCCCCTTGAACGTGAATTCACCGCGTCGCGTACTGCTGATCGCCGAAGCGGCCAACCCCGAGTGGGCGAGCGTGCCGCTGGTCGGCTGGTCGCTTGCCCGTGCGATCAGCCTGGAGACGCCGGCGCACATCGTGACCCAGCTGCGCAACCGCGACGCCTTCGTGCGTGCCGGCCTGCGCGAGGGCGAAGACTTCACCGCGCTGGACACCGAGCGCTTCCTCGCGCCGCTGTGGCGCTTCACCACCTGGCTGCGCGGCGGCTCGACGCAGGCCTGGACGGTGCAGACCGCGCTCACCAGCATGGCCTATCCGCTCTTCGAGCGCGAGGTCTGGCGCCGCTTCGGCAGCGCGATCCACGAAGGCCGGTTCAGCCTGGTTCACCGCATCACGCCGCTGACGCCCACCGCGCCGAGCCTGCTGGCCAAGCGCTGCGCCAAGGCCGGCGTGCCTTTCGTGATGGGCCCACTCAACGGCGGCGTGCCGTGGCCCAAGGGCTTCGATGCCGAACGGCGGCGCGAGCGTGAATGGCTGTCCTATGTGCGCCCGGCCTACAAGCTGCTGCCGGGCTACCGCAGCACACTGACCCATGCCTCGGCGATCATTGCCGGCTCGCGCTTCACGCTCGGTGCGCTGCCAGCGGCGCAGCGGGCCAAGAGTTTCTACCTGCCCGAAAACGCGATCGACCCTGCGCGTTTCTATCGCCAGGCCAAGCCTTACGAAAGTGGGCCGCTGAAGGCCTGCTTCATCGGCCGTCTGGTGCCCTACAAGGGCCCCGACATGCTGCTCGAAGCCGCCTTGCCGCTGCTCGCCGCCGGCCGGCTCACGCTCGATGTGATCGGCGACGGCCCGCTGATGCCGCAGCTCAAGGCCTTCGTCGAGCAGCACCGGCTCGCAGCGGCGGTGCGCCTGCACGGCTGGGTGGCGCACCAGCAGGTGCAGGACCTGCTCTGCCAGACGCACCTGCTGCCGTTCCCGAGCGTGCGTGAGTTCGGCGGTGGCGTCGTGCTCGAGGCGATGGCGCTCGGAGTCGTGCCGATGGTGGTCGACTACGCCGGCCCGGCGGAACTGGTCGACGACTCGGTCGGCTTCAAGGTACCGCTCGGATCGCGTGAACAGATCGTGGCGCGCTTTCGCGAGCGGCTGCAGGCGCTGGTCGACGACCCGAGCGCGCTGGCCGCCATGTCGCGGCGCTGTGTGCAGCGGGTGAGCAGCAGCTTCACCTGGCAGGCCAAGGCCTGGCAGGTGTTGTCGGTCTACGACTGGGTGCTGGGCCGGCGCGAGGCCAAGCCCGAGCCGCTTTCGGTGGTCGTCACCAGCGCGATCCATCCGAGGGAGTCGCCCGCCTGAATGCCAACACAATGAGCTCACCGAGTGATGTCATCGGCTACCTGGTGCCGGAGTTCCCGAGCCAGACGCACGCCTTCTTCTGGCGCGAGGTCGTGGCGCTGCGCCGGCTCGGTACGCGGGTCGAGCTGTTGTCCACGCGGCGGCCGCCGCCCGACGCTTGCCGCCACGCCTTTGCCGACGAGGCCTCGCGCAGCACGCACTACGTGTTCCCACCGCGGGCCGGCGCGGCCCTGTGGACGCTGCTCAAGCAGCCGCTCGGCACGCTGCGTGGCCTGGCCTATGTGGCGGGCTTGAGCCAGACGCCCTGGCTGCGGCGCCTGAAACTCTTCGGCCTGCTGCTCTCGGCGGCCGACCTGGTGGAGCATGCCAAGTCGCACGGCATCGCGCATGTGCATATCCACTCCTGTGCCGACGCGGCGCACCTCGGCGCGCTTGCGTCCCTGCTCGGCGGCCTGCGCTACAGCCTCACCCTGCACGGCGACCTGGACGTCTACGGCAGCGACCACCGCCGAAAGGTCGAGCGCGCCAGCTTTGTTGCCTGCGTCACCCAGCCGCTGCAAATGCAGTTGCGCCAGGCCACCGGCTTGACACCCGAGCGCAGCCCGCTGCTCTGGATGGGCGTCGAGTCGCAGCGCTTTCGAATGACGGGGCCCCGCGCGGCACCGACCGGCGCGCTGCGTGCGCTCACCGTTGCGCGCCTGAACCCCACCAAGGGGCACCGCTTCGCACTCGCCGCGATCGCCGAGGCGCGCGAGCGTGGCGTGCGGGTGGACTACCTCATCGCAGGCGAAGGCCCCGAGCGGGGCGAGATCGAACGCGAGATCGAACGCCTGGGCTTGCAGTCGCAGGTGACGCTGCTCGGCACCACCTCCGAAGACACCGTGCTCGGCCTGCTGCGGGACAGCGATGTGCTGCTGCTCACCAGCGTCGGCCCGGGCGAGGCGGCGCCGGTGGCGGTGATGGAGGCCATGTCCTGCGGCCTGCCGGTGGTCTGCTCGATCATCGGCGGCACCCGCGACATGATCGAGCACGGCCACGACGGTTTCCTCTGCGCGCAGGAAGATGTCGACGCGATCGCCGGGCACCTGGTGCAGTTGGCGGGCGATACGGCGTTGCGCGAGCGCATTGGCGCGGCGGCGCGGCGCAAAGCCGAGTCGGCGTTCGATGTCGCCGACCTGGCGCGCCGCATGCGCGCTTTGATCGACGCGGCCTGATGAGAGGCTGAGAGTCTTTCGATCATGCCCGCTCATCACGCCAAAACGCGCCCGCTCGTCGTTGCAAATGCGCGCCATAGCCCGAGCTATGGCTGTGCCAAGGCCAAGCGAAGCGCAGGCTACGCCTGCTGTGGCCTCGATCGGACGCCTTTTGGCGTGCTGCTCGGACACGCTCGAAAAACTCTCAGCCTCTGAGCGCTGGCGGCGCGCGGCGTCTGCCGCGGTCGTCGCCAACCATGGCGCCGTGGTGAGGCCATGCACTGGTCGGCCGGCGCCGTTTGCAAGCCGCGCGCCGCTCAGTTCATGCGCGAGTCGGACAACGCAAACTCGCGCATCCATCGGGTCCGCGTTTGCAGCCAATGGTCCTGCGTGTTGTCGCGCGCGAAATCCACCGCGCGCCTGCACATTGCGGCCAGTCGGGGGCGGTCGAGCGCAAGTTGTTCGAACTGCGACGCGAGAGCTGCCGGGTCGGGCCAACGGGCCAGGGCCACCGCACCGCTTGCGCGCTCGAGATCGCTGAAGTAGGTGATGTCGAAGGCGACGATCGGCACGCCGCGCGCCATAGAGTCGAAGGCGGCGCGAGGGGTGTCCTCGATCAGTGGCGCGGCGACCGAAACGTGCACCTCGTCGAGCAGCCGGAACAGCTCCGCACCGTATGGCACTGGGGGTACAAAGCGCACCATGTCGTCGAGCCGGCATTCGACCACCTGGCGACGCAAGCTTTCGAGCCGGTCCCCAGCGCCGATCAGCAGCAGCCGCAGGTCCGCGCCGCGGTCGCGGGCGATGCGTATCGCCTCGATCACGCGGTCCAGGCCCTTGTACTCCACGAGTCGGCCAAAGAATGCGATCTGCAACGGCCGTGACGGCTCCGCGACCCAAGTCAGTCGCTGCTTCAGGCCCTGCGCGTCGAGCACCGCGCCGGGGCTGTGCGCGGTGTCATAGAAGGTCTTCACGTTGTGGCGGCCGCCACCGAAGTCCTTGACCAGCGTCGCGCTTTTCAGCAGCACCAGGCTGAACATGCGCGGCGCCAGCCAGACTTGAATCCATTTCATCGGGTCGTACGCGAAGCGATTGACGATGTAGCTCTTGAGACTCCAGCGGCCAAGCTTGTAGTAGCGCCATGAATGGCGCCGGAAGTCGATGTCGACCATGAAGACCACCGGGCGCCGCGCCAGCCACGCTGCCAGGTTGACCATGGCCATCAATGGCCGGCCAAGCTCGGTGGACATCCCCGATTGAACGACCCGGGCGGTGGATACCGCGGCGCGCGCCGTATGCCACGTCTTGAGCGCGTGGTGCAGCCAGAAGCCCAGGCGCGAGCACGACACCGGGTGTGCCGGGAGGAACACGATGCCGTCGGCCGCGTACTCGACGACGCCGAGGTGGTTTCGCTGCGCGGCGTAGCTCTCGTCGTCCAGGCGCGGCGCCACCAGCACCAGGCGCTCGAACAGCGGGCCGACCGCGTGGCGCAGTTCCCGAAGGTGCTGCGCGAACGCGCTTTCGATGGCGAAGCGCGTTGGCGACAACGCATAGGCCGGTGCCTGCACGGCCACCACGTAGTCGGCCCTCTTCTGGTCACGCGGTTCAGTCATCGGTCGCCTCGGCCCGGCGCGCCGGCATGCCCACAGGGAACTTGCGATCGACCCCGATCGGCTCGTCGTCGAGGTGAACGGCGTTGTTGTGAATGAGCGTCAGCGGCATGTCGTCGGTGAATGTTCGGTTGAAGGCGGGTGGGTGCGACTGCCTCTCGTGGCGGCCGGCGCGTCGCAGCTGCCAAGGCCGGGCGACAATGCAGCAATGCAGGCGTAGAAGGACGCAGTGGAATGCAAATGACGAATGCTGTCGACGCCGCGATCACACCGATCCCGTGGCCTGCCGGTGCATTCGACAGTGAAGCATCGCAAGGCGAGCACCTGGACCTGCGGCTGTGGCTGGTCGATCTCGCGGCGGCCGGTCTCGACCTCGCCGGCCCCGACCATCCATGGGGACTTTCCAACGCCGAGCGCGAGCGCGCGATACGCTTTCGCTTCGACCGCGACCGGCGGCGCTACGTCGTCTCGCGGGCGGCGTTGCGACGCCTGCTGGCCCGGGCGACGTCGCGGCCCGAGGGCGAGGTTCACCAGCGCAACGGGCCGCATGGCAAGCCGGCGCTGGAGGCGCCGCCACCGCACTTCAATCTGAGTCGAAGCGGTGACGTCGCCGTCGTTGGCCTCTCCGCGTCCCACGAGTTGGGTGTTGATGTCGAGCGTCTGGGCGCGGTGGCCGACAGTGCAGCGCTCGCGAAAGAGCATTTCACCGCCACCGAACATTCGGCTTGGCGTGCGTGCGACAAGGGCGTGCGGGACCTTGCGTTCCTGCTCGGCTGGACACGCAAGGAAGCCTGCCTCAAGGCCGCGGGCACCGGGCTGGCGGTCGCCCCGTCGAGCTTCGAATGTGGCGTGACCGCGCAGAGCCGCCGGCTGCGCTTGAACGATGGCGAACGCGGGTTCGATTTGCAGGTCGCATCCTGGCAGCCGCATCCGGCACTGGTGCTGTCGTGCGCCGTCGTGTTGCGGGGCGCGGTCCCGCCGGCCTGAGCGGGCGCGGCGCTGCCGCGTCGGCAGTGTCATGCGTGCGCAGGCGCGTTGCGCCCGTCTTCGGCGATGAAGTATTCCTCGTCGCGATCGAGCACACGTTTGCGCCATGCTGCTTTTGCGCCCAGCACCGGCACCAGCTGCGAACGATAGACCTGCGCCAAGGCGAGCTTTTGCGCCAGCTTCACGCGCAGCAGGTGATGCGCCAGCCGCCTGCCGGCCATGGTCGCGAGCCGGCTCGCCAGCGCGGCCGAGCGCTCGTTCCAAAGATAGGGGAACTCGCTGTAGAAGCCGACCCGTGCGCCGCTGGCCAGCAGGCTCGGCAGCAGCCCGTCGCGCACCTGCCGGTGCTCCGGGTGGGCCGGCGCGCCCAGGGGGCGGCGAGCCAAACGCGCGACGCCGCGAGCAAGGGCGCCGGGCAGTTGTTCGCCACCGGCGGCGGCCGGCAACAACACCAGCATTCGCCCAGAAAAGGGCGGGTTCGTGGTCGCGAGCACGCGCGCCGCAACTTCACTGGCAGCGTCGGGGCTCCAGGGCCCGGGCCGCTGGCCGAGGTGTTCGAAGCGCACCCGCAGGCCGGCGAGCGCGCTCGCGTCTTCCTGCCGCCGCGCCGCATGTTCCGCCGCGGGCGAAGCGAAGCCCGAGGCCATTGCCCACGCGGCGTCGGCGTCGGCTGCGGCTTCGCTGAACACGGTGATCACGCGACAGCGCGGCGCCAGGGGCGAGAGCAGCAGGCCCGCGGTGGAGAAGGCAGCGTCGTCCAGGTGCGGCGAGACGATGCGAATCTCGGCAATGCCCGCGGCGTCGATCCAGCGCAGAAGGTCCTCGGCCATCGATCGGCGTTGTGCTCGAAGCAGGTCGGCGCGCGTCAAGGCGCGTCGGCGACCGCGGCGGCGGCGGCCGATGGGCTTGGCGCTGCCGCGCGAAAACTTTTGAGCTGCTCGATCCGCCGCCGGAACTCGCCTTCGAAGACATGCTTCGCCGCGAACTCGCGCGCGGCCATCGAGTGCGCGCGCAACAGCTCGGGTTGCGCTGCCACCCGCAGCACCGCCTCGGCCAGCAGATCTGGGCGGCCGCTGCGAACCTGCCAGCCGACGCCGCTGATGCGGTGCAAGCCGCGAAACGCCTCATTGTCATAGCCGACGATCGGCACGCCGGCGCTCATGGTTTCGAGGTAGGTGCAGGAGGGGTCGCCCTGCAGGTGCGGGCAGACGAAGAGGTCGATGCGCTCGCGCAGCAGTGGCAGCAACTCGGTCTTGAAGTCGAGCACGCCGACGCAGCGCAGCACGCCCTCGAGGCCGGCGCCGCGGGCACGCGCTTCTATTGCCGGGCGCAGCGGCCCGTCGCCGGCAATCAAGAGTTCGAAGGGCAGCCCGGCCTGGCGCAGATGACCGGCCATGTCCACGAGCTGGTCGACACCTTTGATCGCCACCAGCCGGCCCGAGAACAGCAGGCGCAGTGGCTGCCCTTCAGCGCGCTGGGCCAGCCGTGTGTCGATGTCGGCCGGCGAGGCCAGCATGTCGGCGGTGGTGCGGGTGTCGAAATAGAGCAGGGCGTTGGGGTTGAGCTTGGCGCAGGCTTCGTAGCTGGGTGTGCCGTTGCATTGCACCGCGGCGGCTTGGCTGATGCTCGAGCGGGTGCGCAGGTGGTTGAGCAGCAGCCACGCCGCGGTGCGCGCGCGCGCCGGCCACGCTGTTTTTTCGGCGAAGAGTATTTGCAACTGCGTGCGCAGGCTGAGCTCGGTGTAGAGCACGCAGGGCACACCGCGCTGGCGGCAGGCGCGCACCAGGCCGTGCAGTTGGTGGTCCGGAAAAGCGAGCACCACCGCATCGTCGAGTTCGGGGTTCCAATGCGTGCCGAGTTTGGCGAAGTCGACGATCGCAAAGCGCGCAGGTAACTCGTGCGGCGCCCAGGCCCGGTTGTCGAGGTTGTTGCTCGGCGTGTCCATGCGCTGCATCAGGGCCAGCACCTCGCCTGGCCATTCGCGCGCGAAGGCGGCCATGCCGTCGACCAGCTTGGCCGGCAGCACCCAGCGGCCCGCGGCGTCGACCACGGCGCCCAGGGGCAGGATCACGACAAGCTTGCTGCGCATGCGAACGAAGCGGTACTCAGGGAACTCAGGAGAGGCAGGGGTGGCGGCGCGAGGCCCGTTCGCCGGCGCTTAAGGCTCGGGCCGGGCGGGCACCACCGGGTTGCCGTGGATGTCGGCAGTGAGGAGAGCGGAGTGACGCACGAAGTCCTGCAGAAGATAGGGCGCATCGGAATCCTCGCGTTGCTGGATCGCACGCCGAATGCGCCAGAGTGCGAACGAAAGAATGAACACCACGTCGGTGGCCACCGCATAGGCGCGCGAGCGGTTCTTGATGAAGAAGCGGCGGCGGGAATCGAACCAGTACTTCGGCAAGCGTTTCGGTTTGGCATGTTTGTGGCTGAGCCCGGTGCTGCGTCCCGAGAGGTGCATCACCACGCTGCAGGGTACGTACCAGCAAGCCCAGCCGGCGCGCAGCGCTTGCAGGCAGAAATCGGTCTCCTCGAAGTACAGGAAGTACTGCTCATCCATCAGCCCGATGGCGTCGAAGACTTCGCGTCGCACCATCATGCTGGCGCCGGCCACCCAATCCACTTGCTCGGGGTGGTCGTTCATGCGCCGCAAAATCGTCCAGCGCGCGAGCAGGCGGGTCACGAAGCCCAGGCGCAGGCCGCGGTCGAGCTCGCTGAGCAGCGACGGGAAGCGGAACGCGTAGGGCCAGGGCTGGGAGTCCTCTTCCTCGATCGCGCTGCCGGCAATGCCCACGTCGGGGTGCGCACGCAGGAATGCGATCAATCCGCTCAGCGCGCCCGGCCGCACCTGGGTGTCGGGGTTGAGCAGCCAGAAGTAGTCTGGGGGCGATGGGCTCTGGAGCGCAGGCCGGATCGCCACGTTGTTGCCGAACGAAAAGCCGCCGTTGATGGGCGACTCGACCATGCGCGCCCACGACTGCCAGCCCTCCGCTGCAATGGCCTCGCCGATATGCGCAGGAGAGCCATCGCCCGACGCGTTGTCGACCACCACCACCGAGGCATGGTCGTTCGAGTGCAGCTCGGCCTGCAGCGAGCGCAGGCAATCGACCACCAGCGTCGGTGTTCGATAGTTGACGATCACGATCAGTACAGACACTTCAACATCCCTCTTATTCGACTTCGACCGGGCGCCGCGGCGCGTCCGCCGCCGCGGCGGGCGCGGGCGCGACCCCCGCTGGCGCGGCGCTCGGCGACTGCGCCGCGAGCGCCTGTTCCAGGTGCAGGTTCATCGCTTCGGCCAGCAGG
>JANNGZ010000408.1:0-6798 GCA_031404155.1 Burkholderiales bacterium
GGGCTGATCCGTCGTTGCAAAGCCTCGCTGTGCCGCCCGGCACAACTGCGTTTTGCGCCTAGGCTGAGCCCCTTTGCAGGCCCAACGCGGGCCCGACCCAAAGCCCGACAGCCTCCTAGACAATCCCACCGCCGATGCTGCACCTGCACCAACTCTCCAAGCGCTACGACACCAGCCTGGTGTTCGAGCACGTCGACCTTGACGCGTCGGGCGGCGAGGTGCTCGCGATCCTCGGCGAGTCCGGGGTCGGCAAGTCGACACTGCTGAACGTGATCGCCGGGCTCGACAGCGCGAGCAGCGGCTCGGTGGTCGTGGCCGGCACAGATCTCTCGACGCTGAACGAGCGGCAGCTGGCGCTGTGGCGGCGTGCGCACCTCGGCTTCGTCTTCCAGGCCTTTCATTTGCTGCCGCACCTGAGCGTGGCGCAGAACGTGGCCTTGCCGCTGCTGCTGCTCGGTGCGCGCGACGACGCGCGTGTGGCGCAGATGCTCGGCGCGGTCGGCCTCGCCGGCTTCGAGCTCCGCGCCCCGCGCACGCTGTCGGGCGGGCAGTTGCAGCGGGTCGCGATTGCGCGCGCGCTGGTGCACCGGCCGGCGCTGGTGCTGGCTGACGAACCCACCGGCAACCTCGACGCCAAGACCGCCGACGCGGTGCTCGACCTGCTGGTGGCGCAGGCGCGCGAACACCAGGCCACCTGCCTGCTGGTGACCCACTCCAGCGCCGCTGCCGCGCGTGCCGACCGCGCGCTGCGGCTTACGCCCGAGGGCATGGTGGTGGCCTGAACATGACTGAGGTCTTGCGATGTCCGCCGCCCGCATTCCGACGCAGCCGATGACCCCGGCAAGCCCACCGCTGCGCGGGGCGCTGCCCGGCCTGCTCGCGGCGCTGAGCCTGCCCGAATGGCGCCACCACCCGTGGCGCCACGCGGTGGCGTTGCTGGCGGTGGCGCTCGGCGTGGCGCTGGCGTTTGCGGTGCACTTGATCAACAGCTCGGCGCTTGAAGAATTCGGCGCCGCGGTGCGCGCGGCCAACGGCGAGCCCGACCTGAGCCTGCGCTGCGCGCGGCGCGAGGGTTGCAGCGACACGCTGTTCGAGCCTGTGGCGCTGCTGCCCGGGGTGCGCGTGGCCAGCCCGGTGGTGGAGCTCGACAGCCAGGCGCTGCTCGACGCCGGCGGCGGTCAGGACGGCGGCAGCGACCGCGTTGCGGCCGGCGCATCGCGGCAGGCCTTGCGGGTGCTCGGCATCGACGCGTTGAGCGTCGCTGAGGTGGCACCGATGCTGATGCCAAGGGTTGCGGACACTGCCGGTGCCGCCCGTGCCCCTTCGCCGCTCGAGCCCCAGGCCATCTTCCTCAACCCCGCGGCGATGAGGTCGCTGCGCGCGTCGCCGCCGCCCGTCACCGCGCCGGTCACCGCGCCCGTCATGCCACCCGTCGCGCCGCCGCTCACGCTGCACATCGGCAGCGGCCTGGCCAGCACACCCTTCGAAGTGGCCGGCAGTGTTGCGGCGGCCGGTCCGCCGCTGGCGGTGATCGACATCGCCGCCGCGCAGGACCGCTTCGGCTTCAGCGGCCGGCTCTCGCGCATCGACCTGCGGCTGGAGCCCGGCTTCACGCCCGAACAACGGTCCGCCCTCGACGCGCTGCTGCGCGACGGCTGGAGCGTCGGCGCGCCGGACGTGGCGCAGGCGCGGCTGTCGAACGTGTCGCGCGCCTACCGGGTCAACCTCACCGTGCTCGCGCTGGTGGCGCTGTTCGTCGGCGCATTTCTGGTGTTCTCGGTGCTCGCCTTGTCGGTGGCGCAACGCACCCCGGCCTTTGCGCTGCTCGGCGTGCTCGGCCTCTCGGCGCGCGAGCGGCAGGCCTTGGTGCTCGCGGAATGTGCGCTGCTCGGGTTGGCCGGCAGCGTCATCGGCCTGGCCGCCGGCACCGGCCTCGCGGCACTGGCCTTGCAGTTGCTGGCGGGGGACCTCGGCGGCGGCTTCTTCCCTGGCATCGCACCGCCGCTGGCGTTTTCTTGGCCTGCCGCCGGGCTGTTCGGCCTGCTCGGCGTGGCCGCGGCGATGGCCGGCGGCTGGCTGCCGGCGCGCCAGGCCGCGGCCCTTGCACCGGCGCAGGCGCTCAAGGGCCTCGGCGGCACCGCGATGCCGGCATTGCCGCGCGCTTTGCCGCCGGCCTTGCTCGGCGCCGGTGTGCTGCTCGCGCTGCTGCCGCCGGTGCACGGCCTTCCGCTCGCGGCCTATGGCGCGGTGGCGCTGCTGCTGCTCGGTGGCATCGCCGCGGTGCCGGTGATGGTGGACCTGCTGCTCGCGCCATTTGGTGCCCCCAAGGCCGCCGCTTCGCGGCGTCCGCCCCCCCAAGGGGGAGCAAGGAAACTTGGGGCGGCCCGGCGTTTCCTTGAGCGCCCCGCCGTGTCGCCGCTGGCGCTGCTGGCAGTGCAGCGGGCGCGGCATGAACGGCATGCCGCCACCATTGCCGTGGCCTCGGTGGTGGCGAGCCTGAGCCTGGCGGTGGCCTTGACCGTGATGGTGGCGAGCTTTCGCGCCGGGGTGTCGCAGTGGCTCGACACGGTGCTGCCGGCCGACCTGTACGCACGCACCTCGCTGAGCAGCGCCGCCAGCGACAGCGCCTTCCTGCCGCGCGAGATCGTGGCGCAGGCCGCCACCCTCCCCGGCGTGCGCGCGGTGCAGGGCACCCGGGTGCGCGCGCTGGTGCTCGACCCCGCGCAGCCTACGGTGGCCTTGCTCGCGCGGCCGCTCGGCGACCCGGCGCGCATGCTGCCGTTGATCGACGCGCCGTCGTCGCCTTCGCCGCCTTCGCCGCCTTCGCTGACTTTGCCGGCAGCGCCACCATCGCCACCGTTGTCGCCATCGCCACCGTTGTCGCAATCGTCATCGGCGCCGCCGACACCCGGTGCAGCGGCGCCTGCGGGTGATGAGAACAAGGCGCTCGGCCCCGAGATCGGTGTCTATGTCAGCGAAGCGGTGGTGGCACTGTACGGCGCTACGGCGGGCTCGCAGCTGCTGCTGCCGATCGGCCGCGATGCCCAGGGCGTGCCGGTGCGGGTGCTCGGCGTGTGGCGCGACTACGCGCGCCAGTTCGGCGCGATCGCGATCGACGACACCGCCTACCGCGCGCTCACCGGCGACGAGCGCATCAACGACCTGGCGTTCTGGCTCGCGCCCGGTGCGGATATGGAGGCGGTGCAGCGCGAAGTGCGCGCGTTGGCGCAGCGTCTCGCCGCAGCAAGGCCGGGCAAGCCGCCGGGCAACGGTGGCAGTGCATCGAGTAACGCAGGCGTTGCAGCCAGAGGCACTGGCGCCACCACGGGCGCCACCGAACCCGCCGCCATCGCGCTCGAGTTTGCCCAGGCCGGGCAGATCCGCGCGCTCTCGCTGCGCATCTTCGACCGCAGCTTTGCGGTCACCTACTGGCTGCAGGCGGTGGCGGTAGGCATCGGGCTGTTCGGCATCGCGGCGAGTTTCTCGGCGCAGGTGCTGGCGCGGCGGCGCGAGTTCGGCTTGCTGGTGCACCTGGGGCTGACACGAGCGCAGATCGTCGGCGTGGTCGCCGGTGAAGGCGCCGCGTGGACCGCGGCCGGCACGCTCGTCGGGCTGCTGCTTGGGTTGGCGGTGGCGGTGGTGCTGGTGCATGTGGTGAACCCGCAGAGCTTTCACTGGACGATGGACCTGGTGCTGCCCTGGGCCCGCCTCGCCGCCCTGAGCGCCGCGGTGCTGGTGGCCGGCAGTGCCACCGCGGCGTTGAGCGCACGCAGCGCCGCCGCGCAGGACGCGGTGCTCGCGGTGAAGGAGGATTGGTGATGCGGCGGCGCGCCTGGCTGCTCGCAGCGTCGGCGGCTTGGGCGACATCGCGCACGGCGCTGGCCGCGGCACCGGGCCCGGCTTCGGGTGCAGCGTCTGCGGCCTCCGCGGGATCCGCGTCCGCCACCGCTTCCGCCGCAAGCTCGCCTTCGGCTGCGATTTCGCCTGCTGACACGCCCGCGCCCGAGATGCGACCGCGCCCGCTGGCGTTCCCGCGCGACCACGGCGCGCACGTGGCCTACGCCATCGAATGGTGGTACGCCACCGGCTGGCTGCGCGGCGCATCCGGCGACGATCTGTGCGGCTTCCAGCTCACCTTTTTTCGCGCGCGCACCGGCCTCGGCGAGCGCAGCAGCAGCCGCTTCGCGCCGCGCCAGCTGCTGTTTGCGCATGCGGCGATCACCGACTTGCGCGCCGGCCGTTTGCTGCATGCACAACGCGTGCAGCGCTGGAGCGGCGACGAGGCCGCGGCGCTGGCGGCCGCTTCGGCCAACGACACGCGGGTGAACCTGCGCGATTGGCAACTGGCGCGCGAACCCCATGGGGGGTACCGCGCGCGGCTGCTGAACGCCGACGCTGCCGCCGATGCCCGATTCGGCTTTGCCCTCACGCTCACGCCCACCCAGGGGCTGCTGTTGCACGGCGACGCGGGCTTTTCGCGCAAGGGGCCCGAGCCTTCGCAGGCGAGCCACTACTACAGCCAGCCGCAGTTGGAGGTGAGCGGCGAGCTGCAACGCGCAGGCGGCCAGCAGCGCATGCGCGGCCGCGCTTGGCTCGACCACGAGTGGAGCCAGGCACCCCTGCCGCGCGGCGCGGTGGGCTGGGACTGGATCGGCATCAACCTGGACGACGGCGCCGCGCTGATGGCCTTTGTGCTGCGCCGTGCCGATGGCAGTGCGCTCTGGGCCGGCGGTACCCACCGGGGAGCGAACGGCCACGTCCGCGTGTTCCGCCACGACGAGGTCCGCTTCACACCCGGCCGCCGCTGGGCCAGCCCGGCCACGCGGGCGAGCTACCCGGTGCAGTGGCGAGTCCAGACGCCTGCCGGCAGCTTCGAGGTGTGGGCACTGCTCGACGCGCAGGAACTCGACAGCCGCGGCTCCACCGGCGCGGTGTACTGGGAGGGTTTGAGCGAGCTGCGTGACGCGCCGAGCGGCCGCCGCGTCGGCCTGGGCTACCTGGAGATGACCGGCTACGCGGCGCCGCTGCGGCTGCCCGGTGCGTGAGCAACGGCTGAGCGATGCTTGAGCGAGCGGCGCGGCGCCGGTGCCGCCAAGACGCGCGCGTGGGTTGGCTGGGGGCCGCCAGGGTCCGGCACCGGCGTCCGGCGCCACCGTCCGCCACCGGCGAGTGGCGCCGCTGAACGACCCGGGGGGACTGGCGCCGGAAAGTGGGGGCATCCAGCCCCATAGACTCGCCTCCATGTCCTCCGAGCTCAACCCAGCAGCCGCCGTTTCGCCCGCCACCCGAGGTTCCGCGGTCGCGGCATCCGCGTCCGGACCCGCGGCAGCCGCCGCGCCATCCACCGCGGCCGCGTCGCCGCGCTCCTTGAGCGGCCTGCTGCCCTTCCTGCGGCCCTACCGCGGCCGCATCGTGCTGGCACTGGTGTTCCTGGTGGCCGCGGCGGTGACGACGCTGGTGGTCCCGCTGGCGCTCAAGTCGCTGATCGACCAGGGGTTGATCGCGGCCGACCCCGGGCAGCGGGTGATGGCGCTGCGCGAACATTTTTTCGCGCTCTTCATGGTCGGTGCGGCCCTGGGCCTGTTCTCGGCGGCGCGCTTCTACATGGTCACCTGGCTCGGTGAGCGGGTGACCGCGGACCTGCGCAACGCGGTCTATGCGCATGTGATCGAACAAAGCCCCGAGTTCTTCGAGACCACACAGACCGGTGAAGTCTTGAGCCGCCTGACCACCGACACGACGCTGGTGCAGACCGTGGTTGGCTCCTCCCTGAGCATGGGCCTGCGCAACACGGTGATGGGCATCGGCGCGCTGGCGATGCTGGTGGTGACCAACCCAGTGGTGATGACGCAGGTGCTCGGCATCCTGGTGCTGGTGGTGCTGCCGGCGATGCTCTTCGGCCGCCGCGTGCGCAAGTTGTCCCGCGCCAGCCAGGACCGCGTGGCCGACTCCAGCGCGATCGCCGCCGAGGTTTTGAACGCGGTGCCGGTGGTGCAAAGCTACACCCAGGAGCGGCGCGAGGACGAGCGCTTCAGCCGCGCCACCGAGGCCGCGTTCGACACCGCGCGCAAGCGCACGAGGGTTCGCGCGGCGCTGGTGGCGTTCATCATCACCGCCACCTTCGGCTCGCTGCTCTGGGGCGTGTACCAGGGCACGCAGGCGGTGATCGCGGGGCAGATCAGCGCCGGGCATCTCGGGCAGACCGTGGTCTATGTGGTGCTGCTGGTGAGCAGCGTGGCGGTGCTGTCGGAGGTTTACGGCGACCTGCTGCGCGCGGCCGGCGCCACCGAGCGCCTGATGGAACTGCTACAGGCACGTTCACCGATTGTCTCGCCCGCGAACCCGACCCCGCTGCCGCCGGCGCGTGGCGGCTCCTCGGTGGCGTTCGAGCACACCGGCTTTCGTTACCCCTCGCGGCCACACCAGGCCGCGTTGCGCGACTTCACGCTGCATGTGCGTCCGGGCGAAACCGTTGCGCTGGTGGGCCCGAGCGGCGCGGGCAAGAGCACCGTGTTCCAGTTGCTGCTGCGTTTTTACGATGCGCAAGAGGGCCGGCTCGCGCTGGACGGCGTGCCGGTGCGCCAGGTGGCCTTGACCGACCTCCGCCACCGCATCGGCATCGTGCCGCAGGATTCGACCATCTTCTCCGCCAGCGCGATGGACAACATCCGCTACGGCCGCCCCGGGGCCAGCGACGGCGAGGTGGTTGCGGCAGCCAAGGCGGCCTTCGCGCACGACTTCATCGGCGCCCTGCCCGAGGGCTACAAGAGCTTTCTCGGCGAGCGCGGCGTGCGTCTG
>JANNGZ010000409.1:0-3515 GCA_031404155.1 Burkholderiales bacterium
CTACGGCCTGCCCTGGCTGCAATGGAACGGGCGCCAAGCGGTGTTGTTCGACCTCGCCGCGCGGCGCTTCTACATCGGGCCGCTGGTGTTGTACCCGCAGGACTTCATCTACCTCACCGTGCTGCTGCTGGTCAGCGCCTACGGCCTCTTCCTGTTCACCGCGGTGGCCGGGCGGGTGTGGTGCGGCTACGCCTGCCCGCAGACCGTCTACACCGAGGTCTTCATGGCGGTGGAGCGCTGGTTCGAGGGCGACCGCGTGCGCCGGCAAAAACTCGACGCCGCCAAGTGGAGCCTGAACAAGCTCTGGCGCAAGGGGGGCAAACACGCCGCCTGGATCGTGCTGGCGCTGTGGACCGGGTTCAGCTTCGTCGGCTACTTCACCCCGATCCAGCAGCTCTGGGCCGAATCCTTCACCTTGTCCTTCGGGCCCTGGGAATGGTTCTGGGTGTTGTTCTACGCCTTTGCCACCTGGGGCAATGCCGGCTTCATGCGCGAGCAGGTGTGCAAGTACATGTGCCCCTACGCGCGCTTCCAGAGCGCGATGTTCGACCGCGACACGCTGATCATCGGCTACGACGTGGCGCGCGGCGAGCCGCGCGGTTCACGCCCGCGCGGCAGCGACGCCCGCGCCCAGAACAAGGGCGACTGCATCGACTGCACCCTGTGCGTGCAGGTCTGCCCCACCGGCATCGACATCCGCCAGGGCCTGCAGTACGAATGCATCGGCTGCGCCGCCTGCATCGACGCCTGCGACGGCGTGATGGACAAGATGGGCAGCCCGCGCGGACTGATCCGCTACGACACGCAGAACGCGATCGAGGGCGGCTTGAGTCTTGCGAAGCTGGCCACCGGCGCGCCGCAGCCCGGGGCCGCGCCGGGCGCCCTCAGGCCTGCCGCCGCGCCGCCCGGCGGCGGCGGGCTCACCTGGCGCAGCCTCACGCGCCCGCGGGTGCTGGTGTACAGCGCCATCCTGCTGGCCATCGTCGTCGCCTTCGTCAGCAGCCTGGCGCTGCGGGTGCCGTTCAAGGTCGACGTGGTGCGCGACCGCGGCGCACTCGCGCGCCAGGTGGGCGAGGGCTTCATCGAGAACAGCTACCGCCTGCAGATCATGAACGCCACCGAAGCAGCGCAGCGCTACCGCGTTGGCGTGAGCGGCTTGGCCGGTGCGGCGCTGGCCTCGGCCGACACCATTGAAGTCGGCGCGGCCGAGTCGCGCTGGATGCCGGTGGCGCTGCGCGTCGCGCCCGGAAGCGCCGCCGCCGCGGGCCTGGGCGCACACCCGGTGAACTTTGTGGTCACCGCCTTGGGCAGCGGCGACACGCTGGTCGAAAAGTCCACGTTCGTGGTGCCGCGCTGAGCTTTGATTGAATCCGAAGGAAACCCGTCATGCCTCTCATACCTTCATCGCCTCAAGACCGCGGCCCGATGCAACCCTGGTGGCGCTTTCGCATGGTCTGGTTTGCACTCGCCGGCCCCGCGCTGGTGGTGGTGGCCGGCCTGGTCACCGCGGTGATTGCGGTGCGCGGCGCCGACACCGTGCTGCGTGTGGAGCCCAGCGCCCCCGTGGCCCACACACCGGCGGTGCAGGCGCGCAACCATGCCGCCACCGGCGGGCGCAAGGAGTAGTGCCATGTCCTTGAATGCGGGCCTGGCGGTGCGTGTGCTCACGGTGCTGTGGCCGGCATTCCTGATGGCCGGCGTGGCCGAGATGCTCGTCTTCGCGGTGGTCGACCCGAGCGACCTGCACTGGGTCGGCGGCGGTACTCTGGGCATCGGCCGCCAGGCCGTCTACACCGTCACCTTCCTCATGTTCTGGGCCTTGATCAGCGCCGCCTCGGCCTTGTCGATGTGGCTGGACGCGCCGCGGCGCTGAAGCGGGCTCGCGGGCTGCCGGGCCGATGGCATGATGACCAACTGCATGCAACGCCGCAGGCCGAACCGCGTGTCAAGCCGCAATCCAAGCCATAACCCGAGCCGACCATGAGCCGCCCCGCCGCACTGGCGATCATCCTCGCCGAACATGCCGCGCTGAAGCGCCTGCTGGGCGCGATGCAGGCCCATGTCACAGACGTGCGCCGTCGTCGCCTGCCACCGCAGTTCGACACCCTGCGCGCGATGCTGTTCTATGTCGACGAGTTCCCCGAGCGGCTGCACCATGTGAAGGAAACGACGATGCTGTTCGCGCGCCTGCGCGAGCTGTCACCCGACGCCCACGTGCTGCTTGACCGGCTCGACCACGAGCATGCCCATGGCGCCTCGCGGGTGCGCGAGCTGGCGCACAAGCTCAGCGCCTGGCAACTGCTCGGCGAGGCGCGCCGCGATGCCTTCGAGCGTGCGCTCGCTGCCTACACGGCCTTCTACCTGGAGCACATGCGCGTCGAAGAAACCGAGGTGCTGCCACTGGCCGAGCGGGTGCTCGGCGACGACGACTGGCGCATGCTCGAGCGCGCATTCGGCTTGCACCGCGATGCACTGACCGGTGCGCAGCCCGAGGCGCTCTATGCGGGGCTGTTCGACATGATTGCCGCCGCGATGCCTGGAGCGCCGCGCAGCGGGCGGGCGACGCCAGGCGGTGACCCCGCCGCCTGAGCGCGATCTGCGCGACCAGCCCGTGTCGGCCGGTCCCGCTGGTCGATGGCTACACTGGCCTCGTGATCACGCTCGACGCTGCCATCGACCTGAGCGTTGCGAATCGGCGCCGACTCGGCGGCGCTAACTGGTTTCGGCCTCTGCGCGCTGGCCTGGTCGTGGCCATCGCCCTCCTTGGCGCACCGCTGCATGCCCACGACTTGTGGATTGCGCCCACCAGCTTCACGCCGAAGCTCGGCGAGAGCGTCGGGCTGCACCTGCTGGTCGGCGAGCACCTCGAAGGAGAAGCGCTGCCGCTGATTCCTGAACTGGTCCAGCAGTTTGTCGTCGCCGATGCGAAGAACAGCCGGCCGGTCTCGAGCCGGCGCGGCGCCGACCCCGCCGGGGTGATGCGTGTGGCGACACCGGGCCTGTACATCGTCGCCTATCACAGCCACCCGAGCCGGGTGGAATTGGCAGCGGAAAAATTCAATGCGTATCTGGCGGAAGAGGGGCTGGAGTCGGTCCTCGCGTCGAGGGCCCGCCGCAACGAAACCGGCGCCGGCGTGCGTGAACACTTTTCCCGCTGCGCGAAGAGCCTGCTGCTCTCGGGACCGCCGAGCCCGGCGCAGCACGACCGACCCCTGGGTTGCACGCTGGAGTTGGTGGCCGAGCGCAACCCGTATTCGGTGCCCGCGGGGCAGCTGCTGGCGGTTCGGCTGCGCTACGAATCTCAGGCGCTCGCGGGTGCGCTGGTGGTGGCGATGAACAGCCTGAACCCGCGCGAGAAGCAGGCCGCCCGCACCGACGCGGATGGCCGTGTGCGCTTCGTGCTGCGCCCGGGCGGGATGTGGCTGGTCAAGGCGGTGCACATGGTGCCGGCACCTGCCGGTGGCGACGCCGACTGGGCGAGCTTCTGGGCCTCGCTCACCTTCGGGTCGCAGGGC
>JANNGZ010000410.1:0-3277 GCA_031404155.1 Burkholderiales bacterium
GCGGTCGCCCTGGAACAGCTGCACCGCTTCGCTCACGGTGAGGTCGAGCACATCGGCCACGCTCAACTGGCGCGGGCCGCGGATCAGCTTCACGTCGAGCACCACGGCGCGGAAGCGGCGGCCTTCGCAGTCGCCGCAGCGAAGGTACACGTCGGACAAAAACTGCATCTCGACATGCTCGAAGCCCGAGCCGCCGCAGGCCGGGCAACGGCCGTCGCCGGCGTTGAAGCTGAACATGCCCGGGCCGTAGCTGCGCTCGCGCGCCAGCGGCGCGTCGGCAAACAGCTTGCGGATCTCGTCGAAGGCGCCGACATAACTCGCCGGGTTCGAACGCGCGGTCTTGCCGATCGGGCTCTGGTCGACAAACACCGCGTCGGCGAGCCAGTCGGCGCCGAGCAGGCGGTCGTGCGCGCCGGGGGTTTCGGTGGCCTTGCCGAAGTGGCGTGCCAGGGCCGGGTAGAGCACGTCCTGCATCAGCGTGCTCTTGCCCGAGCCCGACACCCCGGTGACGCAGACCAGGCGGGTCAAGGGAAAGCTGATGTCGACGCTTTTCAGGTTGTGGTCGCGTGCACCTTCGAGCAGCAGCTTCGGGGTCTGCCCGTTGACCAGGCGGCGCATGCCGCTGCTGACCTGCTTGCGCGAGCCGAGGTAGGCACCGGTGAGCGTGTCGGCCTTGCGCACCTGATCGGGGGTGCCGTCGAACACGATCTGCCCGCCGCGTTCGCCCGGGCCCGGGCCCATGTCGATCAGGCGGTCGGCGGCAAGCATCACCGCGGGGTCGTGCTCGACCACCACCAGCGTGTTGCCGGCGTCGCGCAGCCGGTGCATCGCCTCGACGATGCGGCCCATGTCACGCGGGTGCAGGCCGATGCTCGGCTCGTCGAGCACGAACATCGTGTTCACCAGCGAGGTGCCGAGCGCGGTGGTGAGGTTGATGCGCTGCACCTCGCCGCCGGACAAGGTGCGGCTCTGGCGGTCGAGGGTGAGGTAGCCCAGGCCGACATCGCAGAGGTATTTGAGGCGGGTGCGGATTTCGTCGTGAAGCAGCGAGAGGGCGGCGTTAGCTCCCTCCCCCTTGAGGGGGGAGGGTTGGGGTGGGGGTGTCGGGTGCACATTGGCTGCGTTGAGCGCCACGTCGCGTTCACCCCCATCCCGACCTTCCCCCGTCAAGGGGGAAGGAGTAGACATCCGGTCGAAGAACGATCGCAGCCGCGTGATCGGCAAGCGCATCAGGTCGTGCAGGCCCAGGCCCGGCATCGCTTCGAGTTGCTCGCGGGTCCAGCCCACGCCCACCGGCAGGAAGCGTTGGGCCGCGGGCAGCGCGGCATCGGCATCCGCCTGGCCGCCGACGCGCCACAACAGCGCCTCGGTCTTCAGCCGCGCGCCGCCGCAGGCCCCACAAGGCGTGTAGCTGCGGTACTTCGACAAGAGCACCCGGATGTGCATCTTGTAGGCCTTGCTTTCGAGGTAACCGAAGAAGCGGCGCACCCCGTACCACTGCTGGTTCCACTTGCCGTTCCAGTTCGGCGAGCCCTCGATCACCCAGTGACGCTGTGCCTCGCTCAGGCGGTTCCAGGCGGTGTCGCGCGGGATGCCGGCGTCGCCGGCGTGTTTGATCAGGTCGTCCTGGCATTCCTTCCACGCCGGGGTCTGCATCGGCTTGATCGCGCCCGAGCGCAGCGTCTTGCGCTCGTCGGGGATCACCAGGCCGAAGTCGACCCCGATCACGCGGCCGAAACCGCGGCAGGTTTCACAGGCGCCGAAGGCCGAGTTGAAGGAGAACATCGACGGCTGCGGCTCGGCATAACGCTGGTCGGACTCCGGGCAATGCAGGCCGGTGGAAAAGCGCCACAGCTCCGCATCGGCGCCCTCCTTCAGCGCGTAGACATTGAGGCGGCCGCTGCCGCGCTTCAAGGCCAGTTCGATCGCTTCGAGCACCCGCACCTGCTCGGTGTTGCCGAGGCGGAAGCGGTCGGCAACGACATCGAGCACCTTGAGTCCCGCCACCGTGCGCTCGGCCTGCACCCGGGTGAAACCGCTCGCGGCCAGCCACTGTTCGATGTCCTCTGCCGAGGTGTCGGCGGGCAGCTGCACCGGAAAGGTGAGCACCAGCCGCGGATCACCCTGCGCGGCACATCGCGCGATCAACTCCGCATGGATCGACTGCGGCGTGTCGTGCCGCACCGGCGCGGCGGTCTGCTGGTCGAACAGCGACGCGGCGCGAGCGAACAGCAGCTTCAGGTGGTCGTTCAGCTCGGTCATCGTGCCGACGGTGGAGCGCGAGCTGCGCACCGGGTTGGTCTGGTCGATCGCGATCGCCGGCGGCACGCCGTCAACGCGGTCCACCGCCGGCCGGTCCATGCGCTCGAGGAACTGGCGCGCGTAGGCGCTGAAGGTTTCGACATAGCGCCGCTGGCCTTCGGCGTAGAGCGTGTCGAAGACCAGGCTCGATTTGCCCGAGCCGCTCGGGCCGGTCACCACGGTCATCTCGCCGGTGCGGATGTCCAGGTCCAGGTTCTTCAGGTTGTGTTGGCGCGCACCGCGGATGCGGATCAGGCCGGTCATGGGATCGGGCTCCGGGAGACAGGGCCGGACATTCTAGAGAGCGCCCCCAGGCCGACGTCGAAGGTCCGCGTCGCCGCAGCCCGCGTCAGCGTCAGCGTCGAGAACCAAAGCGCCGGGCGAGCCGCGCGCGGGCTCAGCCCATCACGATCGACACCGCCTTGGTGGTCAGGTAGGCCTCGAGCGCTTCGCTGCCGCCCTCGCTGCCGTAGCCGGAATCCTTGACGCCGCCGAAGGGCATTTCGGGCACCGCGGCGGCGGGCTGGTTCATCCACAACAAGCCGACTTCGAGCCGCTGCGCCAGCGCATGCGCGTTTTTCAACGAGCGGGTGAAGGCGTAGCCGGCCAGGCCGAAGGGCAGCCGGTTGGCCTCGGCAATCGCTTCGTCGAGCGTGTCGAAACCGCGCACCCCGGCCACCGGGCCGAAGGGCTCCTGGTTGAACACCGAGGCGGTGAGCGGCACGTCGGTGAACACGGTGGGGGCGAAGAAGTTGCCGGCCGCGCCGATGCGCTCGCCACCGGTGGCCACCTTGGCGCCCTGCTTCACCGCGTCTTCGGTGATCTGCGCCATCGCCACCAGCCGGCGCGAGTTGGCCAGCGGCCCCATCGTCGAGCCCTCGGTCATGCCGTCGCCGACCTTGAGCGAACGCGCCTGCGCCACCAGCGCCGCGGTGAATTCGGCCTTGATGCTCGAATGCACCAGGAAGCGGGTCGG
>JANNGZ010000411.1:0-9451 GCA_031404155.1 Burkholderiales bacterium
CACCGCCGTGGCCATCGGCCTGCTCGCGGTGGGCGCGCTGGTGCCGAAGTGGCTGCTGTTCCTGGCCACGATGGCCGCGTCCAACGGCCTGGCGGTGCTCGGCATCTTCGTGCTGATGCGCGGCGGCGGCGCCAGTTTCGGCCAGGGCATGTTCTTCGCCATCGGCGCCTATGTGGCCGCGCTCACGCCGCAGGCCTTCGGCCTCACCGACGCGCTGCTGCGGGTGCTGCTCGGCACCGCCGCGGCCGGTATCGCCGCCGGCCTCTTCGCGCCGCTGCTCGCGCGCTACCGCGGCATCTTCTTTGCGATGTTGACGCTGGCTTTGTCGATGGTGCTCTTCGGCCTGCTGTCGAAAACCGGCGCTTTGGGCGGCAGCGACGGCATCACCGTGGCCAAGCCCACGCTCTTCGGCGCGGCGCTGCCGGCCGAGCGCAGCGACTTCATGCTCTTCGGCCTCACCGTGGTGCTCGGTTCCATCGCCGCCTGGGGCGTCACCGTCTACAACCATTCGGTGGCCGGGCTGCTTGCGCAGGCGGTGCGCGGCAACGACCTGCGGGTGGAATACCTCGGCGCGTCGGCGCGTGCGTCGCTGGCCACCAGCTTCATCCTTTGCGGCCTGCTCGGCGGCCTCGGCGGCTCGATCACCGCGCTGGTGCTCGGCCATGTCGAACCCAACTTCAGCAACTGGACCACCTCGGGCGAGTTTGTTTTCGTCGCGGTGCTCGCCGGGCACCAGAGTGTGGCCGCGGTGTTCGTGGCCTCGCTCGCGCTGGAGATCGTGCGCTCGTTTTCGAACCTGTATTTCCCCAACACCTGGCAGCTCGCGCTCGGTGCCTTCCTGCTGCTGGTGATCCTGTTCCGGCCGGCGGGCATCGGCTCCTTGTGGGTCGGCAAGCGCAAGCGGGCTGTTGCCGCGCCGGCAGCGGCCGGCGCGGCGGCTGGCGAGTTGGCGCCGCCGCTCGCCGGCTCGCAGGAGAGCAGATGACCACGCCGCTGCTGCACGCACGCGGGCTCAGCAAGCGCTTCGGCGCGGTGGTGGCGGCCGAGGCGATCGATATCGAGGTGCCGGCCGGGCAGCGCCTGTCGGTGATCGGCAGCAACGGCGCCGGCAAGACCACCTTCGTCAACATGGTCACCGGCTACCTCAAGCCCGACGCGGGGCAGATCGAACTCGAAGGCCACGACATCACGCAGTTCAGCCACCGCGATATCGCGCGCCTGGGCATCTGCCGCTCGTTCCAGATTCCGCAGTTGTGCCTGGAACTCACCGCGCTGGAGAACCTGCTGGTGGCGGTGGCCGCGGCCAACGGCGCGCCCTCCTTGTGGCGTGCGGCCGATGGCGCGGCGCACCACCAGCGCGCCGAGCAACTGCTGCAACGCTTCGGCCTCGGCGCCGACGCACAGCGGCCGGTGGCCGAGCTTGCGGGCGGTGTGCGCAAGGTGCTCGACATCGCGCTCGCGCTGGCGCGCCGGCCCAAGCTGCTGCTGCTCGACGAGCCCACGTCCGGCGTGAGCGCCGACGAAAAATTCCCGGCGATGCGGCGGGTGATGGACGCGCTCGCCGGCGAAGCCGCCACCGTGGTCTTCATCGAACACGACATGGACATCGTGGCCGAGTTCTCCGAACGTGTGATCGCCTTCTACAGCGGCCGCGTGATCGCCGACGGCACGCCGGACCAGGTGCTCGCCGACGCCGACGTGAAGCGCTATGTGACCGGGGGGCCGAAGTGAGCGCGGGCCTCTTGGAGGTCGCCAACCTCGCCGCGCATATCCAGGCCATGCCGGCGCTGCGCGACCTTTCCTTGCGCGTGGCCGAGGGCGAGATGGTGAGCCTGGTCGGCCGCAACGGCGCCGGCAAGACAAGTTTCATGCGCGCGGTGATGGGCCACTTGCCCGCGTCGGCCGGCACGATCCGTTTTGCCGGAGCTGACCTCACCGCGTTGCCGCGCCATGCCCGCGCAGGCCTCGGCATCGGCTACATGCCCGAAGACCGCGGCCTGGTGCCGCAGCTCACGGTGCAGGAAAACATCATGCTGCCGCTGTGGGTGAACAAGTCCCTCGACAAGGCCACGCGCCTGGCGCTGGCCTACCGGCTGCTGCCCGAGGTGGAGCAGATGCGCGAGCGGCGCGCGCTGCTGCTCTCGGGTGGGCAACAGAAGCTGGTGGCACTTGCCCGTGCGCTCGCGGTCGGTACCCGCCTGCTGCTGCTCGACGAGCCCTTCGAAGGTGTGGCGCCGGCGCTGGCGCAGCGGCTCGCCGAAGTGATCCATACCTTGCAGGGCACGACGCTGGCGGTGCTGATTTCGCAATCGGACGAGCACCATGGTGCGTCGCTGTTCGCGCGCCAGTACACGATCGAGCGTGGCGCGAATGCGGCGGCACGCTCGGCGGAGCGGCCGCCGGTCCCCTCCTCGATCGGCGGGTGAGATGCGCCGCCTTCGAGCCGCAGCCCTGTACGCCGCCACGGCCGCGGTCGGCGCCCTCGCGCTGCACAGCGCGCCGGCGCTGGCGCACCCGCATTTCCACTTCACCTACCAACTTGAGCCGGTGGTCGGCAGCGACGGCGTCAGCGGTCTGCGGGTGCGCTTTCGGGTCGACGCGGTGGCCAGTGCGCAGATCCGCGGCGCCGCAGACCTCAACCGCGACGGCCGCCTCGACGCCGACGAGCTCGCCGCGTTCGCGCGTGGCAACGACCGCCTGCTGCGCCTGCAACGCTACTTTCTGCGCGTCGATGCCTTGCCTGCCGATACCCTGCGCAGCGAAGCGCTGACGGCGACCGATGCCGACCCGCCCGAGCCGCTGGGGTTGCAGGTGGAGCAGCCGCTCGCGGCCGTTGACCGCGGCGACGAGGGCATCGAGTTGAACTTCGGGATGCGCTTCGCCACGGCACTGTCGGCCGGCGCTTTCAGCGTTCGCTTTTTCGACCCGACCTGGAACGTGGCGCTGGTGCCGGGCGTGCCGGTGATGGCGGCGCGCCACCCGGCCTGCCGCGCCGAGACCCGCGCCCAAACCCTGCGCACCGTGGGCTGGGGCGAGCAGCAGGTCCAGAGCATTCAATTTCGATGTGCACCCGCGGACACGGTCCGGCCGCAGGCGCAGCTTCTGACCCGACACCGGACCCACCCCGAGGAGACACCCCGATGAGAACCAGAATTCATTTCGCGGCCGCATTGGCCACGGCGCTGATCGCCGGGGCGCCCCAGCGCCTGGGCGCAGGCTTACGAGAGTTGCTACAAGTCCAAGTACGGCGCCGACGACCAAGCCGGTGCGCTCAACACCATCACCGCGGCCAAGACGCTGGAGGCGAGCAAGCTGGTCAAGCGCGGCAAGGCGATCCGCATGGGTATCGAGACCAACAGCAAGACGCCGGCCTTCCCGCCGCGCACCTTCTCGGTCACGGTGTTGACGCCGGGCCAGGAGTACGGGCGCTCGCTCGGCGAGACCAAGACGAACTACAACGACGACATCATCATGGGCTGGGTGGGCATCGGCTCGCAGCTCGACGGCCTGGGCCATATCGGCATCGACGGCGTGTACTACAACTGCCGCAAGGGCGCCGATTTCGTCACCGCCGGTGGCCTGCAGAAGTACGGCATCGAAACCGTGCCGGCGATCGCCACGCGCGGCGTGATCCTGGACATGGTCGGCCTCACCGGCAAGGACCCGGTACCCGAAGGCACGGCGTTCAACAAGCCGGAGATCGACGCCGCGCTGGCACGCCAGGGCAACATGAAGATCGGCAGTGGCGACGTGGTGATCTTCTACACCGGCTGGACCAAGCTGATCGGCAAGGACGACAAGCGCTACGGCAGTGTCGAGCCCGGTCTGGGCGTTGGGGGCGCGCATTACCTCGCGTCGCTCGGGGTTGCGGCGGTTGGCGCCGACACCTGGGGCCTGGAAGTGCTGCCCTTCGAAACCGCATCCAAGGTGTTCCATGTGCACCAGATTCTGCTGGCGCAGCATGGCATCTTCATCCTGGAGAACGTGGTCGCCGAAGAGGCGGTGAAGGACAAGGTCTACGAAGGCCTGTTCACGCTCGGGCCCTCGCGCGTGACCGGCGCGGTGCAGGCGATCATCAACCCGATCTTCGTGTACTGACCACCCCCAGGCGCTGCCCGAGGCCGGCCGCAACGCCGGGCCGCGGGTGGCGTCAGCCGGGCGCGATTTCGACCCAGACGCGCCCGCCTTTCAGCCGCGCCGGGTAGACGCGGATCGGCTCGGTGGCCGGCGGGCCCATCGCTTGGCCGCTGCGCAGATCGAAGCGCCCCTGGTGCAGCGGGCATTCGATCTCGTGGCCTTCGATGAAACCTTCGCACAGGCGCGCCGCGCCATGGGTGCAGATGTTGTCGCTGGCATAGGGCACGCCGGCGATGCAGTGCAGCGCGAGTTCCCTGTCGTGCACGATCACCGCGATGCTGGCGCCCTCGAAGAGGTTGTCTTCGCTGGTCACGTCGACCCATTCCTTGGCTGCGCTCATGGTCAGATCGGATAGATGATCGAGTTGGGAATCAGCTCGCTGTCGAAGACCACGAGCCGCGAGGCGAAGCGCGGGCCGGCGGCGGTTTCGCGCACGAGGTCGATGCTGCGGCCGACATTGAACACCGTGCTCGGCTCGCTCGGCTTGGTGCGAAACACCGCGTAATGGGCCTCGGCTTCGATACTCTCGGCGTCGGCCTTCAGCACCCGCGGCAGCCCGACGATGTGGCGCTGGTAGTAGGGGTCGTGGAACAGCGTGTTGGAGATGCCGTAGGCGCGGTCCTTGAGCATGCCCTTGCTTTCGAAGGCCATAGTGGCCAGCGGCAGCCCGCGGTCGAAGTTCTCGCGCGGCTGAAGGGTGTAGCGGCAGTCGTCGGTGAAGCAGGCTATCCAGCGCTCCCACTCGCCGGCGTCGAGTGCTGACGCGGCCTCCGCATAGAGCTGGGTGAGCGCCACAAAACGCGCCGGATCCAGAACGGGTAGGGTCATCGCGCTCACAGCTCCATCACCTTGCGCCAGTAGGCGTACATGCCGCGGATCAGTGTCTCGGTGACCATGTGCTCGGTGTCGCCCACCTCGCGCCCGCCGAGTTCGACCATCGTGCTCGGCGCATCGTCGGCTTGAAAATTCTGCTGGCTGAACTCGATCACCTCGCCGTCGTCGGCGGAGACAAAACCAGCCGGGCCGAAGAGGTTGGCCTGGCGCAGCCGGCGGCGGGTCAACTCGGGCGTGTCGTCTTCGAAGCCGAAATGCGTCCACACGAAGTCGAAGCTGTCGGGCCCGCGCGGCTGGATATGGCGGGTGCTCACGCTGTTCACCTGCTGCTGGAAGATCACGCTCGGGAAGAGGGTCATCATCACCGCGGTAGGGCCGCCCCACCAGGCCTCGGGCACCACGTCGAGAAAACGGTCGTCGTTGAGTGTCATCGTGGCTTTGAAGCTGCTCACGCCGGCGGTTGCTTCACCTTGCGCGCCGGCGTTGCCGCGGGTGGAGATCATCGCGGCATGGCGCGAGTGGCGGTCCATGCGCAAAGCGGCCTGGTTGTCGGCGCGCCAAAGGCCGAAAGTGACGAACCAGGTGTGCAGTAGGCCCGGGTGGTAAGGGTCCTTGATGTTCTCCTGCATCAGCTTCCAGTTGCCCGGAATGCGCTGGCGGCTGTGGCCGAGCAGAACGAGTTTCCGGCCGTTGAACAGGCGGTCGTACCAGCGCAGCATCTCGGGGCCAAGGTAGTCCTCGAAGGGCTCGGCCTCGGCGTCGAAGGTCGCAAAGACGACCCCTCCGCGCGAGGCGACGCGCAACTTGTTGAGCCCATGGTCGGCGGGTTTGAAGTCGGCCGGCATGCCGCCCACCACCTCCTTGCCCTGGCGCACACCGCGGCGCAGCGGCACGCCTTGCAGGTCACCTTGCAGGCTGTAGTTCCACTGGTGGTAGGGGCAGGTGAAGTCCTTCGTGTTGCCGCTCTTGGCACGGCAAAAACGCATGCCGCGGTGGGCGCAGCGGTTCTCGACGACATTGAGCGCGCCGTCCATGTCGCGCGCCAGGATCACCGAACGCTCGCCGATCGCGGTGCGCAGGAAACCTCCGGGCTTCGGCACCTCGGCTTCGAGCCCCACGTAACACCAATGCCCCTTGTAGAAGAAGCGCTCCAGCTCACGCTGGTAGACATCGTCTCGGGTGTAGGCCCAGAAGGGGATGCGGCTGGAGCCGCTGGTGGGCCAGGCGGGGATCGGTGCGTTCATGGCGGCATCGGTGTGCATTGCATGCAGGTCGCGGCGGGGGCATCAGTATGCCAATGCGTCGGGGTGGCAGAAACGAGCCCGTGCCGCGCAGGCCACCAAATGCGGACGTAGCGGTTGCTGCGCTCGGCGCGACCCGTGACGGATGAGACGTGAGAGCACGTCAAGCAACTGCCGTGGAACTGGCTCCGCCAGGCCGCATCGCAAGCGGCCGCCGCGGAACTGGCTTTGCCAGGCCGCTGGCGGCGCCCCCTGGGGGGAAGCGGCGAAGCCGCTTCGGGGGTGGGTCATCTCAGCCCGCTTGCAGCCTGAAGCCGATCCGGGTGCGCCCGCCGCTGCATTCGGCAAGTGCCTGGCCGGCGTGCATGCGCGCAATCGCGGCGACGATGGCCAGGCCCAGGCCGTGATGCTGCTGGGCTTCGCAGCGCGACACGTCGGCGCGGAAGAAGCGGTCGAACAGGCGCGGCAGGTGTTCAGGCTCGATCTGCGGGCCGGCATTTTCGACCATCACCACCACCTGCTCGGCGCCCTCGGGCGTGATGCACACCCGCAGCACCGAACCGCGCTCGGCAAATCTCGTGGCATTGCCGAGCAGGTTGGACAGCGCCCGTTTGACCAGCGGCTCGTCGAGCGCCAGTTGCGCGTCGCCTTCGACACGCACCTTCAAACCCGCGTCTTCGATCGGCGCCTCATGGAACTCGACCACCTGGTGCACCAGGGTGGCCAGGCTCACCGGCGCGCCGCGGCGTGCGCCGGCACCGCGGTCGGCGTTGGAGAGGAACAGCATGTCGTTGACCATCGCGGCCAGGCGCTGCAACTCTTCGAGGTTGGAGAGCAGGGTTTCGCGCAGCGTTTCCACGCTGCGCTCGCGCGACAGCGCCAACTCGGTCTGCCCGATCAGCGTGGCCAGCGGTGTGCGCAACTCGTGCGCCACGTCGGCGTTGAATCCTTCGAGTTGCCCATAGGCCTGCTCGACCCGTTCGAGCAGCGCGTTGAACTGGTCGATCCAGTCGGTGAGCTCTTCGGCGGGGTACTCGATGCTCAGGCGCTTGTGCAGGCGCCCGGGGGAGATGGCACGGGTTTGGCGCGCCAGCGCGAGCAGCGGTTTCAATTCGCGGCGCACACACAGCCAGGCGCCGAGCGCACTCAGCGCGCCGCCGGCCAGGGTGGCGATGGTGAGTGCGGTGACCCAGCGGTCGCGCAGGCGCATGTCGTCGGCGAAGTCGAGGGTGAACACGCCGCGCAACACGCCGCCGGCCACCTGCGGTGTCTCGACGCTGAAGTCCACGCTCTTGGTGTGCGCCGAGAGCCTGTGCCCCGCGGTGTCGGGGTCGCGGTAGAGCAGGCTGTTGTCCGCGCGGCGCAGCTCCAGCCGCGTGCCCGCGCGCATGCCCGCCAGCGACTCGATGCGCTGCAGCACCGCGGCTTCACTTTGCATCGCGGCCGAACGCACGATTTCCTTGATCACCAGGCTGCGGCTCTCGACCAGCTCTGCGTGTTTTTCGCGAAACTCGGCATTGATCGCCACGAAGCTGCACGCGAACACCGCGCCGAGCAGCAACGCGGTCACCAGCGCCAGCTGCCACGACAGCCGCCGCGCAATCGAGTGGGACCCCAGCAGCGGCTTCATGCGGAGCGGTCCTCGAGCACATAGCCCATGCCGCGCACAGTGTGCAGCAACTTGTTCTGGAACGGGTCGTCGAGCTTGGCGCGAAGGCGGCGCACCGCCACCTCGACCACGTTGGTGTCGGAGTCGAAGTTCATGTCCCACACCTGCTCGGCCAGCGTGGTGCGCGAGAGCACCTGGCCGCGCCGGCGCAGCAGCAGGGTCAACAAGCCGAACTCCTTGGCGGTGAGGTCCAGCCGCTGCGCCGCACGCTGCGCCTTGCGGCTGGCCAGGTCGAGCTCAAGGTCGGCGAGGCGGAACTGCGTCGGGTTGGCCGCGGCACCCGCGGCGCCGCGGCGCAGCAGCGCGGCCACACGTGCGAGCAGCTCGGAAAACGCGAAGGGCTTGACCAGGTAATCGTCGGCGCCTTCCTGCAGGCCGCGCACCCGGTCTTCGACCTTGTCGCGCGCGGTGAGCATCAGCACCGGGGTCATGTCGGCCCGCGCACGCACCGCCTTGAGCACACCGAAGCCGTCGATGCCGGGCAGCATCAGGTCGAGCAGCACGAGTTGGTATTCGCCCTCGGTGGCCAAGCGCCGGCCTTCGATGCCGTCGCGCGCCACGTCGACCACGTAGCCGTTTTCCGACAGGCCTTTTAGCAGGTAGTCGGCGAGCTTGGTTTCGTCTTCGATCACGAGCACGCGCATGGTGAATTGGGGCGCCGCAAAGGGCTGTGGAAGGTCGCTGAAGCGGCCTTGATGTTCTCACCAAGCGGCCTCGGCGTGGATTACGAATTCGTAATCCCGCGGTGCGGAAGTCGTCGTTTTGGATTTCTAAAGTTCTCCCTGTCGACACCCGACATCAACCCAGTCCCAACCCCCAGCCCACCCAGGAGATTTACACCATGAACGTCAAGACTCTGATCGCCGCCGCCGTGTTCGCCACCTTCGCCAGCGGCGCTGCCCTGGCCCAGGAAGCCACCCCCGACACCTGGCAGAAGGTCAGCTCCAGCGCCTCGCGCGAGCAGGTCCGCAACGAAGCGGTCGCCGCGCTCAAGACCGGCCAGATCGAATTCGGCGAGGCTTCGCGTGGCTTCGACGCACCGTCCGCGTCGGGCCCGTCGCGTGCCCAAGTGTTGGCCGAAACCCGCGAAGCGCAGCGCCTGGGCCTGGTGCACTACGGCGAAGCGCAAGTGCGTGTGGCCAGCGCGGCCGACCTCGAGTCGATCCGCGTTGCCGGCCTGCGTGACGTGAACGCACAAATGGCCAAGGCCAAGTGATCGCAGGTGCTGCCCCGTCGGCGCGCGCAGCGCCGGCGGTCTCCCCTCGGGGCCTCGATGGCGTGGACCCCAGCGCTTAAGCGCCGCCCCGAGGCCCGAACCCTCATCAACGCAGGTACGGCGCGTCCGGCAACTCGTTCGGGTTGAGGGCGCGGCCGTCGCTTGCAAAGTGGCGCGCGAGTTGCTCGTCCACCGCATTCACCGCCTGCATCAAGCCTTCCTCGAAACGCCCGGCGCGAAACGCTTCGCGCATGCCGGCCACGATCTGCTGCCAATGTTCCGGCGGCACCTGCCGCGCCAGGCCGCGGTCGGCCACGATCTCGATCGCGTGTTCGGCCAGCAGCAGGTAGATCA
>JANNGZ010000412.1:0-2270 GCA_031404155.1 Burkholderiales bacterium
ATGGGCTCGGGCGAGTACGTGGTGGAGCAACCCGGCACCGAGCCGGTGGGCCACTTCGGCCTCGCGGTGCGCGACTACACCCACTCCACCGCGCCGAACCGGCGCTTCCCCGACCTGGTCACCTCGCGCATGGTGAAGGCCGCGCTCGCGGGCAGCGCGGCGCCCTACAGCGTGGCGGAATTGCAGGCGCTGGCCAGCCATTGCAGCCAGCAAGAGGACGCGGCGCAAAAGGTCGAGCGCAAGCTGCGCAAATGCGAGGCCGCGCTGCTGCTGCAATCGCGTGTCGGCCAGCGTTTCGATGCGATCGTCACCGGCCTGGCCAAGGGCGACACGTGGGTGCGCGTGTTCTCGCCGCCGGTGGAGGGAAAACTGGTGTCGGGCGCGCCCGACCTCGAGGTCGGCCGGCGGCTGCGGGTGGAACTGGTGGCCACCGACGTCGAACGCGGGTTCATCGACTTCGCTCGGGTGGCTTGACCGGCGCCGTCATCGCGTCGCCGAGTCCCGGGCACAACGGCAAATTCAGGAGCAGGGTCGGGTATGAAACTCTTGCTGAAACTGTTCCCCGCCGGGCATCTCGTGATCAGCGTGATGTTCATCGTCGGCGCGTTTGCGCTGCTCGTCTTTGCCGGCTTCGAGTTGCTGCACGCAGTGCTGCCGTTCACCGGCCGCGGCATGCCCGAGCGCATCGACGCGGTGCTCGGCAGCATCGCGCTGCTGACCATCGCCGTCGCCGCGCTCGAACTCGGGCAGACGATCGTCGAGGAGGAGATTCAGCGCGCCTCGACGATGAGCTCGCCGTCGCGGGTGCGCCGCTTCCTGTCGCGATTCCTGGTGGTGCTGGTGGTGGCCTTGTCGATCGAGGCGCTGGTGGCGGTGTTCCGCTTCAGCCGCGACGAGCCCTCGCACCTGCCCTACGCGGCGGCAATCGGTTTCATGGCCGCGGCGCTGCTCGCGGCCTGGGGTGTTTTCATCAAGCTGAACTTTGCAGCCGAGCAGCTCGAACCCGAAGCCCTGGCCGCGGCAAAGGAAGAGGACAGCAAGGTTGAGAGCGCCAGGTAGCGCCCCCGCCACCGGCCCCCGCGGCGGCCCCCGCGGCGGCCATCGCGTGCGCAAGCGGCTGGAGGCCCTGCGCCAGGCTTTCGCCGAGTTCCTGTGGCTGCCCACGTCGGTGATTGCGGCCTTCCTGCTGCTGGCAGTGGCGACCTTCGCGCTCGATCGCGGTGACGTGCCCGCGCTGGTGCCCGCGCGGGCCTGGCTGCAAGGCCACGCCTTCACCGACGCCGCGGCCACGGGCGAGCTGCTCACCACGATTGCGTCAGGCCTGATCACGATCACCTCGATCACCGTGTCGCTGCTGCTGATCGCGTTGCAGCAGTCGGCCAGTTCGCTCACCCATCAGGTCTACGACCAGTTCCTGCGCAGCTGGCACAACCAGGCCTACTTCGGCTTCTTCGTCGGCGTGTCGGTGTATGCGCTGGCCACGCTGGCCTCGGTCGGGCCCTTGAATCCGGTGCTCGGCGGCAGCGTCGCCCTGCTTTGCACGATCCTGGCGCTGTGCCTGCTGCTGATCTTGTTCTACACCACGGTGAACCAGATGCGCCCGGAGGTCATCATCGAGGCGATTCACCATCACGCGCTGGCGGCACGCACGGTGCAGCTCGGCCTGGTCCGCAAGACCCGGCGCTCGCCGAGCGGGGTCGGCTCGGTGAGCCTGGAGGTGAACGCGCTGGCGCATGGCTTCGTCACGCGTATCGACGTCGACGCCATCACTCGCGCCGCGGCGCGGGCCGGTGCACCGGTGGAGGTGGTGCTGCAAATCACGCTCGGCGCCTACATCGTGTTCGGCCAGCGGCTGGCACAGGTGAATGCGCACTCGATGGCCGACGCGAGCGCCATCGCCGGCATGCTGGAGAACGCGATTCACCGCGCCGACAATCGCGACATTGCCACCGACCCGCTGGATGCGGTCGAGGAACTCGAGACCATCGGCTGGACCGCGATTTCGAGCGCGCGCTCGGACCCCGACGCCGGGGTGCTCGCCATCTACAGCCTGCGCGACATCCTGGCGCGCTGGTCGGTGCCGCAGGACGATGGTGCGCCGGGCGAATCCGCGCCGGTCGTCTACACCGACGACGTGCTGCCGCGCCTGCTCAATGCGTTCGAGTCGCTCGTCGTGGCGGCGGCGGAGTCGCGCCAGCACCAGAGCGTTGCCGAAGTCCTGCGCACCTTCGAGCTGCTGTTCGAGCGGCTGCCGCCGGCGTTGCAGCTGC
>JANNGZ010000413.1:0-4437 GCA_031404155.1 Burkholderiales bacterium
CTCGGGCAGGAGGTGAGGATCTTGATGTTTTGTCGCGGCGCCACCAGACCCGACTGACGCAGCGCGACCTCGCCCTTGCGCAGCTCTTCTTCCTTGCGAAAGCGGACCTGCGTGGCGATGTCCGGCCGCGTCACGCCGAGCGTGCCGCTTTCGCCGCAGCAGCGCTCGCTCTTGATCACGCCGGGGCCGAGCAGGGCCTTGACGGTCTTCATCGGCTCCTGCAGCTTCATCGGGCTGTGGCAGGGGTCGTGGTAGAGGTAGGCGCCGGCCGCGGGCAGCGTGATGCCCTTCTCCAGCAGGTACTCGTGGATGTCGATGATGCGGCAGCCGGGGAAGATGTCCTCGAACTGGTAGCCCTGGAGCTGGTCGTAGCAGGTGCCGCAGCTCACCACCACGGTCTTGATGTCGAGGTAGTTCAGCGTGTTGGCGACGCGGTGGAACAGCACCCGGTTGTCGGTGATGATCTTGTCGGCCTTGTCGAACTGGCCCGAGCCTCGCTGCGGGTAGCCACAGCACAGGTAGCCCGGCGGCAGCACCGTCTGCACACCGGCGTGCCACAGCATCGCCTGCGTGGCCAGGCCGACCTGGCTGAACAGGCGCTCGGAGCCGCAGCCGGGGAAGTAGAAAACGGCTTCGGTGTCGGCAGTCGTGGCCTTCGGGTCGCGGATGATCGGAACGTAGTTCTTGTCCTCGATGTCCAGCAGCGCACGCGCCGTCTTCTTCGGCAGCCCACCGGGCAGCTTCTTGTTGACGAAGTGGATCACCTGCTCGCGCAGCGGCGCGGTGCCGGTGGTGGCCGGTGGCGCCGCGGTCTGCTTGCGCGCCGCGAGCTTCAGCAGGTCATGCGCCAGGCGCTGCGCCTTGAAGCCGATGCCGACCATGGCGCTACGCACCAGCTTGATCGTTTGCGGGTTCGTCGCGTTGAGCATCAGCATCGCCGCGGCGTTGCCGGGCCGGAAACTCTTCCTGCCCATCTTGCGCAGCAGGTTGCGCATTGCCATCGAGACGTCGCCGAAGTCGATCTTGACCGGGCAGGGGCTCAAGCATTTGTGGCACACGGTGCAGTGGTCGGCCACGTCCTCGAACTCCTCCCAGTGCTTCACCGAGATGCCGCGGCGGGTCTGCTCTTCGTAGAGAAACGCTTCGATCAGCAGCGAGGTGGCGAGGATCTTGTTGCGCGGGCTGTAGAGCAGGTTCGCCCGCGGCACATGCGTGGCGCAGACCGGCTTGCACTTGCCGCAGCGCAGGCAGTCCTTGATCGAGTCGCTGATCGCGCCGATGTCGCTGCGCTGCATGATCAAGGACTCGTGGCCCATCAGGCCGAAGCTCGGCGTGTAGGCGTGGCGCAGGTCGGCAAGACGCACATCGTCGACACCGCTGGTGTGCCCGCGCAGCAGCTTGCCCTTGTTGAAGCGCCCTTGCGGGTCGACGCGCTGCTTGTAGTCGGCGAAGTCCTTCAGCTCGTCGTCGGTGAGGAACTCGAGCTTGGTGATGCCGATGCCATGCTCGCCCGAGATCACGCCGTTGAGCCGCCGCGCCAGCGCCATGATGCGGGCCACCGCCGCATGCGCGGTTTGCAGCATCGCGTAGTTGTCGGAGTTCACCGGGATGTTGGTGTGAACATTGCCGTCGCCGGCATGCATGTGCAGCGCCACCCACACCCGCCCGCGCAGCACCTCCTTGTGGATCGCCTGGCAGGCCTCGAGGATCGGCGCCAGCGCCGCGCCGGAGAACAGCGCCTGAAGCGGCTTGCGGATCTGCATCTTCCAAGATGCGCGCAGGCCGCCGTCCTGGATGCGCTCGAACAGGCTGCGGGTATCGCCGTCGCCCGGCACCGTGGCGTCCAGCCCGTCGAGCCAGCCCTGCCATTGCCCGCGCACCTCGCGCAGCAGGTCGATCGCCTGCTGCGCCCGGTCCTCGAGCAACTCGGCGCGCGGAATCTCGCCCGCGTCGTCGCTCTTGCCCAGCGGCAGGTTGCCGCGCTCGAAGAAGGCGAGCAGCGCGCCCGCGAACTCGATCTTGTTGCGCAGGCTCAGCTCGATGTTGATGCGCTCGATGCCGTTGGTGTACTCGCCCATGCGTTCGAGCGGGATCACCACGTCCTCGTTGATCTTGAACGCGTTGGTGTGCTTGGCGATCGCGGCGGTGCGCTTGCGGTCGAGCCAAAACTTCTTGCGCGCGTCGGCGCTCACTGCGACAAAACCTTCGCCGGCGCGTGAATTGGCGATGCGCACCACCTCGCTGGTGGCGCGTGCCACGGCCGCGTCGTCGTCGCCGACGATGTCGCCCACCAGCACCATCTTCGGCAGGCCGGACGGATTGGTGTTCGTGGTCCGGTTCGCGTTCCCGCTCTGACCCCCATTCGCGCTGCCTTGGGCACCGCGCTTGGACTTGGTCGCGTAACCCACCGCCTTCAGGTAGCGGTCGTCCAGGTGTTCCAGGCCGGCGAGGATGGCGCCGCCGCGCTTGTGCTCCTCGAACATGAAGTTCTTGATCTCGACGATGCTCGGCACCGCGTCCTTGGCATTGCCGAAGAACTCCAGGCACACGGTGCGCACATGTTTGGGCATGCGGTGCAGCACCCAGCGCGCGCTGGTGATCAGGCCGTCGCAGCCTTCTTTCTGGATGCCGGGCAGGCCGGCAAGGAACTTGTCGGTCACGTCCTTGCCCAGGCCCTCCTTGCGGAAGGTGCCGCCGGGCACGCTGAGCGTTTCGCTGCGTTCGAGTTTCTTGCCGCTGGCGTCGAAGTAGCGCAGCTCGAAGCGGGCCACCTCGACGTCATGAATCTTGCCCAGGTTGTGGTCGAGCCGGGTCACCTCAAGCCACTTGGCCTCGGGCGTCACCATGCGCCAGCTGGCCAGGTTGTCCAGTGCGGTGCCCCACAACACCGCCTTCTTGCCGCCCGCGTTCATCGCGATGTTGCCGCCGATGCAGCTGGCTTCGGCCGAGGTCGGGTCCACCGCAAACACATAACCCGCGGCCTCGGCCGCGTCGGCCACGCGCTGCGTCACCACGCCCGCTTCGCTCCACACCGTGGCCACCGGCTCGGCGACGCCGGGCAGCGACACCATCTCCACCGCGCTCATGGTTTCGAGCTTCTCGGTGTTGAGCACCGCGCTCTTCCAGGTCAGCGGTACCGCGCCGCCGGTGTAGCCGGTGCCGCCGCCACGCGGGATGATGGTCAGGCCGAGTTCGACGCAGCCCTTCACGATCGCCGCGGTCTCGGCCTCGGTGTCGGGCGTGAGCACCACGAACGGATATTCCACGCGCCAGTCGGTGGCGTCGGTCACATGCGACACGCGCGACAGCGGGTCGAACTTGAGGTTGTCCTTGGCCGTCACGCGCCCGAGCACACGCCGGGACCGCCGGCGCAATTCGGCGACTTCGTCGAACGACGCGGCGAAGGCAGCCACGGCCTTGCGCGCGGCGGCGAGCAGTTCGCCCACGAGGGCGTAACGGGCGCCGTCGCTGCCGGGGTCGCGGCGTTTTTCAACCTCGTGCAGCCGGTGCTCCAGCGCCTCGACCAGTTGCGCGCGGCGCTTCGGGTTGTCGAGCAGGTCGTCTTGCAGGTACGGGTTGCGCTGCACCACCCAGATGTCGCCGAGTACCTCGTACAACATGCGCGCGCTGCGCCCGGTGCGGCGCTCTTCGCGCAGGCGGCTCAAGACCTCCCAGGCACGCTCGCCCAGGAGGCGAGCCACGATCTCGCCGTCGGCGAACGAGGTGTAGTTGTACGGAATTTCGCGCAGGCGGGGCGCCGCGCTGTCGTCGTCGGCCACGCGCGTGGCGGCCAGCGCATTGGCAGGCAGGGGCGCGTTCATCTCAGTACCGCCCGGCCGTTCCGAGGGTACTGAGCGCCCCCTTGGGGGGCAGCGAACGAAGTGAGCTTGGGGGCTTCATTTCAGGGGCAGCAGCGCCGCGACGAAGCCTCGAATCGGGGCCGCACGAGGCCGCGCACGCACTGGGCCAGGATCGTACCGCAGCGCAGCATTACCGCATTTCAGCGGGCGGCTCGCGGCGGGTAATCCCCGTTGAATGCGGTGCGCGTTCCGTGACAGAAACGGGCCTGTCATCAAAGTCGCGCAGACTCGCGCGCTTGGATCGCACCATCCCACCACGGAGAAGTCATGAAACTGAAGTCCCTCGCACTCGCCACCCTGCTCGGTCTGGGTGCCGCCTCGGCACAGGCCCAGGTCGAAATCCAGTGGTGGCATTCGATGAGCGGCCAGCTCGGCGAATGGGTCAACGGCCTGGCCGGAGGTTTCAACGCGAGCCAGAAGGACTACAAGGTGGTGCCGGTGTTCAAGGGCACCTACCCCGAGTCCTTTGCGGCAGCGATCGCCGCGTTCCGCGCCGGCAACGCGCCCCATGTGCTTCAGGTGTTCGAGGTCGGCACCGCCAGCATGATGGCCAGCAAGGGCGCAATCGTGCCGGTGA
>JANNGZ010000414.1:0-4674 GCA_031404155.1 Burkholderiales bacterium
GCCAACCACGGCCGCCAGGCCCGACAGCGCGTTGAAGGCCAACGCCTTGGCGCGCGAGAAACCGGCGTTGAGCAACACCACGTAGTCGCCGACTTCCTGCGGTATTTCGTGCGCGATCACCGCCAGCGCGGTGACGACGCCAAGCCGCGTGTCGGCCAGGAAGGCCGCGGCGATGATCACGCCGTCGCAGAAGTTGTGGATGCTGTCGCCCACCAGCACGCTCCAGCCGCCGCGGCCGGCCTGCTCGGCGTCGAAACCGTGGTGGTGGTCGTGATGCGGGTCGTCGCCTTCGTGGTGGTGGTCGTGGCGGTACAGCTCGGCCTTCTCGAGCAGGAAGAAGAACATCAGGCCGAGCAGCAGGGTGATGAACAGCGGCTGCGCGCCGGCATCGCTCTCGAATGCCTCGGGCAGCACCAGCAACAGCGCGGTGCCGAGCAGCAGCCCCGCCGACAGGCTGACCAGGCTCTTGACGAGGCGGCCGAGCACCTGCACCGTCAACGCCGCGGCGATCAGCACCGAAGCCAGGCCGCCGGCCAACGTCGCCAGCACGATGTACGCGAGGGTCATGCGACGCCCTGCGCGGCGAACCAGGCCAGGCAGCGCCGCCAGCCATCATCGGCATCGGCCTTGCGGTAGCTCGGCCGGTAGTCGGCGTGAAAGGCGTGCGGCGCGTCGGGGTAGACGACCAACTCGCTGGCCTTGCCCGCCGAGCTGCCAGCCGCCAGCGCACGCTTCATCTGCTCGACGCTGGCCAGTGGAATGCCCGTGTCCTGCCCGCCGTACAGTCCCAGCACCGGCGCGTGCAGGCGCGCCGCGACGTCGACGGCGTGCGTCGATTGCAACGGATTCTTCTCGCCCACCAGGCGCCCGTACCAGGCCACGCCGGCCTTCAGCGCGGGGTTGTGCGCGGCATAGAGCCAGGTGATGCGACCGCCCCAGCAAAAGCCGGTGATGCCGAGCTTGTTCGTGTCGGCGCCCTGTGCCTTGGCCCACGCCACGCAGGCGTCCAGGTCGGCCATCACCTCGCGGTCGGGCGTCTTGTTGACGACCTCGGCCAGCAGCTTGGCGACTTCGCCGTAGCTGCCGGCGTCGCCCTGGCGCTCGAAGAGTTCGGGCGCGATGGCGAAGTAGCCTTGTCTTGCGAGACGCCGGGCCACGTCAGCGATGTATTCATGCACGCCGAAGACTTCGCTGACGACCAGCACCACCGGCGCATTCGTCTTGCCCGCCGGGGCGGCGCGATAGGCCGCCAGCTTTTGCGCGCCGACCGGCACGCTGACCTCGCCGACGATCAGGCCGGCCGCGTCGGTCTTGGCTTGCGTCTGCGCCGCCACCGGCAGCACCGCGGCAGCAAAGCTGCTGCCCAGGCCGGCACGAACGAAGTCGCGGCGGTTCAGCTCTTCGGATTTCATCGTCGTCGGTCCTTGGCGTGCGGCGGGCCGCGGATTCTAGGCAGCAATCGGGAACGTCGGCTTCACAGCACAATCGCGGCCATGCCCACCGACCTGCCGCCCGCCGACGCCCCGCTGGCCGCCATCGACATCGGCTCCAACAGCTTCAGGCTCGAGATCGGACAGATGGACGGCGGGCGCTACCGCCGCATCGATTACCTGAAGGAAACCGTTCGCCTGGGCGCCGGCCTCGACGGCCACGGCCTGTTGACCGACGAAGCCAGCGAGCGCGGCCTGGCCTGCCTGCGCCGCTTCGCGCAGCGCCTGCAAGGCATGCAGGCCGCCCAGGTGCGCGCGGTCGCCACGCAGACCCTGCGCGAGGCGAAGAACCGCGACGCTTTCCTGCTGCGCGCGCAAGCCGCACTCGGCAAACCGATCGAAGTCATCTCCGGTCGCGAAGAGGCGCGCCTGATCTATGCCGGCGTCGCGCACTTGCAGCCCAGCGAGTTGCCGCGTTTGGTGATCGACATCGGCGGCCGATCGACCGAGATGATCCTCGGCCGCGGCCTGCTGCCTTCGCGCGCAGAGTCCTTCGCGGTCGGCAGCGTGAGCCTGACCACGCAGCACTTTGCCGAAGGCCGGCTGACGGCCGCGGCCTTTCGCGCGGCCCAGGTCGCGGCCGGTGCCGAACTCGAAGAAGCCCTGCTGCCGTTCGCGCCGCAACACGGGCACGAAGCGCTGGGCTCGTCGGGCACGGCCGGTGCCGTCTCGCAAGTGCTGGCGGCCAGCGGCATCGACGGCGGCCTGATCACGCCCGCCGGCCTGCAATGGCTGATCGAGCGTTGCCTGCGCGCCGGCCACATCGACAAGCTCGAGCTCCCCGGCCTGAAGGAAGAGCGCCGCGCGGTCATCGCCGGTGGGCTGGCCCTCCTCTACACGTTGACGGTGCAGTTCGGCATCGAGGCGCTCAAGCCCACGCGCGGCGCCTTGCGCCAGGGCGTGATCATCGAGCTGCACCAGCGGCATGCTGCGCGGCGGCAGCCCGCGCGCGCCGGCCAGGGTGCCGTCAGACCGGGGTCGAGCGATGCGCGCAGCGGCGACATCCGCGATGCGTCCGCGCGCGGCCTGCAACGCCGCTTCAAGGTCGACACCGCGCAGGCCGCGCGCGTGCGGCGCATTGCGATGGCGCTGTACGGCAGCGTCGCGGTCAACGACGCCGCCGACGCCAGCATCGCCAGCGAGAGCGACCGCGAACTCGGCTGGGCCGCGGACCTGCACGAACTCGGCATGATGGTTTCGCACCACGACCACCACCGCCACAGCGCCTACCTGCTCGGCAACGCCGACGCCGCCGGCTTCTCGCAGAGCCAGCAGCGCCACTTGGCCGCGATGGTGCTGGGCCAGCGCGGCGGGCTGCGCAAGATCGAGACGCCACTGACGCAGCGCGCCTTCGCGCTCCAGGTGTTGGCGCTTCGGCTGGCCGTCATCAAGTGCCATGCGCGCGGCGCCGTCGACGTGCAGGCACTGCAGCTCGAACGCAGCGGGAACGGGGTGCTGCTGCGCTTCACGCCGGCCTGGGCCGCGAGCCACCCGCGCACGCTGTACCTGTTGCAGCAGGAGGCCCTGGCATGGGAGCGCAGCGGGGTGCTGGCGCTGGCGCTGGAGGTGCCGGCGGCTGAAGGGCTGACCGCCGACAGTCAATAGCGGAGGTGCCCGCGTCAGTTCCTGCCCGTTGCCTCGATGGTCGCAGTGGCCACATCGAACTTGTACCGTTCGCCCTGAGCCTGTCGAAGGGCTTCGACAGGCTCAGCCCGAACGGGATTCCTATGTGATCGAAAGCGAATCCATATCAAACAGCAGGCGCACGCCGCTCGGCGCGCGCTGCGTTGACCTCGGCGGCGATCTCGTGTTCGCCCATCGGCTCCACGCCGACGGCTTCGAGCGCCGGCGCGATGGCCAGCAGCCGGTCGATGGCTGCGCGCTTGATGGACTTCGCCGCCAGGAACTCCACGAAGTCTTCGCCCTCGGATACCTGCTGCGGCGACAGCGTCCTGATTCTGGAGATCAGGCTCTCTTCAACGGTCGCATTCATTGGATCATCCCTTTCACGTTGCGTCATCAGCGGGCCAAGGCTTGAAGCTGCTGATTGCTCGGTAAAACATCCTAGACGATCAGCAGCGCCCGGAAGTCGTTGACATTGGTGAAGGTCGGGCCGGTGACGACCAGGTCGCCGAGACCTGCGAAGAAGCTGTAGGCATCGTTGCGGTCGAGGAAGTCTGCCGCCTTCATGCCGAGCGCGGCAGCGCGCGCCAGCGTGTCGGGCGTAACGACGGCCCCGGCGTTGTCTTCGATACCGTCGATGCCGTCGGTGTCGGCCGCCAGCACATGCACGCCCGCCTCGCCTTGCAGCGCGATCGCGCAGCCGAGCAGGAACTCGCTGGCGCGTCCGCCCCGGCCTCCTTTCTGCTTGACTGTCACCGTGGTCTCGCCGCCCGACAGGATCACGCAAGGCCGTGCGAATGGCGTGCCGCGCCGCGCTACCGCACGGGCCAGTGCGGCGTGTACCTTGCCGACTTCGCGCGACTCGCCTTCGATCTCGTCGGACAGGATGTGCGCCTCGATGCCAGCGCTACGCGCCAATGCCGCCGCGGCTTCGAGGCTTTGCTGCGGCGTGGCGATCATCTGCACCGTGTGGCCGGCGAAGCGTGCATCGCCAGGCTTGGGCGTCTCGTAGGCGCCGCTTCCGAGGCCGGCACGCGCGGCGGCGGGCAGCGCGATGCGGTAGCGATCGATGATCGCCAACGCGTCGGCGCAGGTGGTCGAATCGGGCAAGGTCGGTCCGCTGGCGATGACCTCGGGCGTGTCGCCCGGCACGTCGGAGATCAGCAGCGTGAGCATCCGCGCCGGCGCGCAGGCGGCACCCAGGCGACCGCCCTTGATGGCCGAGAGGTGCTTGCGCACGCAGTTCATTTCGTCGATCGACGCTCCGCTGGCGAGCAGGGCCCGGTTGATCTGCTGCTTGTCGTCGAAGGCCAGTCCTTCCGCCGGCAACGACAACAGGGCCGAGCCGCCGCCGGACACCAGTGCGATCACCAGGTCGTCGGACGTGAGCCCGCGCACCGCGCCGAGCATCTGCACCGCGCCACGCCGGCCCGCTTCATCGGGCACCGGGTGCGCTGCTTCGCGCACGCGGATGCGGCCGGGCTTGGCCGCCGATGTGCTTCTGGAGTGGGCTATTGGCTATTGGCTATTGGCTGTGCATAATCCCCTTATCTATGAGCCT
>JANNGZ010000415.1:0-7767 GCA_031404155.1 Burkholderiales bacterium
GTGCAGATCGGCGGGCACACCGTTACCGTCACCGGCATCGCCAAGGGTGCCGGCATGATCCGGCCGAACATGGCCACGATGCTCGGCTTCATCGCCACCGACGCGGTGCTCGCACCTCGCCTGATGGCGGAGCTGCTGCGCGAGGCCGCCGACAAAAGCTTCAACCGCATCACGATCGACGGCGACACCTCGACCAACGACTCCTTCGTGCTGATCGCCACGCAGCGCGCCGGCCATGCGCCGATCGAAGAGCTTGAGTCGCCCGCTGGCGCGCTCTTGCGCGAGGCGGTGTTCGCGGTCGCGCGGCAGCTGGCGCAGGCGATCGTGCGCGACGGCGAAGGCGCCACCAAGTTCATCACGGTGCGCGTGGACGGCGGCAAGAGCAAGGAGGAATGCCGGCTCGCGGCCTATGCGATCGCCCATTCGCCGCTGGTGAAAACGGCCTTCTTCGCCAGCGACCCGAACCTCGGGCGCATCCTTGCCGCGGTGGGCTACGCCGGTATCGCCGACCTGGAACAGAGCCTGATCGAGATGTACCTCGACGATGTGCACGTGGTCACCCGCGGCGGCCGCCACACCGCGTACCGCGAAGAGGACGGCCAGCGGGTGCTGAAACAAAGCGAGATCACGGTGCGGGTGGACCTGAAACGCGGCCCGGCGCATGCCACCGTGTGGACCTGCGACCTGAGCCACGACTACGTCAGCATCAACGCCGACTACCGCAGCTGAAGCGCCGGCGCTTCGGCGTGCTGCGCGTGCGGCCCGTGCCGTGCTGTCCGCGGCGAGCGTGTCTCGCAGCGCTGCCCTCACCACGCTGCTGCAAGGTTCTCGCAGGCGCTACCCCATGGCCTCCCCAGAATGCAGGACGCCAAGGGTTGCCGCACCTTGCCCGCGAAGTTAGCATCGGGCCCTTGCACTCACACCCTCGGGGCCGACCATGAACCACGCCGACTCAGCCGCCCGCAGCCGCATCAGCCGCGGTGCGCTCGTCGTGCGTGCGTCGACGCTGGTGCTGGGCCTCGCGGCGTCAGTTGGCCTGCAGGTTGACGGCATCGACAAACCGGCCGCGACGCCGAAGTCGGGGCCGGTTTCACTCGCCTGCGAACGCAGTTTTCCGACGCTGCTATAGCCGCCTGAGCCGGCGCCCCTGCGCGGCCTTCGCCACCTTGGCAAGGTCGACGCCAAGACGCCGCGAGAACGCCGCAAGTGCTTTGCCCGGGTCACTCCGGCGTGGCACCTCCATCGTTATCGCACCGCGGGCTCACCCGCCCGCGGCAGCGACAGAAGGCCCCACCAGGGCTGCCATGCATCGGACTTGACCATGTCCCCGCTGTCGAGTTTTTTTCTCTTGCCGCGCCGCTGGGCGCAGGCCCTGCGAAGGCGCCTCGCCCTGCCCGAAGGCGACCTGCTGCGCGACCGCGTCTACCGCCGCCTGTGGCTGTCGATCCTGATCAGCTCGCTCGGCGGCCAGGTGACGATGCTGGCGCTGCCGCTCACCGCCGCGGTGCTGCTGCACGCCACGCCGACGCAGATGGGCCTGCTCACCGCGATGGAGCTCGCGCCCTTCGTGCTCTTCTCGCTGCCCTCGGGCGTGTGGCTGGACCGGGTGCGCAAGCTGCCGGTGTATGTGGGCGGCGAGTTGTTGATCGCCGCCGGCATCGCCACCGTGCCGCTGGCCTGGTGGATGGGCTGGCTCAGCATGTCCTGGCTGTATGTCATCGGCTTCCTGATCGGCTGCGTCGCCACGGTGGCCGGCACCGCGGCGCAGATCGTGCTCACCCAAGTTGTGGCGCGTGAGCGGCTGGTGGAGGCGCATGCCAAGAACGCCCTCGCGTCGTCGGGTGCCGAGGTGGCGGGGCCGGGCCTGGCGGGCGCGCTGATCAAGCTGGTGAGCGCGCCGGTGGCGCTGCTGCTGGACGCCTTGATGCTGGTCTGGTCGGCCTGGATCCTGCGCGGCATCCAGGTCAACGAGCGGCGCGACCCGCGGCCCGATGCCCATTTCTGGCGCGACCTGAAAGCCGGGGTGCGCTTTGTTCTCGGCCAGCCTTTGCTGATGGCGCTGGCGGTGACGATGGGCCTGTGGCAGATGTTCCACCACGCGGCGGTGGTGGTGCAAATCCTGTTCGCCACGCGCACCCTCGGCCTGGACGAATCGGCGGTCGGCCTGAGTTATGTGGGCCTGGGTGTGGGTACTGTGTCGGCCAGCATCGTGGGCCACCGCATCTCGCGCCGTTTGGGCCCCGGGCCTTGCCTGATCGCCGGCATCGTGGTCAGTGGCGCCGGCTGGTTGCTGCTCGCGGCGATGCCGGCCAACGCCTTCGGTGTTGCCGCGTTTGCCGGCATGTTGTTGTGCTTCGGCTTCGGCGCTGTGCTGATCTTCATCAACTTCCTGGCGCTGCGCCAGGCGGTCACGCCCGAGCCCTTGCTCGGCCGCATGACCAGCGCGATGCGCTGGCTCACTTTGCTGCCCGCGGGGCCGGGTGCGCTCGCCGGCGGCTGGCTCGGCGAACATGTGGACCTGCGCGCGTCGTTGGTGTTCGCCGGCGCCGGCGCCTTGCTGCTCGCCGCGGCGGCCTGGCGTATCCAGACGATCCGCGGCTTGCATGAACTGCCGCGGCCCGAGGACCCCGACGAGACGCTGGGTGCGGAGGCCAGCGTGATCCGGCCCGGGATCGCGAGCGCTGGCGCGGCGGCGGATTGAGGCGCTGCGCGAATCTCGTTCAGGCCGGCGCCAGGCCGCCGGCCGCCAGAATCGGCCGGCCTTCGTGCTGTCCAAGTCCGCGCAGGCGGACTTGAAGCCGCGGCTCTCAGCTCCCAAGCGGCCTGAGCTCCCCTTGGGGGGAGCGAGTGCAGCGAGCTGGGGGCTGTCGGTTCAGGCCGGCGCCGGGCCGCTCCCAAGCGGCCTGAGCTCCCCTCGGGGGGAGCGAGCGCAGCGAGCTGGGGGCTGTCGGTTCAGGCCGGCGCCGGGCCGCTCCCAAGCGGCCTGAGCTCCCCTCGGGGGGAGCGAGCGCAGCGAGGAGCTGGGGGCTGTCAATTCAAGCCGGCGAGAAGCGGTCCACCGCGTCGGTGATCAGGCCGTCGAGCCCGAGCGCCCACAGCCGCCCGGCATCGGCGGGCTCGTTCACCGTGTAGGCCATCACCCGCATCGACGCGGCCCGGAGTTGCTGCACCAGCGCGGCGTCGAAGAGGCGGAAGTTGCCGACCACCGCCACACATTGCAACTGCTGCGCATAGCGCAGCCAGCCGTCCCAGAGCGTGTCGATCAAGAGGCCGCGGGGCAAGGCGGGCGCCGCCTGCATCGCGGCGGCAAGCGCGTCGGGCCTGAACGAGGTGAGCAGCGGCGGCACCGCCTCGCCGGCCCACAGGCGTGCCGCCTCTTGTGCCACCACGCGGCCCGTGTCGTGCTCGGTGCCAGGGATCGGCTTGATTTCGATGTTGAGCAGGAACTGGTTGGCGATGCAATAGCGCGCCACCGCTTCGAGCGTCGGCAGCGGCTCGCCGGCGTAGGCTCGGCTGTGCCAGCTTCCGGCATCCAGGCGCGACAGCGTGTGCCAGCCGCAAGTGCCCGCGTCGCCGCTGCCGCCGGTGGTGCGCTCCAGCGTTTCATCGTGCATCAGGTAGGGCACGCCGTCGGCGCTCAACTTCACATCGCATTCGAACGCGCGATAGCCGTGGCTCGCGCCGAGTCTGAAGGCCGCGAGCGTGTTTTCGGGCGCGAGCTTGCCGGAGCCGCGGTGGGCGATCCAGCGGGTGGTGGGCCAGGGGGTCATGCCGTGGGTTTGTGAGGGTGCTCGGCCGGTTCGGCAAACTTGCCGTCGCTTGCGCGCTCGAGTCCACGTTGCGAGATGGCCATGTCGGTGATGCGCGGGGAATTTCGAAACGCCGGCATCGATCGGCTCGACCTGCACCAAGGCGCTACGCGGCCACCCGCTGCTTCGTCGCGCTGTCGAACCAATGCAACTGCGCCGCCGCCGCGCCAACCCACACCGTGGCGCCGACACGGGGCGGCACCAGGGTGCCGTCGATGCGCAGCATGAACAGCGCGGCGTCGGCGGCGCCGCCGAGCCGGCCGTAAACGATGCGTTCGGCACCGAGCATCTCGACCATCTCGACCTGCAAGGGCCAGCGCCCGGTGGCGTCCTGGGCATGCAGCTCGACATGCTCCGGGCGCACGCCGAGGATCAGGGCGCCTGAGCGCGGCGCGGCGCCGGGCAGGGCGAGAGACAGTCCGCCGTAGCTGAAATTCGAGCCTTCGGCCTGCCCCTCCAGCAGGTTCATCGGCGGTGAGCCGATGAAGCCGGCGACGAAGGTGGTGGCCGGTTTGGCATACACACTTTCGGGCGTGCCGATCTGCTCGACGCGGCCGGCGTTCATCACGATCATGCGTTGCGCCAGGGTCATCGCCTCCACCTGGTCGTGGGTGACGAAGAGCGAGGTGACGCCGAGCTCGGTGTGCAGCTTCTGGATCTCCAGGCGCGTTTGCGCGCGCAGCTTCGCGTCCAGGTTGCTCAAGGGCTCGTCGAACAGGAACACCTGAGGCTGGCGCACGATCGCGCGGCCCATGGCCACACGCTGGCGCTGGCCGCCGGAGAGCTCGCGCGGCTTGCGCGCCAGGTAGGGGCCGAGTTGCAGGATCGCGGCGGCCTTGTCGACCCGCGCCTTGATTTCGAGCACCGGCACCTTGGCGATCTTCAAGCCGTAGGCCATGTTGTCGAACACGCTCATGTGCGGGTAGAGCGCGTAGTTCTGGAACACCATCGCGATGTCGCGGTCGGCCGGCTCGATGTTGTTGACCACCCGCGGCCCGATCGAAATCTCGCCGCCGCTGATCTCCTCCAGCCCCGCCACCATGCGCAGCAAGGTGCTCTTGCCGCAGCCCGAGGGGCCGACGATGACGATGAACTCGCCATCGGCGATATCGGCATCGACGCCGTGGATCACCTTCACGGCCTTGAGGCCGTGGCCGTAGACCTTTTCGACATTGCGCAGGGAGATGGACGCCATGTTTTCCGATCGCCTATTTCTCGCTGTCCACCAGGCCCTTGACGAACCACTTCTGCATCAGGATCACTACCAGCGCGGGCGGGATCATTGCCAGCACCGCGGTGGCCATCACCGCGTTCCACTCAGTGGCGGCGTCGCCGCCGGAGATCATGCGTTTGATGCCCATCACCACCGGGTACATGCTCTCGTCGGTGGTCACCAGCAGCGGCCAGAGGTACTGGTTCCAGCCGTAGATGAACTGGATGACGAACAGCGCCGCGATCGAGGTGCGCGACAGCGGCAGCAGCACGTCCCAGAAGAAGCGCATCGGGCCGGCGCCGTCGATGCGCGCGGCTTCCACCAGTTCGTCGGGCACGGTTAGAAAGAACTGCCGGAACAGGAAGGTGGCAGTGGCCGACGCAATCAGCGGCACCGTCAAACCGCCGTAGGTGTTGAGCAGCCCCAAGTCGGAGACGACCTTGTAGGTGGGCAGGATGCGCACCTCCACCGGCAGCATCAGCGTGACGAAGATCATCCAGAACACCAGACTGCGGCCGGGGAAGCGGAAGTACACCACCGCGAAGGCCGAGAGCAGCGAGATCGCGATCTTGCCGATGGCGATGACCAGCGCGCTGATCAGGCTCACCACCATCATCGGCGCCACCGGCGGGATCCTGCTGCCGTACTCGGTCTGCCCGCCGAGGAGCGCGAGCTTGTAGCTCTGCACGATGTTGTCGCCCGGCAGCAGCGACATCGGCACGTTCTGCACGATCTGCTCCGCCGTCTGCGTGCTGGCAATGAAGGTGAGGTAGACCGGGAAGGCCACGATGATCACGCCGAGCGTGAGCACCAGGTGGGACAGCGTATTGGCGAGGGGGCGGTTTTCGATCATGGTGGCGTCACCGGCCTCAGTAGTTCACGCGCCGCTCGACATAGCGGAACTGCACCACGGTGAGCGCGATCAGGATCGCCATCAGCACCACCGACTGCGCGGCGGAGCCGCCGAGGTCCAGCGCCTTGAAGCCGTCGAAGTAGACCTTGTAGACCAGGATCGCGGTGTCCTTGCCCGGCCCGCCGGAGGTGGCGGCGTCTACGATCGCGAAGGTGTCGATGAAGACGTAGATGATGTTGATGACGAGCAGGAAGAAGGTGGTCGGCGTGAGCAGCGGGAACTGCACCGTCCAGAAGCGGCGCCAGGGGCCGGCGCCGTCGATCGCGGCGGCTTCGATCAGGCTCTTGGGAATCGACTGCAGCCCGGCGAGGAAGAAGAGGAAGTTGTAGGCGATCTGCTTCCACACCGCGGCCAGCACGATCAGGGTCATCGCGTCGTTGCCGTTGAGCAGGTGGTTCCAGTCGACGCCCGCGGCGCGCAGGGCGTAGCTCACGACGCCGATCGACGGCGCGAACATGAACAGCCACAGCACGCCGGCCACCGCGGGCGCCACCGCATAGGGCCAGATCATCAGCGTCTTGTAGACCGCGGCGCCGCGCACCACGCGGTCGGCCATCACCGCGAGCAGCAGGGACACGGTGAGCCCGATGCCGGCGACGAGCACCGAGAACACCGCGGTGGTCTTGAAGGACGCCAGGTAGCTCTCGTCGGCAAACAACGCCTTGAAGTTCTCCAGGCCGATGAATTCGCTGCTGGTGCCGAACGCGTCCTGCTGCAGCACGCTCCAGTACAGCGCCTGCGCCGCCGGCCAGAAGAAGAAGACGAGCACGATCGCCATCTGCGGCGCTACCAGCGCCCAGGGCAGCCACCAGCTCTTGAATCGGACCCGCTTCTCGACAGCCACAGGGGTTTCTTCGTTCTTCTAGCCAGCGCCTCCCCTCATGGAGGGGAGGTGGGGAGGGGGGCCAATGGACGGCGCGAAGCGGGTAGGGGTACTAGCCCTTGTTCGCATTCTGGAACTTCTCCAACTCGACATCGCCGCGCTTCTTCGCGTCGTCCAGGCCCTGCTTGGCCGTCTTCTTGCCGGCCCAGACCTGCTCGAGTTCCTCGTCGATGATGGCGCGGATCTGCACGAAGTTACCCAGGCGGATGCCGCGCGACTTGTCGGTGGTCTTGCGGATCATCTGCGTCACCGAAACATCGGTGCCGGGGTTCTGCTTGTAGAAGCCACTCTTCTCGGTGAGCGCGAACGCCGCGGTGGTGATCGGCAGGTAGCCGGTTTCCTGGTGGCTCTTGGCTTGCACCTGCGGGTCGGAGAGGTGCTTGAAGAACAGCGCCACGCCCTTGTACTCGTCGGGCTTCTTGCCGCTCATCACCCACAGGCTGGCGCCGCCGATCACCGTGTTCTGCGGCGCGCCGGCCACGTCGGGGTAGTAGGGCAGGGCACCGATGCCGCCGGCGAATTTGGAGTTGCGCTTGACCGCGCCATAGAGCGCCGAGGAGCCGGTGGTCATCGCACACTCGCCCGAGACATAGGTGGCGTCGGCGCTGTTGTTGCGGCCCTTGTAGACGAAGAGCCCCTGCTGCGACATGTTGGCCAGGTTCTCGATATGGCGCACATGCAGCGGGGTGTTGATCGCCAGCCGCGTGTCCAGGCCGGTGAAGCCGTTGCGCTTGGTCGCGAACTCCACGTTGTGCCAGGCCGAGAAGCTCTCCAGCTGCGTCCAGCTCTGCCAGCTGGTGGTGAACGGGCACTTGTGGCCGCTGGCCTTGAGCTTGGCGGCGGCCAGGGCCACCTCGGGCCAGGTCTTCGGCGGCGCTTCCGGGTCCAGCCCCGCCGCCTTGAACGCGTCCTTGCTGTAGTGGAAGACGGTGGTCGAGCTGTTGAACGG
>JANNGZ010000416.1:0-14196 GCA_031404155.1 Burkholderiales bacterium
GCCCTACAGGGTCGTGCCGCGCTTGTTGCGCGAGAGGTCGACACCGAGCTGTTTGAGCTTGCGGTACAGGTGCGTGCGCTCCAGCCCGGTCTTCTCGGCCACGCGGGTCATCGAGCCGTTTTCCTTCGAGAGGTGGAACTCGAAATAGCTCTTCTCGAACGCATCGCGCGCCTCGCGCAATGGGCGGTCGAGTTCGAAGCTTTGTTCGCTCTGCGGACCCAGCGGCAGGGTCACCGTGGGCAGGCCTATGCCGCCGGTCATCGCGGCCTCCACCGTGAGCGCCATGTCGCCGCGCAGCGGTGTCGGACCGGGCGTGGGCGCGGCCGCCAAGCTCACCGCGGGGCGCGGTGCGGGTTTGTTCAAACCCTGCTCAACCGCGCGCAGCAGCTTTTGCAGGGTGATCGGCTTCTCGAGGAAGGCCATGGCGCCGAACTTGGTGGCCTCGACCGCGGTGTCGATCGTGCCGTGCCCGCTCATCATGATCACCGGCATGGTGAGCAACTGCATCGCACTCCATTCCTTGAGCAGCGAGATGCCGTCCACGTCGGGCATCCAGATGTCCAGCAGCACCAGGTCGGGCCGCACCCTCTCGCGCACCGCCCGCGCCTGCGCCGCGTTCTCCGCCAGCTCGACGCTGTGGCCTTCGTCGGTGAGGATTTCCGAGAGCAGGCCTCGGATGCCGAGTTCGTCGTCGACGACAAGTATGTTTGCCATGGGGCCTTTTCAATGCGCCTGGGTGAGCTTGTGGGGAGCCGCTGCGCTCGCCACCGGCACGGACGCAAGATTGGAAAATGATAACGAAACCTGCGCACCGGCCGGGGTGCCGGTGGCGCCTTCGAGCCCCAGGCGGTTGGCGATGCGCACCCGCGCGCCGTGTTCGTCGGCGATCTTCTTCACCACCGCCAAGCCCAGGCCAGTGCCTTTGCTCTTGGTGCTGACATAGGGTTCGAAGGCGCGCTTGAGCACCTTGTCGGCGAATCCGGGGCCGTTGTCGCTGATGCTCAAGCGCACCGCGCGCAACTCGCCGAGTTCGTTGCGCGCGGCTTCGGTGGCGATGTTGACAAGGCCCTGCGCGCGCTCGGCCACCGCGTCGAGCCCGTTTTGCACCAGGTTGTGAACCACCTGGCGCAGCTGCGTCGCGTCGCCCATCACTGCCGGCAGCGCTTCGGCGTAATGGGCCACCAGCCGACCCTGCTCGACCGCGGCGCCGTAGAGCACCAGCACCTCGGCGACGAGCGCGTTCAGGTCCACCGGTGCGAGCTGGGCCGCAGGCAGGCGGGCATAGTCGCGGAACTCGTTGACCAGCTGCTTCATCGCCTGCACCTGGTTGACGATGGTGCTCACCGAGCGTGCGAGCAGCGCCTGGTCCGCCGCGTCGAGCTTGGCTTCGAGCTTGTGCTGCAGGCGCTCGGCCGAGAGCTGGATCGGCGTCAGCGGGTTCTTGATCTCGTGCGCCAGGCGCCGCGCCACTTCGCTCCACGCCGCCGAGCGCTGGGCCGAGACCACCTCGCTGATGTCGTCGAAGACCATCAGCCGTGCATCGTGCGGCAGCATCGCGCCGCGCACCAGCAGGCTCAAAGCATCCTCGGCGTCCTGGGCGTTGGCCAGCTTGAGTTCGAACTGGTCCTGCCAGTGGTCGCGCTCACCCGCTTCGGGGCTGGTGGCGTGCAGCTCGAAGCGCTGCCACACCGCCTGCGCAAACGCGTCGAGGCCGGGCACGTCGGCCAGCGGCCGGCCGCGGTACGCCGAGAGCGGCAGGCGCAGGATGCGTGTGGCGCCCGGGTTCACGGTGTCGATGCGGCGCGCCGCGTCGAACACAATCACGCCGGCCGAGAGCGAGTCGAGGATGGTCTGCAGGTTGGTGCGCGCGCCTTCAAGCTGCGTCACCCCGCGCTGCACCTGCTCACGGGCGGCACCGAGCTGTTCGGTCATCTCGGCGAAGGAGCGGGTCAGGCCGCCGAGCTCGTCCTTGGACTCGAACACCGGCTTGGCACTCAGGTCGCCGGCGGCCACCTGCTTGACGCCGTCGGCGAGCAGCAGCAGCGGCTTGGCCAGCTGGTTGCCGAGCATCGCGGCAAGCAGCACCGCGCCGAACACCGCGAGGATCAGCGCCAGCGTCAGGGTGCCGATGTACATCTGGCGCAGGCCGTCGCGGGCCAGCGCCCGCTGCTGGTACTCGCGGTACGCGCTTTGCACCACCAGCGCGTTGCGCGCCACCAGTGAGGGCACGGCCTGCACCACGAGCAGGTAGCGGTCCTCGCTGCCGAGCGCAATGTCGCTGCTCGGGATCAGCGCCAGCGCGCGCACCCGTGCCCGCGGTGGCGCGCCGCTGCTGCCGGGTTCGTCGTCCAGACCCTCGATCTGGCTCGTCACGCGCAGCAGCCGCGCCTGGCGCAACATCGCGGGTGTCGCCCTCTCTGGTGCCATCGTGGCGGCGCCACCGCCGGCGGTCACCAGCACCTGGCCGTTCGAGCCCACCACCGACACCACTTGCGCGGCCAGTTGCTCCCGCGCGCGCTCCAGCGCCAGCGGTGCCGGTGCGCCGCGGCTCTCGCCGAGGCGTTCGGCGGCCAGCCGGGTTTTGATCGAGAGGTCGGCGACCAGGCTGTCCAGCGTGCTGCGGCCCAGGTTCAAACCAGCGTCCAGCGCGCCCTCGACCCGCTCGTCAAACCAGACCTCGATGCTGCGCGAGACGAACTGGTAGCTCACCGTGTAGATCAAGACGCCCGGCAGCACCCCAACCAGCGCAAAGATGCCGGCGAGCTTGAAGAGCAGCCGGCTGCCGAACTTGCCCGCGCGCGTGCGCACCACCAGGCGCACTGCCGCCAGCAAGATCACCAGCAGCAGCAGCGACGCCACCGTCACATTGACCCAGAACAGCCAGACGAAGTGGCGCTCGTAGAAGCGGTTGCCCTCGCCGGTGAGCGAAACCACGAAGCCGAGCACCAGCGCCAGGCCGCTGACGGCGAGCAAGGCCACCACCGTGGCCCAGCGCGCGGCCTTGCTCACGCGGTGGCCTCCGCGCTGGTCACCGGAGAACCCCCGTGCTGCGCTCTCCGGTATTCGCCTTTGGGGCGGCCGGGCAGGCTCGCGGGACTACCCTCCGCGCTGCGCGCTCCGGTATTCGCCTTGGGAACGGCCCGGCGGCTCATGGCTCGACCTTCAAGGTTTGCTCCACCGCCAGCTCCCACCCGGCTTGGCCGAGCAGCCCGATCTGCATCGGCCGCGGCAGCTGCGTGGTGTCCAGCCGCCAGGCGAATTCGACATAGTGGCGCGAGTCGGGGTCGATCTGCGCCGCTTCGGCGATGCGCCAGCGCGCCGCCCGCGAAACCGCCGAGAGGGCGCCTTCCAGGCTGTCGAAGCTCTGGCTCAAGCCCCCGGTGGACACACGCCAGGCCGAGGTGAGCGGCTGGTAGCTCAGCCGCCAGCCGCGCGAAGCGCGCGCGGCGCGTGAGTCGCGCCAGTACCAGCGGGAGCGGAACACGGTGGCTTCGGCGACAAAGTGGATCGGCACGCCGCGTTGCAGTGCATCTTCCACGGCGCGAGTGAGCACTGGCCTCACACTGAAATCGAGCAGCAGCGCGCCGTCCTCGCGCACCGCCTCCAGGCTGCGCAACTCGACACCCTGCGCCGCCGCGGCGCCAACGAGCCCGAGACCAAGGACCAGGCAAAGCGCGGCCAGCAGCCCGTGCATCCAGCGTGGGCCGCCGTGTCGCGGGGCGGCCTGGGTGCGGCTCACGGCGGGGGGCGAGGAGGTCAAGTTTTGTGGATCAGGGCGTAGAAGAAGCCGTCGTCGGCAACGCTGTCGTGGCCGGCCGGATCCTTCGGCTGATTGTCGGCCAGGGGCAGCAGATGGCCCGGCGACGCCGGGTCGAGCCGAGCGCCCGCCGCCAGCGGGTGTTGCAAAAAAGCGTCGACCTGGGCCTGGCCCTCGTCGCGAAACACGGAACAGGTGGCATAGAGCAGCCGCCCGCCCGGCTTGAGCAAGGGCCAAAGCGCGACCAGCATCTCGGCCTGGGTGCGAGCCAACGCGGCCACGTCATCGGCGCGGCGCAGCCAGCGCACGTCCGGGTGGCGGCTGACGATGCCCGATGCGGTGCAGGGTGCGTCGAGCAGGATCGCATCGAAGGGCCGGCCGTCCCACCAGACGGCAGGTTCGCGAGCGTCGGCGACCCGAAGCTCGGCTCTCAAGTCCAGTCGGGCCAGCGTTTCGCGCACCTTGTCCAGCCTCTGGGTGTCGCTGTCGATCGCGAGCAGGTCGAGTTCGGCCAATTCGAGCAGGTGCGCCGTCTTGCCGCCGGGCGCGGCGCAGGCATCAAGAACCCGGGCGCCCAGGGGCAACGCCGGGCCGCCGGCGAGCAGCAGCGGCGCGGCCCGCTGCGCCGCCGCACCCTGCACCGAAACCTCACCCTGCGCAAAGCCCGGCAGTTGCGACACCGGGCAGGGCTTGCCCAGCATCACCCCCTGCGTGCCGACGACCGTGGCCTCGCGGCCCTGCGCCAGCAGCCGTTCGGCATACGCCTTTGCCGACCCGCGGCGTGTGTTCACCCGCAGCATCATCGGCGGGTGCTGCTGATTGGCCTGCAGCAACGCCGGCCACTGCTCGGGCCAGTCGCGTTGGAGCCGCTGCACCCACCACAGCGGATGGTTGAAGCGCGCCACCGGTTGCGCCTGCACCGTCGCCACCAGTGCGTCGCGTTCGCGCACGAAGCGGCGCAACACCGCGTTGACGAAGCCTGCTGCCGCCGGGCTGCGTTGGCGCGCCGCGGCCACCGCCTGGTTGACCAGCGTGTGGTCCGGATACGCCGGCGCGGGCAGCGGCCACAGCAGCGCCAGCGCCACCGTGAGCAGGCTGTCGACCTCCGGCGGTGGCGTCTTGGGCGCCAGCAGCGTGCGCACCGCATCGGCGCCGCCCAGCCAGCGCATCACCTGAAAACTCAGTGCCTGGGTGCCCGGGCGCGCTGCGGCCGGGCAGGCCGCGAGCAACTCGGTGAGTGAGCGGCCCGCGCGCACGCCTTGCAAGGCGTCGGCGGTGTGGTGCAGCAGGCGCGACAACGGCAGTGACGCAGGTGTCAAGGCGGGCGGCGCCGCCGCTGCGCTCGCGAGCGCGGGCTGGGGCGGGGACACCGGCGCAGGCACCGGCGCGGACACGGGCGAGGACATCGGCTGCGGCTTCGGCAGGGGCATCGGTCGAGTGTAGGAGCCTGTCGGACTTTGGGTCGGGCCCGTGGCTTCCTGGGCGTGGACAATGGGACTCAAGCCCGACGCCAGGAGCCCGCCCATGCCCGCCACATCCAAGCCGATGCCGATCCTGCGCAGCGAGGCCGACCTCGCGCGCCTGCCGGCCTCAGAGCGCATCCGCTACCGCCTGGTGGGCGCCGACTGCCGCTACCACGCCAACGACAACATATCGGCCCATGTGCGCGAAGGCGAAATCGCCGAACTCAAGGCCGAGGTGGAGCAGAAGATGCAGGAGGTGCTGCAAGCACTGGTGATCGACACCGCCAGCGACCACAACACCGGCGACACCGCGCAGCGGGTGGCACGCATGTTCGTCGACGAGGTCTTCCGTGGCCGCTATGTGGCGCCACCCCGCGTCACCGAGTTCCCGAACGCGGCACGCCTGAACGAGCTGATGATCGTGGGGCCGGTGAAGGTGCGCAGCGCCTGCTCGCACCACCTCTGCCCGATTCTGGGCAAGGTCTGGATCGGCATCCTGCCCAACGAACATTCCAACCTGATCGGGCTGTCGAAATACGCGCGCATCTGCGACTGGGTGATGAGCCGGCCGCAGATTCAGGAAGAGGCGGTGATCATGCTGGCCGATGAACTTCAGGACCGGGTCAAGCCCGACGGCCTGGCCATCGTGATGGAGGCCGACCACTTCTGCATGCATTGGCGCGGCGTGAAGGACGACGAGTCGATGATGACCAACTCGGTGATGCGCGGCGCCTTCCTCAAGGACGCCAACCTGCGCCGCGAGTTCCTCTCGCTGCTGACCAAGAAGAACAGCTGACGAATTGCAACCCAGAAGAGGTGCCACGATGCTCGTCCGACTGATGTACACCAGCCGCGCCGCCGAGGGCGTGGACGCCGAGGAGCTGGGCAACATCCTGCGCCAGTCCAAGGCGCACAACCCGCGTCATGGCATCACCGGCGTGCTCTGCCTGTGCCCCACCGAGCGCATCTTCATCCAGCTGATCGAAGGCGGCCGCGGAGCGGTGAACCGCCTCTACCTGCGCCTGGCCAGCGACCCGCGCCATGGCGAATTGGTTCTGCTGCATTACAGCGAAATCGTCGAGCGCCGCTTTGCCGGCTGGTCTATGGGGCAGGCCAACCTGGCACGGCTGAACCCGGCGCTGCTGCTGAAGTATTCCGAGACCGCGGCGCTGGACCCCTATGCGCTATCGGGCGCGGTGACGATGGCACTGTTCGAGGAACTGGTGGCCACCGCGTCCATCGTCGGCCAAAGTTGAGAAATCCGGCCCCAAGAGGCCTGCGGCGTGGCCCGAGGGGGACTCAGGCCGCTCGGGAGCTGAGCGCCGCGGCTCCCAGTCCGCCTGCGCGGACTGGGACGGCGCGCAGGCCGACCGACTCTGGCGTTCGGCGGCCCGGCGCAGTGCCGGCGCTGAAGCCGCTCAATCCTCGTCCTTCACCTTGAACTGCCCAACCAGCTGCACCTGCACGTTCGGCGGCACCGGGTCGTAGTGGCTCAAGGCCAGCGTGTAGCGCCCCTGCCCGGCGGTCATCGCGTTCAGGCGCGACTGGTAGCCCGACAACTCCGACAGTGGCGCCAGGCCGCGCACGATCATCATGCCGGCGGCGCCGTTGTGGGTGCCGCTCACCTGCCCGCGCTTGGCTGACAGGTCCCCGGTGATGTCGCCCATTGCCGAGTCGGGCGCGGTGATTTCGATGTCGACGATCGGCTCCAGCACGATCGGCTTGGCTTCGCGGATCGCGGCCATGAAGGCCTTCTTGCCGGCGGTGGCAAACGCGATGTCCTTGCTGTCCACGCTGTGGCTCTTGCCGTCGTAGACGATCACACGCACATCGACCACCGGGTTGCCCGAGATCGCGCCAAGCGTGAGCACCTCGCGCACGCCTTTTTCCACCGCCGGGATGTACTGCGTGGGGATGGTGCCGCCCTTCACATGATCGACAAACTCGAAGCCCGCGCCACGTGGCAGCGGCTCAATCTTGAGGAACACCTCGCCGAACTGACCCGCGCCGCCGCTTTGTTTTTTGTGCCGGTGGTGGCCTTCGGCCGGCATCGTCACCGTCTCGCGGTAGGCGATGCGCGGCGGGCGGGTGTTGACCTCGAACTTGTAGACGTCGCGCAGGCGCTCGAGCAGCACGCGCAGGTGCAGCTCACCCAGACCGTAGACGATGGTTTCGTTGGTGGTGGCCACATGCTCCACCTTCAAACAGGGGTCTTCGTCGACCAGCTTTTGCAGTATTTCCCACATGCGCTGCTCGTCGCCATGGCGCTTGGGTTCGATCGCCAGGCCGTGCACCGGCACCGGGAAGGGCAGTGGTTTCAGGTGGATATGCTCGTCCTCGGCCGCGTCGTGCAGCACCGCGTCGAAATGCATCTCGTCGATCTTGGCCACCGCGGCGATGTCACCCGGCAGCGCACGCGATACCTCCACATGCTCCTTGCCCTGAAGCATGAACAAGTGGCCCACCTTGAAGGGCTTGCGCCCGTCGCCGATGTAGAGCTGGCTGTCCTTGGTCACGGTGCCCTGGTGCACCCGGAACAGCCCCATGCGGCCGACAAACGGGTCCACCGTCACCTTGAAGACATGCGCGAGCACATGTTTGGCGGGGTCGGGCTCGGCGTGCATCGGCTGGGCCTGCTCGCCTTCGCCTTTCAAAAAATCCGGCGGGTTGCCTTCGGTCGGATTCGGCAGCAGTTTTACGATCACGTCAAGCAGCTCGGCGATGCCGGCGCCGCTGCGCGCGGAGGTGAACACCACCGGGATCAGGTGGCCCTCGCGCAGCGCCTGTTCCAGCGGCGCATGGAGCTCGCCGGCGTCGATGTCGCCGTCGTTCAGGTAGCGGTCGACAAACGCGGCGTCGACTTCCACCACTTGCTCCACCAGCGCGCGGTGCGCGCCGTCCACGGTACCGAAGTCGCTGTGGCCTTCGCGGTTGTAGAAGCAGTCCACCACCTTGGTGCCGCCGGCGTCGGGCAGGTTCAGCGGCAGGCATTCCTTGCCGAAGGTCTGGCGGATTTGTTCGAGCAGCCCGTCGAGTTTGGCGCCGACGTCGATCTTGTTGACGATGATCAGCCGGTCCAGGTGGCGCTCGGCCGCGTAGGCCATCATGCGCACCGCCATCGGCTCGATGCCGGTGTTGGCGCCGATCACCACCGCCACCGTTTCCACCGCTTCCAGCGCCGGCAGCGACTGGCCGACGAAGTCGGCGCCGCCGGGGGTGTCGATCAGGTGGATGCGCGTGTCGCCATGCGTCAAATGCAGCAGCGCCGAGTTCAGCGAATGCTGCATCTTGCGTTCCAGCGGGTCGTAGTCGCTGACCGTGGTGCCACGCTCCAGGCTGCCCGGCGCGCCGATGGCGCCGGCCTTCACCAGCAGGGCTTCCACGAGGCTGGTTTTGCCGGCGGCCGCCGGGCCCACCAGGGCCAGCGTGCGGATGGCGGCGGTGCTCGCGGGGCCCGCTGTGGATGGGCTTGGCATGGTGGGGTCTCCTTGCCGCGCCAGGCTTCATGCGCGGCGATCAGGGTGGGAGGGGAGGAGGGGGCCAGGCCAGCGTAAGGGATCGCGTGCGGCGGCACAAGCGGGGCAACAGCGGGGCGGCGTGAGCTGAGCGGCGCGTCGCGGCGGTTCGCCAACCCCGCGGCTTCCGGGTGGTCCGCGCGTCGCGGCAGGCGGTGCCCGGCAGGGGATCTTTCGACGTCGGTCGGCGCTTCGCGCCGACTTCGCTGCGCACTACATCGCCCCGGGGTCGCGCCGCCGAACTCGCTTCGTTCACTTCGTTCACTGCGCTCGGACAGCCGCGGCGAGTCAGATTACGAAGCGCGCTGCGCGCGCCGACCCCCTGGCTGCGTTCCTCGCCGCCCCCCAGTGAGCCCGCACCGGGCACCACCTGCCGCGAAGACCACGGTTGGGTTTGCTCCCGCGAGCACCCAAAACGCAGGCCATAAAGCCGCACCCGGGCAGGCCGCGGCGTGCGTGTGCGGCGCCGAGCCATGAGGCCGAGTACCGCAGGGCAGTCGGCCGCAGGCCGATCGCCGCAGTCGCACGCCGTGGCCTGCCCGGGTGCGGCTTTGCCGCGCCGCGCGTCCCCGGTTGCGGCTCTGCTGCGCGAACGCTGCAGCCGATGCTGTGGTTGAAGCGCTTCGGTGGCGCCATATGAAGCTATCACCGTTCGCTGCGATCGCGCGCGACGGGTCTCAGCGGCCCGTCTGCCCGAGCCAGTCCACAAGGAGCGTGCTCACCGCCTCGGGCCGCTCGATCGTCGACAGGTGCCCGCAATCTTCGATCACCGCCAGCCGCGAGCCCGGGGCGCAGGCGTGCATCGCCTCGTGGTCGGCGAGCGTGGTCACCGGGTCTTCGCGGCCGCAGACGATCAGCGTCGGCACCGTCACCCGGCTCAGGTCGGCAAACGAGTCGGGCCGGCCGAGCATCGCCTGCTGCTGGTTGAACTGGCCCATCGCGCCGATGCCACGCGCCATCGACGCCATCAGCGTGGTGACTTCGGTTCGCGCCAGGTGCGCGGGGTGCAGCCAGCGGCGTGGCAGCTCGGGGATCAGCGCCTCGATGCCCCCTTGCTGCACCTTGGCGATGTCGGCGCGGCGGCCCTGCTGCTTGGCCTCGGTGTCGGCGCGGGCGCTGGTGTCGAGCAAGACCAGGCGGGCGACACGCTCGCTGGCGCGGCGCAGCACCTCGAAGGCGAGGTAACCGCCGAGCGAGAGGCCGATCAGTGTGAAGCGCGGCGGCGCCGCGGCGAGCAGTTCATTGGCCATGCCGGCGAGGGTGGAGTGGTCGCGGAAGGCCATCACCTGGATGTGGTGCGACGCACTCAGGGCCTGCACCTGGTGCGCGTACAGGCGCTCGTCGGTCAGGTGGGCGCAGGCGAAGACGAGATCATCGGGATGGGCCATCGCTGCCTCGCGGGCTTCAACCGCGAGGCGCGGGGGTTGTGGCAGTCGGCGAGCCGGTGGGCGCCTTCACGATGCGGGTCTTGCCACCGGTGGTGACGAGAATGACCGCGTCGCCCGGCGCGAACAGCTCGCCGCCCTTGGCCTGAACCAGCGCGCGCCGCTCGCCGCCCTTGAGCTGGAGCACGAATTCCACCGCGTCTTCCTTCGTGGCCATGCGCTCGATCGCGTTGCCGACCACCGAGCCGACCACGGCCAACAACACACCCACCACCGCGCCGTCACGCCGGCTGCCGACCGAACCACCCGAGATGCCGCCGACCACGCCGCCGGTGACCGCGCCGACACCGCTCTGGCTGCCGTCGACCACCACCGGCCGCACCGCGAGCACGGTGGCGTCCTGCACCTGGGACAGGCGCTGCGCGTCGCCCTTCTGCACGACATCGGGGTTGGTGGTGGTGCAAGCCGCGAGCACCGCAGCAAGTACAAGGATCGGCAAGGATTTCATGGGTGGATCTCCACAACGCAATGAACGCAAGGGCGGCTCGGCCAGGCGAGGGCCAGTCGCGGCCCGCAGCGCGCGCCGAAACCACATTTCGGCACCGTGCAGGCATGGTACGCCGCACCGAAGGCCCGGCAGCGGCGGCGTCGAAGGGCGGCTTGCACCCGGGCGTCACCGGCACGGGAGCCCGAGCCGAAGCCCGACCGCGCCGCACGCACTACTGAAACGCCACTTCGGCAAAGCTCCTCAGCTTGCGGCTGTGCAGCTGGTCCAGCCGCCGGCTGCGCAGCAGGTCCACCGCGCGCAGGCCGATGCGCAAGTGCTGGTCGACGCGCTCGCGGTAAAACTGGTTGGCCATGCCGGGCAGCTTGATCTCGCCGTGCAGCGGCTTGTCGCTCACACACAGCAGGGTGCCATAGGGCACGCGGAACCTGAAGCCGTTGGCGGCGATGGTGGCGCTTTCCATGTCCAGCGCCACCGCGCGGCTCTGGCTGAAGCGGCGCTCGGGGCCCGGGTGCGGCAGCAGCTCCCAGTTGCGGTTGTCGGTGGAGGCCACGGTGCCGGTGCGCAGGATGCGTTTGAGCTCCCAGCCCTGCAGTTGCGTTACGTCGGCCACCGCCTGCTCCAGCGCCACCTGGATTTCGGCCAGCGCCGGTATCGGCACCCACAGCGGCAACTCTTCGTCGAGCACATGGTCCTCGCGCACATAACCGTGGGCAAGCACATAGTCGCCAAGCTGCTGCGTGTTGCGCAGCCCGGCACAGTGGCCGAGCATGAGCCAGGCATGCGGGCGCAGCACCGCGATGTGGTCGGTGATCGTCTTGGCGTTGGCCGGGCCGACGCCGATGTTGACCATCGTGATGCCGGCCCCGTCGGGCCGCACCAGGTGGTAGGCGGGCATCTGCGGCAGGCGCGGCGGTGCGTCGCCGAGTTCGTCGCCGGGCTGCGCTGGCGTGCCGGCTCGGCGCGTGACCACGTTGCCCGGCTCGACGAAGGCGGTGTAGGTCGCGGCCGCGGGGTCTGCCGTGGGGTCCGCTGCGGCCATCAGCTCATGCCCGAGCCGCACGAACTCGTCGATATAAAACTGGTAGTTGGTGAACAACACGAAGTTCTGGAAATGCTCCGGTGCGGTGCCGCTGTAATGGCGCAGCCGGTGCAGCGAGTAGTCCACCCGCGGCGCGGTAAACAGCGACAGCGGCCGCGGCTGGCCGGGTGCGCTTTCGTAGGTACCGTTGGCGATGCCGTCGTCCATCGAGGCCAGGTCGGGCAGGTCGAACAGGTCGCGCATCAGCAGGCGGCCTTGTTCGTTCAGCGAGCCTTCGACATGGTCGTGCTCGGCAAACGCAAAGTGCACCGGGATCGGCTGGTCGCCGACGCCCACTTCCAGCTTCACCGCATGGTTGGCCAGCAGCAGGCGGAACTGCTCCAGGTAATAGTCGGCAAAGAGGTCGGGGCGGGTGAGTGTGGTTTCGTAGGTGCCGGGGCCCGAGACGAAGCCGTAGGAAAGGCGTGAATCGGCACGCGCCACGGTGTCGGTGCGCACCCGCACCCGCGGGTAACAGGCGCGCACCCGCTCAGCCGGCACCTCGCCCGCGACAAAGGCCTGCAAGCGCTCGCGCAGGTGGGCCACGCCGGCGTGGTAGATCGCCGCGGCATGCGCCAGCGCGGCGGCGGCGTCGCTGAATTCCTGGCGCAGCAGAAGCGGGGGTTCGATCATGGGTGGGGCGGCGCGGCGGGTTTGTTGTGGCTCGATTGTCGCGCGGGCAATGCCGCGTGGGGCGGCATCGCTGCGTCACGGCGTTGCGCCCACCGCTTCCGCACGCGGATGCCGCTGCCTACACTTGCAGCCATGCTGAACCCGACGCTTGTGACTCCCGCCGGCGCGCACGACGGCACCGCGGCCGCGACCCCGGTGCGCCACCTGCGCCAGGTGCTGCTCTGGCCGCTGCGCCTGATGCCGGTGGCCGCGGCGGCCGGCAGCACCGACATCGCGCACCGCAGGCCCTGGGAGTTGCTGCGTGGGATGGGCAGCGCCTCGCCCTGGCGCGAGGACATCGACGAGTACACCGGCGACGCCTCGGGCTTTCACGAGCGCCACTACAACGAGTTCGTCACCTTCCTGCCCTATGTGCAGCGGCTGCTCTACGGCGAGGGGCGCACCCGCAAGAGCGACGGCTTCACCGACACGGGCGCGGAGTCGCCGATGCGTGTTTTCCGGCGCCACGACATTGCGCAGGTGCGGCTCACCGCGAAGCCGGGCGAAGTGCCGATCACCGCCGACATCGTGCACGTCGACCTTTACTTCTTCTACGACTTGGACGTGGTGCTGCTCAACATCGAGCTTGCGGCCGACGAGATCACGCTGGCGCAGGCGCAGGAGATGTTGTACCGCTTCGGCCGCGGCTACCCGGCGGGTTGGGACGCGCAGGGCCTGGCGCTGCACAGCATGGCCAAGGTGGAGTGGCTCGGCCGTGGTGGAGAGTTGCTGGCCGAGTCCGACTCGCAGCAACGCGACGCCTTCCTCGCCCATGTGGCCGAACACCGCGCGCCGCGCATTGCCGCGCATTGGGCCTTTGTGCTTGAGCCGCTGGTGGCCGACCACTCGGGCCGCGACGGCGCGCTGCGCTACCGCCAGATCGAGTACTACCGCATGCCGATGATGGCCTACCTGGCGCTGGACAAGCCGCGTGCGCTGGCGCGCAACGATTTCGTGCGCCTGGGCCTGGTCACCGGCGGCGGGGCCGATCTGCCCTATGCCGAACAACACCTCTCGGACTTCGAGCAGCGTTTTTGTTATGACCGCTTCTGGGCCGACGTGGGCGCCGCGCCCAACACGCGCTACCTGTGCAGCGGGCATTCGCTGGTGGTGGTCGGCGACGCGCAGGCCGAGTTCTTCCGCTGCCCCGACCGCGGTGTGCTGGCGCAGTTCCGTCATCAGCATTTCCTGCTCTTCCTGATCGCCCATTTGCAGAAGGCCGCGCTCTTGATGTTCAGCGACCGGCTGGTCGAGGCGCTGAAGCGGCTGGATGTGAACCACCCGAGCAGCGTGAAGCGTTTCAAGCGCGCGATCCGCGCCAGCTTCGAAGGGTTTTTGCGCTTCACGCACCGCTACTGGTTTCACGAGATCGCCGAACAGGCGCATTCGCGCGCGCTCTTCCACATGTGCGCCAAACACCTCGAACTCGACCCGCTGTACGCCGAGGTGAAGGAGCGCATCGCCGACATGAACACGTATCTCGACGCCGACAGCCTGCGCCGCCAGGCCAACACCGTGGTGCGGCTCACCGTGGTCACGATTCTCGGCCTGATCGGCACCGTGACCACCGGCTTCCTCGGCATGAACCTGATTGCCGAGGCCGACGCGCCGATGCCCGCGCGTATCGCCATGTTCGGGCTGGTGTTCGTGCTCACCATCGGCCTGACGATGTACACGATCGCCAAGTCGCGCCGGCTGTCGGACTTTCTCGACGCGCTGGCCGAAGAGCGTTTCAGCTTCCGCCAGAAAATTGGCGCGCTGCTGGCGGTGTGGCGGCGCGGCGCCGACTGATCGAGCGTGCCGCACAGCTTGGCTACC
>JANNGZ010000417.1:0-33306 GCA_031404155.1 Burkholderiales bacterium
TGAAAAAGGGAAGCCATGGCTTCCCTTTCGATGTTTGGAGCGGGAAACGAGACTCGAACTCGCGACCTCAACCTTGGCAAGGTTGCGCTCTACCAACTGAGCTATTCCCGCTTGGGAGTTCGGCGAACGCGCATCCGCCGAAGCCAAAATTATACATGGGTTGGCGCGCGCTACGCCCGGCGCGCGACCCTCAGTGCTTGATCGCCTCCGTCGTCGCAGCCGCCGCCACCGGCGCCTTTTCGGCCGCGCCGTCCTTGGCCGCCACTTCGTCTTCGGGCAAGGGCTTGGGCATGGTTTCTAGCGCCACTTCGAGCACGCTGTCGATCCACTTCACCGGCACGATCTCCAACTGGTTCTTGACGTTCTCCGGAATGTCCTGGAGGTCCTTGACGTTCTCTTCCGGAATCATCACGGTCTTGATACCGCCGCGGTGCGCCGCAAGCAGCTTCTCCTTCAGGCCGCCGATGGCCGTGACCTCGCCACGCAGCGTGATCTCGCCGGTCATCGCGACATTGGCCTTCACCGGGATGCCGGTGAGCGCTGACACGAACGCCAGCGTCATCGCAGCACCCGCGCTCGGGCCGTCCTTGGGCGTCGCGCCATCGGGCACGTGGATGTGGATGTCGCGCTTCTCGAACATCTCGTCCTTGATGCCCAGGCGGCGCGCCCGCGAGCGCACCACCGAACGTGCGGCTTCGACCGACTCCTTCATCACGTCACCGAGTGAGCCGGTGCGGATGATGTTGCCTTTGCCGTTCATCACCGCGGCCTCGATGGTCAGCAGATCGCCGCCCACCTCGGTCCATGCCAAGCCGACCACCTGGCCGACCTGGTTGGTCTTTTCAGCGCGTCCGAAATCGAACTTGCGCACACCGAGAAAGTCGTTCAGGTTCTCGTCGGCCACGACCACCTTGCCGTCGTACTTCTTGAGCTGGATGCCCTTGACCGTCTTGCGGCAGATCTTGCTGATCTCGCGCTCGAGCGAACGCACACCGGCCTCCCGCGTGTAGTAACGAATGATGCCGCGGATAGCGTCCTCGGTGACCTCCATCTCGTCGTCCTTGACACCATTGTTCTTGCACTGCTTGGGCAGCAGGTACTTCTGCGCGATGCTGACCTTTTCGTCCTCGGTGTAGCCCGAAAGACGGATCACTTCCATGCGGTCGAGCAACGCCGGCGGGATGTTGTTCAGGCCGTTGGAGGTAGCCACGAACATCACGTCCGAGAGGTCGAAGTCGACCTCGACGTAGTGGTCGCTGAAGGTATGGTTCTGCTCGGGGTCGAGCACCTCGAGCAGCGCGGACGACGGGTCGCCGCGGAAGTCCATGCCGAGCTTGTCGATCTCGTCGAGCAGGAACAGCGGGTTGCGCACCCCGACCTTGCTCAAGCTCTGCAGCAACTTGCCGGGCATCGAGCCGATGTAGGTGCGGCGGTGACCACGAATCTCGGCCTCGTCGCGCACGCCGCCGAGCGCCATGCGGACGAACTTGCGCCCGGTAGCACGTGCCACGCTCTGGCCCAGCGAGGTCTTGCCGACGCCGGGGGGCCCGACCAGGCACAGGATCGGCGCCTTGAGCTTGTCCACGCGCTGCTGCACCGCGAGGTACTCGAGGATGCGTTCCTTGACCTTCTCAAGGCCGAAGTGGTCCTCGTTGAGTACATCCTCTGCATGCGCGAGGTCGTGTTTGATCTTGGTCTTCTTCGCCCAGGGCAGGTTGACCAGGGTGTCGATGTAGTTGCGAACCACGGTCGCTTCGGCCGACATCGGCGACATGAGCTTGAGCTTCTTGAATTCGCTGTCGGCCTTCTTGCGGGCCTCCTTGGGCATGCGCGCAGCCTTGATCTTCTTCTCGAGGTCTTCGAGGTCGGCACCTTCTTCGCCGTCGCCCAGTTCCTTCTGGATCGCCTTCACCTGCTCGTTGAGGTAGTACTCGCGCTGGCTCTTCTCCATCTGGCGTTTGACGCGGCCCCGGATGCGCTTTTCCACCTGCAGGATGTCGACCTCGTGTTCGAGCAGGTCGAGCAATTTCTCCAGGCGCTTGTCGATGTCGAACAGGTCGAGCACCAGTTGCTTGGCCTCGAGCTTCAGCGGCAGGTGCGCCGCGATCGTGTCGGCCAGCCGCCCCGCGTCGTCGATGCCGGCGATCGAGGTCAGGATCTCGGGTGGGATCTTCTTGTTCAGCTTGACGTATTGGTCGAACTGCTGCGTCACCGCCCGGCGCAACGCCTCAACCTCGGGCTTGCTGTCGGCCGCCGGCGGAATCGGCGAGACCTCGGCTGTGAAGTGTTCACCCTGGTCGGAGATCGACAGCGTGCGCGCGCGCTGGGTGCCTTCGACCAACACCTTGACGGTGCCATCGGGCAGCTTGAGCATTTGCAGGATCGACGAAACACAGCCGACTTCGAACATGTCGTCGGGCTTGGGCTCGTCCTTGCCGGCGGCCTTCTGTGCCACCAGCATGATCTGGCGGCCGGCTTCCATGGCCGACTCCAGCGCTTTGATCGACTTCGGGCGCCCGACAAACAGCGGGATCACCATGTGCGGAAAGACGACCACATCGCGCAGCGGCAGGAGCGGCAGCGTGATCGGGTCTGCGGGCAAGACGGGATGACCGGACATTGGAACCTCTCTTTCTCAGGCCCAGATCGGGCCCGAGCGGGGGAAAACAAGATGTCGATGCTGGCGCTGCTAAAGCGCGCAGCGGCTCAGGCGCTGGCCTTGGCCTGTTCGCGATACACCAGTAGGGGCTTGGCGCCCTCTTCGATGTTGTGTTCGTCGACCACCACCTTGGCCACACCGTCCAGGTTGGGCAGGTCGAACATGGTGTCGATCAGCGAATGCTCCATGATCGACCGCAAGCCGCGCGCACCGGTCTTGCGCGCGAGCGCCTTGCGCGCGATAGCTGCCAGAGCCGACGGACGAATCTCCAACTCCACGCCGTCCATGCCGAAGAGCTTCTGGTATTGCTTGAGCAGGGCGTTCTTCGGCTCGGTGAGGATCTGAACCAGCGCGTCCTCGGTCAGTTCCCCGAGCGTGGCCACCACCGGCAGGCGCCCGACCAACTCCGGGATCAGGCCGAACTTGATCAGATCCTCCGGCTCCACCTCGCGGAACACTTCGGAGACACGCTTCTCGGTCTTGCTGTGCACCGTGGCGCCGAAGCCGATGCCGGACTTTTCGGTGCGGTTCTGGATCACCTTCTCCAGGCCGTCGAAAGCACCGCCGCAGATGAAGAGGATGTTGGTGGTGTCGATCTGCAGGAAATCCTGGTTCGGGTGTTTGCGCCCGCCCTGCGGCGGCACGCTGGCCATGGTGCCTTCCACCAGCTTCAGCAAGGCCTGCTGCACGCCCTCGCCGGACACGTCCCGCGTGATGCTCGGGTTGTCCGCTTTTCGGCTGATCTTGTCGATTTCGTCGATGTAGACGATGCCGCGCTGTGCGCGCTCGACGTCGTAGTTGCAGTTCTGCAGCAGCTTCTGGATGATGTTTTCAACGTCTTCACCCACGTAGCCGGCTTCGGTGAGCGTGGTGGCGTCGGCAATCACGAAGGGCACGTTCAGCAGCCGGGCGAGAGTCTGTGCCAGCAGCGTCTTGCCGGAGCCGGTGGGGCCGATCAGAAGGATGTTGCTCTTGGAGAGCTCGACCTCGTCCTTGCTGTCCTTGCCGCTGCCGCCGATATGCTTCAAGCGCTTGTAGTGGTTGTAGACCGCCACCGAAAGTGTTCGTTTGGCGACCTCCTGCCCGATCACGTACTGGTCGAGGCTGGACTTGATCTCACCCGGGGTCGGCAGGTCGGACTTCGCCGATTTGCGGTCACCGGTGTCGGCCGGCACTTCGTCCCGAATGATGTCGTTGCAAAGCTCGATGCACTCGTCGCAGATGAACACCGACGGGCCGGCGATAAGCTTCTTCACCTCATGCTGGCTCTTGCCGCAAAAGGAGCAGTAAAGAACCTTCTCGCTGGGGGTGCCTTTTTTGTCGGCCATGGAATTCTGCGCGGCTAAGGCGGACTGCCTCGCTCAATGATAGTGCAAAGCATCAGGGCGGCCGGCGAGCGAAAAGAGTCCCTTTTCACGGCCGGCAGGCACCTCGGCACGAAGTCAGGCGCGGCGCTCGATCACCTGGTCGATCAGGCCGTACTCCTTGGCCTCGGTGGGCGACATGAAGAAGTCGCGCTCCATGTCCGAAGTGATCTTCTCGATCGACTGGCCGGTGCGGTCGGCGTAGATGCGGTTGAGTTGCTCGCGCGTCTTGAGAATTTCGCGCGCGTGAATCTCGATATCGGTGGCCTGCCCTTGTGCGCCCCCCGAGGGTTGGTGAATCATGATCTTCGAGTTCGGCAGTGAGAGGCGCTTGCCCTTGGCTCCGGCCATCAGCAGGAAAGAGCCCATGCTCGCCGCCATGCCCATGCACATCGTCGAGACATCCGGCTTGACGAAGTTCATCGTGTCGAACACCGACAGCCCAGCGCTCACGCTACCGCCGGGCGAGTTGATGTACAGGAAGATGTCCTTGTCGGGGTTCTCGCTCTCGAGGAACAACATTTGCGCGCAAACCAGGTTCGCGGCGTGGTCGTTCACCGGGCCCACCAGGAACACGATGCGCTCGCGCAGCAGGCGGCTGTAGATGTCGTAGGCGCGCTCACCGCGACCCGACTGCTCGATGACGATGGGCACCATGCCCAGGTCTTGTGTGTCCAGCGCGCTCATGAAGGGAAGTCCTTGTGCCTTGGGGGTGAACCGGATGTGGAGGCTGATTATGTCGTTACAAGCGGCCCGGGTAGAAACGACAAAGGCGCCGGCTCATCAGGCACGGCGCCCCGGTGCGGTCGACTCGTGGCCTACGCCGACATCAGATCGTCGAACGCCAAAACCGTGTCGGTTACCTTGGCTTTCTCCAGCACGAAGGTGGTGACGTTGTTCTCGATGACCACCGCCTCGACCTCGGCCATGCGCTGGCGGTCGCTCAAGTACCAGCGCATCACTTCGGCCGGCTTTTCGTAGCTCTGGCTCATCTCTTCGATGTGCTTCTGCAACTGCTCGGGCTTGGCCTGCAGGTTGTTCGAACGCACCAGTTCGGCCACGACCAGGCCCAGGCGCACGCGACGCTCGGCCTGCGGCGCGAAGATTTCCTTCGGGATCGGCGCCTTGTCGGCATCCTTGACGCCGCGCTTCTTCAGGTCTTCGCGCGCCGCCTCGGTCATGCGCTCGAGTTCGCCCTCCACCAGCGCGTTCGGCAGCTCGAGCTCGGCCACCTTCAACAGCGCGTCCATCACCGCGCCCTTGTTGCGCGCCAGTACGCGAAACTTCACCTCGCGCTCCAGATTCTTCTTCACGTCGGCGCGCAGCGCGTCCACCGTGGCGTCAGCGATGCCGAGCGACTTGGCGAACGCCTCGTCGACCACCGGCAGTGCCTGCGCCTCGATCTTCTTCATCGTCACCAGGAAGTCGGCTTCCTTGCCGGCAACGTCCTTGCCCTGGTAGTCCGCCGGGAACTGCAAGGGGAAGGTCTTGCTCTCGCCGACCTTCATCCCGCGCACCGCCTTGTCGAACTGCTCCAGCATCTGGCCTTCGCCGACGATAAACTGGAACGACTCGGCAGCGCCACCTTGAAACGGCTCGCCGTCGATCTTGCCTTCGAAGTCGATCGTCACCCGGTCGCTTTCAGCCGCACCTTCGGTTTGTGGGCGCTGGGCGAAAGTGCGGCGCTGTTTGCGCAGAATGTCCACCGTCTTGTCGATCGCGGCCTCGCTCACCTCGGTCGAAACGCGTTCGACCTCGGCCCCCGCCAGGTCACCGATCTTGACCTCGGGGTAGACCTCGAAGGTGGCGTCGAAGGCCATCTGGCCCTCGGGCGCGGCGTCCTTCTGCGTGATGCGCGGCGCGCCGGCCACACGCAGCTTGGCCTCGTTCACCGCCTCGGAGAAGCGCTGGCCGACCTTGTCGTTCATCACCTCGTAGTGCACCGAGTAGCCGTAGCGCTGGGCCACAACGCTCATCGGCACCTTGCCGGGCCGAAAGCCGTCGGCCTTGACGGTTCGCGACAGCTTCTTCAGGCGCGACTCGACCTCGCCGTTGATTTCTTGCGCCGCCAGCGTGAGCGTGATGCGGCGTTCCAGCTTTTCGAGGGTTTCGACAGTGACCGTCATGATGAATGCAGCTCTCAGAAGTTGCGTGATTCTCTGGTGCGCGGGGGGGGACTCGAACCCCCACACCATCGCTGGCGTCAGGACCTAAACCTGGTGCGTCTACCAATTTCGCCACCCGCGCGGAAAACGAACAAGGGGGCACGGTGGCCCCCTCCTTGGGAATCGGCGAACTGCGAATTTTAGCTTGCGGCGGCGCGCGAGCTGGCCTCCGGTTCGCGCTTGACGCGAAACCACTCCGCGAGCATCAGGCGGGCGACCCGCTTTCGCGCTTGACGCGAAACCACGCCGCAGGCATCAGGCTGGCGACCCGCTTTCGCGCTTGACGCGAAACCACGCCGCATACATCGCCGGCAGCGCCAGCAAGGTGAGCGCGGTGGCCACGATCAGGCCACCCATGATCGCCACCGCCATCGGCCCCCAGAACACGCTGCGCGACAGCGGGATCATCGCCAGCACCGCTGCCGCCGCGGTCAACACGATCGGGCGGAAGCGGCGCACCGCCGACTCGACGATCGCCTCCCAGGAGGGTACGCCGCGCGCGCGGTCCTGCTCGATCTGGTCGATCAGGATCACCGAGTTGCGCATGATCATGCCCATCAACGCAATCACGCCGAGCAGCGCCACGAAGCCGAAAGGCCGGTTCAGGATCAGCAAGGCCGCGGCCACGCCCGCGATGCCCAGTGGCCCGGTGAGAAACACCAGCACCGCGCGGCTGAAGCTGTGCAGTTGCAGCATCAGCAAGGTGAAGATGATGAACAACATCAAGGGCACGCCGGCCGCGATCGAATCGGTGCCCTTGCTGCTCTCCTCCACCGCGCCGGCAATCTGGATCTTGTAGCCGTCGGCCAGGCGCGCCTGCAACTCGGCCAGCTTTGGCCAGACCTGCATTGTCACGGTCGGACCCTGCATGCCCTCCACCACGTCGCCCTGCACCGTGACCGCAAACTGGCGGCCTTCGCGCCACATCACCCCTGGCTCGAACGCAAAACCCACTTGCGCGATCTGGGTCAGCGGGATCGAGCGGCCGCTGGTGGTCGGTAGGTAGGCCTTGCCGAGGTCGGTGATCGCGTTGCGTTCGTCCAGCGGCTGGCGCAACACGATGTCGACCAGCTTGTCGCCTTCGCGGTACTGGCCGATCGTCGAGCCCGACAAGATGGTGCGCGAGGCCTGGGCGATCGACTGGCTGGTGACGCCCAGCGCGCGCGCCTTGTCCTGGTCGATCGAAAGGCGCAGCACCTTGATCGACTCGTTCCAGTTGTCGTTCACGCCACGCATGTTCGGGTTGGCGTGCAGGATCGCCTTGGCTTCGTCGGCGTACAGGCGCACCTGTTTCGCGTCCGGGCCGACGACACGGAACTGCACCGGGTACGGCACCGGCGGCCCGTTGGGCAAGAGCTTGACGCGACCGCGGACCTCGGGAAACTCTTCGGCCAGCAGCGCCGGCAGTTGCACCCGAAGCGACTCGCGGGTGGCGATGTCCTTGGGCAGCACGATCGCCTGGCTCACATTGCTCTGCGGGAAGATCTGGTCCAGCGGCAGGTAAAAGCGCGGCACCCCCGACCCGATCCAGGTCGACACGCTGGCCACCCCCGGCTCCTGACTCATTCGCGCTTCAAAGCGTTTGGCGATCTCTTCGCTTTGCTGGATCGTCGAGCCTTCGGGCAACCAGAGGTCGACCATGATTTCGGGCCGGCTCGAATCGGGGAAGAACTGCTGCTGCACCCGGCCCATGCCGACGATGCCGAAGGCGAAGATCAGCAGCGTGGCACCGATCGTGATCCAGCGGTGCTGCACGCACCAGTCCACCATGCGACGCAAGCGGCTGTAGAACGGCGTGTCGAAGAGTTCGTGCGGTGCTTCGCCCTCCTCGACATGCACCTTGTGTTTCGTATGCAGCAGCCAGGCGCCGAGGTAGGGCACGAAGTACACCGACACCACCCAGGAAATGAGCAGCGCCGCCGCGGTCACCGCAAAGATCGCGAAGGTGTATTCGCCCACGGTGGAGCGCGCAATGCCGATCGGCAGGAAACCCGCCGCGGTGATCAGCGTGCCGGTGAGCATCGGCATCGCCGTCACGTCGTAGGCGAAGGTGGCGGCGCGATGTTTGTCGTAGCCCTCCTCGAGCTTTCGCACCATCATCTCCACCGCGATGATCGCGTCGTCGACCAGCAGGCCCAAGGCAATGATCAAGGAGCCAAGCGAAATCTTGTGCAGGCCCACACCCCAATAGAACATGGTCACGAAGGTGATTGCGAGCACCAGCGGGATCGTGATGCCCACCACCAGGCCAGGCCAGATGTCGACGCGCAAGTAAGGAAATCCGGGCATGCGGTGCAGCCCCAGCGCGATGAAGCTCACCGCCAACACGATCAACACCGCTTCGACCAGCACACGCACGAACTCACCCACCGAGCGCGAGACCGCCTGCGGCTGGTCCTGCACCTGGGTCATCTCGATGCCGGCCGGCAGCTCCTTGCGGATATCGGCCACACGCGTCTGCAAGGCCTTGCCCAGCGCAATGATGTCGCCACCCTTGGCCATCGAAATGCCGAGCGCCACCGCCGCCTTGCCCTGGTGGCGTACCAGCACCGAGGGCGGGTCGACATAGGCGCGCTTCACCTCGGCGATGTCGGCCAGACGCAAGGTGCTGGCCTGCCCAGTCGCCGGGTTCACCGCGCGGATCGAAAAGCGCTTGAGTTCGTCGACCGAATTGAACTGGCCGCCCACCCGCACCTGCAGGTTGTCGCTGCCGGCATTGAGCACGCCGGCACCTTCGACCGCGTTCTGCGCGCCGATCTGCGCGATGACCTGGTTGAAGTCCAGGCCGAGCTGGGCCAGCCGCTTGTGCGAAATTTCGATGAACAGCTTCTCGGGCTGCGCGCCGAAGACCTCGACCTTGGCCACGTCGCGCACCCGCAGCAGCTGCTGGCGCACCCGGTCGGCGAATTCGCGCAACTCTTCCTTGCTGAACCCGTCGGCCGAGAGCGCGTAGATCGAGCCGTAGACGTCGCCGAACTCGTCGTTGAAGACCGGGCCGATCACGCCCTGCGGCAGCGTGCTGCGCATGTCGCCGATTTTTTTGCGCACCTGGTACCAGGTGTTGCTCACCTCGGAGGCCGGCGAGTTGTCCTTGATCTGAAAGATGGTCAGCGACTCGCCGGGCTTGGTGTAGCTGCGCAGGATGTCGCTGTAGGGCACCTCCTGCAAAGTCTTCTCGATCTTGTCGGTGACCTGCTCGGCCATCTGCTGCGCCGACGCGCCCGGCCAGAAGGCCTGCACCACCATCGCCCTGAAGGTGAACGGCGGGTCCTCGTCCTGGCCGAGTTGGAAGTAGGCGGTGAAGCCGAGCAACAGCAGCACCACCATCAGGTAGCGGGTGAGCGCCGGGTGGTCCAGGGCCCAACGGGAGATGTTGAAGCGTGACGGGGTCGGCTCGATAGCGCTTGCGTTGCTCATCGCCCGCTCCGCCTCAACGCGCGGCCGTGGTGGAGGGGGCGGCCTTGGCGACGGACCCTGCGGAGGCAGCCGATGCAGCGGCGGTGCCTGCCGATGCGGCCGCGGCCGGCGCACCGTAGAGGCGAACCTTCTGCCCCTGCGTCAGCACATGCACCCCCGCCGTCACCACGGTCTGCCCCGGGCTCAGGCCGGCGGTGACCACCACGCTGTTGCCGTCGGCGCCGGCCACCTGAATCGGCTGCGACTTGACGGTCATGCTCGCCTTGTCGACGAGCCATACCGCGGCCCGGCCCTGCCTTTCTCCCGGAACTTCCATGACCGCGGCCAACGGCAGCTTGGTGATGCCGGCGAGCGTCGGTTCGTCGACCAGCACGCTGGCGGTCTGGCCCAGCCGCAAGGCGGCCTTGCCAGCGTCAGCTTTGACGACAAAGGTGCGTGTCGTGGGGTCGGCTGAGGCTGACACCTCACGCACCGTGCCGTTCAACAACTCCCCAGCGGAGCCCCAGAGCTTGAGCTTCACCGCGCCGGCTTGGCCCGCCAGCGCACGCACGCGGGCGAGTTGGCCTTCGGGGACCGAGAACACCAGATCACGAGGGCCGTCGTGAGCCAGGCGCAGCACCGGCGCCCCGGCGGCCACCACCGCGCCGGGCTCCGCCTCGACGGCCGTGACGACACCCGACGCATCGGCCAACAGCGTCGAATAGGCGGCCTGGTTGCTCTGCAAGCTGGACTGCGCGCGGGCCTGGTCGAGTTGCGCCTGCGCCGCTTTTACCGCGGTGTCGCGGCGCTCCAGTTCGGCACCGCTGATGAAGTTCTGGTCGCGCAATTCCTTGAAGCGCTTGAAGTCGGCCAAGGCCAACTGGTGGTTGACCTGCGCCGCCTGCACCGCGGCGCGCGCCGCATCCTGGCCGAGCTTCAGGTCCTGCGGGTCGAGTTGCGCCAGCACCTGGCCGGCCTTGACCGAATCGCCCAGGTTCACATGCCGTCGCACCAGCTTGCCGCCGACGCGGAAAGCCAGACGCGACTCGAGCCGCGCCCGCACTTCGGCGGCGTATTCGTGCGAGCCGCGGGCAACGTCATTGCTGACGATCAGGGTTCGCACCGAACGTACCGGCTCGGGCGTCGGCTCGGGCTTGGAGCAGGCGACGAGCAAGGAGCCCGAGAGTGCGGCAAGGAAGGTGGCGGCAGCGGTTGTGCGCATGGCGTGGGCTTTGGAGTTCTGGCGTGGCGCAAGGGCGCCAGGGTGTCGAGAACGCTTGAACTGCGTACTGACCGGTTGGTCAGTAATGTATTTTCCGACCGGGCGCTTGTCAACGACTTCACGCGCCGCCCGCCAATCGGCACGCAACGCCGAGCATGGACAATCGCGCCACGGTGAGCGTGGACCACTACGAAAACTTTCCCGTTGCGTCGCTGCTGTGCCCCGCGGCGCTGCGGCCCGCCGTGAGCGCGATCTACCACTTTGCGCGGGCCGCGGACGATATCGCCGACGAAGGCGACGCGAACCCGGCATCACGTTTGACCGAGCTCGCCGAGTACCGCGACGCGCTGCAACGCTGCGCGGCCGGCGACACGCGCGGGCGCTGGCAGAAGATCTTCCACCCGTTGCAGATCGCGATCGAACGGCACGGCTTGCCGCTGTCGCTACTCGCCGACCTGCTTGACGCGTTTGAACAAGACGTCCACAACCCAAGCTATGCCGACCGTGCAGCGCTGCTCGGCTACTGCCGGCTGTCGGCCAACCCGGTGGGCCGGCTGCTGCTCCACCTCTACGGCCTCAACGATGACGACTCGCTGCGCGAGTCGGACGCGGTATGCAGCGCACTCCAACTGATCAACTTCTGGCAGGACCTGGGCATCGACGTGAGCCGCGGTCGCCACTATGTGCCGCTGGACGATGCCCATCGCCACGGCCTGAGCCATGTCGACCTGCGCCCTCGAACCGACACCGCGGCGACACGCGCGTTGATGCGCGAGTTGGTGGTCTGGGCACGCGAGCTGATGCTCGGCGGCGCGCCGCTGGCCCTGCGGGTACCGGGCCGCGCCGGCTGGGAGCTGAGGCTGGTGGTCCAGGGCGGCTTGCGCATCCTTGAGAGAATCGAAGCGATGAACCACGATTGCCTGTCGCAACGCCAAAGCATTCAAACACTCGATGCGCCGCGGCTGTTGTGGCGTGCGGCCCGGATGCGCCGCGGAGCGGGCCGATGACACCGGAGCAATATGTGCAAGACAAGGCCGCCGGCAGCGGCTCATCGTTCTACTACGCGTTCAAGTTTCTGCCGCCGCCACGCCGGGCCGCGATCACCGCGTTTTATGCCTTCTGCCGTGAGGTGGACGACGTGGTCGATGAGGTGAGTGACCCGAGCGTCGCCGCGGCGAAGCTGGCCTGGTGGCGCCAGGAGGTGGCCAGCGCCTTTGCCGGCGCGCCCAGCCATCCGTCGATGAAGGCCTTGATGCCCCATGCCGCGAACTTCGGCATTGCACCGGAACACCTGAGCGCAGTGATCAACGGCTGCCAGATGGACCTGGAGCAGAGCCGCTACCTGGACTTTCCGAGCCTGGCGCGCTACTGCCACCTGGTGGCCGGCGTGGTCGGCGAGGTTGCCGCCAACATCTTCGGCCGCGAGCAGGCGCAGACGCTCGAGTACGCCCACCGCCTGGGCCTGGCGATGCAACTCACCAACATCATTCGCGACGTGGGCGACGACGCGCGCCGCGGGCGCATCTATCTGCCCACAGCGGAATTGAAGCAGTTCGAGGTCAAGGCCAGTGAGATCCTCAAGCGCGACGCGCCCTGGGGCTACAGCCCGCGCTTCGAGGCCTTGATGCGCTTCCAGGCGCAACGTGCGCACCGTTGTTTCGACGAGGCCTTGGCGCTGCTGCCCGCGAGCGACCGCCGCACGCAGCGCCCCGGCTTGATGATGGCCAATATCTACCGCACGCTGCTGCGCGAAATCGAAGCCTCGCAGTTCCAGGTGCTGCACCAGCGCATCGCGCTGACGCCGCTGCGCAAGGTGTGGATCGCGATGCGCACCAACTGGCAGGCGCGTTGAAAGTGCCGGCGCCGACGGCGCCGGCCGCGCGCCGGGTGGCCATTGTCGGCGGCGGCTGGGCGGGCATCGCTGCGGCGGTGCACTGCGTCTCGCGCGGCGACTCGGTCACCCTGTATGAAATGGCGCCACATCTCGGCGGCCGGGCGCGGCGCGTCGACATCGATGGCCTGTCGCTGGACAACGGGCAGCACATCCTGATCGGCGCCTACACGCAGACGCTGGCGTTGATGCAGCAGGTGGGCGTCAGGCCGAAGCAGGTGCTCTTGAGGCGCCCTCTGGCGCTGAGCTTCCCCGACGGCAGCGGGTTGCGGTTGCCATCCGGCCACCCGCTCTTGTCGTTCTTGCGTGGTGTGCTCGGCTGGCGGGACGTGCGGTTTCACGAGCGCATCGCGTTGCTCCACGTGGCCACGCGTTGGGCGCTGGCGGGTTTTCGCTGTGACCCGTTGTTGACTGTCCGGCAGATCGCGGCGCGCCTGCCCGAACGGGTGCGGCACGACTTGATCGAGCCGCTCTGCGTTGCGGCGCTCAACACCCCGGCAGCGAATGCCAGCGCCTCGGTTTTCCTGAGGGTGTTGCGTGATGCTTTGTTCGCCGGTGCCGGGTCCTCCGATCTCCTGCTTCCGACAAACACCCTTGGCGCACTCTTGCCCGAGCCTGCTTTCGTTTGGCTGCGGGAACAGGGCGCTTCGCTGCACCTGGGTGATCGTGTGCTATCGCTCGAGCCCGTCGGCGGGCGCTGGCGCGTGCTGACTCAGCACACGGGGGGCATCGAGTTCGACGCCGTGGTGCTCGCGTGCAGCGCGAGTGAGGCGGCGCGCTTGGCGGCCGCGGCGTCGCCGCAATGGGCCGCCACCGCGGCTGCGTTCGAGTACCAGCCGATCATCACAGTCTACCTGCGCAGCGATGGCACCCGCCTGCCCGAGCCGATGGTGGCGCTGCGCGCCGACGACCCACACGCTCCGGCGCAGTTTGTCTTCGACCTCGGGCAATGCGGCGGCGCCGCCGGTGTCTTTGCGTTTGTGATCAGCGGCGCCCGCGCCTGGGTTGAGGCGGGACTGGAGGCGGCGACCGCCGCGGTGCTGGCGCAAGCCGAAGCGGCGTTCGCCGCCGGCACCTGGCGCACCGGCCTCACCGTCATCCGGGCGCTGGCCGAGCGTCGCGCCACCTTTGTCTGCCGGCCCGGGTTGGTGCGCCCGCCGGCGTCGATTGCACCAGCGCTGGTGGCCGCGGGCGACTATGTCGACGGCCCCTATCCGGCCACACTTGAAGGCGCGGTGCGCTCTGGCTTGGCTGCTGGCACGTTGATCCGCTGAAGTCCTTGGCCGCGATGCCGGTATGCAAATCGACATTCCGTCATGCAAAACCAGACCATTCGAAGCCACAATCGTGGACGATGAAAAAGACCGAACCGCGAACGCCGACGATCCAAGTGCTGGAGCGCGCGTTTGCGCTGCTCGACGAACTGGCGGTCCACCAGGATCCGGTGTCGCTGAAGCAACTCGGCGAGCGCACCGGGCTGCACCCGTCCACCGCGCATCGGATTCTGAACGACCTCGCGATCGGCCGGCTTGTCGAGCGGCCGGAGGCGGGCAGCTACCGCCTGGGCATGCGATTGCTCGAGCTCGGCAACCTGGTCAAGGCGCGCCTGGACGTTCGGGACGCCGCGCTCGGGCCGATGCGCGAACTGCACAAGATCACCCATCAGCCGGTGAACCTGTCGATGCGCCAGGGCGACGAGATTGTGTATATCGAACGCACCTACAGCGAACGCTCCGGCATGCAGGTGGTGCGCAGCATCGGCGGGCGGGCGCCGCTGCACCTGACCTCGGTGGGAAAGCTCTTCCTGGCCCATGACGACGCGACGCGGGTGCGTGCCTACGCCACCCGCACCGGCCTGGCCGGGCACACCCGCAACAGCATCACCGACCTGGCCAAACTCGAGCGTGAACTGACGCGCGTGCGCAACAACGCGGTGGCACGCGACGACGAAGAACTCGAACTCGGTGTTCGCTGTATGGCCGCGGGCATCTACGACGACCAGGCTCGGCTCGTGGCGGGGTTGTCGATCTCGGCGCCGTCGGACCGACTCGAAGAGGCCTGGCTGGACCGTCTGAAAGAAACCGTCGCGCAGATATCTTCGGCGCTGGGCCATCGAGGCTGAGCGCTCCGACAGCTGCGCCGGACGCAAAAGCCGCGTCAGGAGACAGCGGCTGAGGGCTCCATCAGGATGCGCTTTTCGTCGGCAGAGACACCGCGGCGGGCTGAGCGTCGACCAGCCATTTGCGGATCCGCTCAGCATCGCCCGAGCGGGAATAGCGCCCCGCCGAGTCGAGCAGCACCATGATCAGCTTGCGCCCTGCAAACTGGGCCTGCATGACAAGGCAGCGGCCCGCTTCCGAAATGTAGCCGGTCTTCTGGAGACCGATATCCCACTCGCCGGCTCGGATCAGCCCATTGGTGTTGCGGAAATTCACCTGCCGTTTGCCGACGGCCACCTGGTGCGCCACCGACGTGGACAACTCCCGGATGATCTGGTGCTCGTGCGCGGCTCGAACCAGCAGGGCGAGGTCATGCGCGCTGGACCGGTTGCTGCTGGAAAGGCCGGTCGGCTCCACGTACTTCGTGTCGTTCATGCCGAGCGCACGCGCTTGGGCATTCATCGCGCCGACAAAAGCGTCGATGCCTCCCGGATAGTGGCGCCCCAAAGCGTTGGCGGCGCGGTTCTCCGACGCCATCAACGCCAGGTGCAGCATCTCGCCGCGCGAGAGCCTGGCGCCAACGATCAGGCGGGAACGGCTGCCCTTCTCGGTATCGACATCGTCTTGCGAGACGACCAAAACTTCATCGAGCGGCTGATGGGCTTCCGTGACCACCAGCGCGGTCATCAGTTTGGTGATCGACGCGATCGGCAGCACGGCATCGGTGTTCTTCGCGAACAACACCTCGTCAGTGTCCTGGTCTATCAGCAAGGCCACGCTGGACTTCAGGTCCAGCGGGTCGTCCGCTGAATGGAGGCCGATCTTCTGGCCGAGCGATGGCCGGGCTGGCGCCGCCCGAACCGCAAGGCGCCGTTTGGCCGACGCCGCGCTGGTGGCGCGAGACAACCTCGCCTCGGCTTTGGCACTCGACTTCGAGGCGGACGTGTGGGCGGCTGGCCGGGTTGCGGCGGTCGCCAGCGTCGGCAAAAGCGCGGCGAGCGCTACGGCGCCAGCGGCGACCCAAACTCCAAGCAGACTGGCTTTTCGCGACACGGCACCCCCAAGGACACATGGCCTGGAGTCTAGGGGAGAAGAAAAACATACGCAAGATCATGAACTTGCGATGTTTTCCTCAAGTTGATGCTGCGTAAACCCTAGGGCACTTGCACTTACCCCTGCGCGGCGACGCGTTCAGTCTTGCTGTGCAGCTTGTTGAGCGCCGCAAAGTAGGCCTTGGCCGAAGCCACCACGATGTCCGGGTCGGAGCCCACGCCGTTGACCACCCGGCCGCCATGCTGAAGGCGCACCGTGACCTCACCCTGTGACTCGGTGGAGCCGCTGGTGATCGCGTTGACCGAGTAGAGCAACATCTCCGCCCCGCTTTGCACCCGTGACTCGATCGCCTTGAGGCTCGCGTCCACTGGGCCGTTGCCATCGCTCTCCGCCTGGAATTCAATGGGGCCCGCCGAAAAGGCCACCCGTGCGTGGGGGCGCTCGCCGGTTTCGGAGCGCTGCGCCAGCGAGAGCAGCCGGTAGTGCTCTTGCTCCCGGGTGACACTTTCGTCGCTGACCAGGGCCAGGATGTCTTCGTCGAAGATGTCGCTCTTGCGGTCGGCGAGTTCCTTGAACTTGGCAAAGGCTGCGTTGCTTTCGGCCTCCGACTCCAACTCGATGCCGAGTTCCTGCAGGCGGGCCTTGAAGGCGTTGCGGCCGGAGAGCTTGCCGAGCACGATCTTGTTGGCTGTCCAGCCGACGTCTTCGGCGCGCATGATTTCATAGGTGTCGCGGGCCTTGAGCACACCGTCCTGGTGGATGCCCGACGCGTGGGCGAAAGCGTTCGCGCCGACCACGGCCTTGTTCGGCTGCACCACGAAGCCGGTGGTCTGGCTCACCATGCGCGAGGCCGCAAGGATTTGCGTCGTGTCGATGCCGAGCTCGAGCCCGAAATAGTCGCGGCGGGTGCGCACTGCCATCACCACCTCCTCGAGCGAGCAATTGCCGGCGCGCTCGCCCAGGCCGTTGATGGTGCACTCCACCTGCCGTGCGCCACCGATCATCACCCCGGCCAGCGAGTTGGCCACCGCCATGCCGAGGTCGTTGTGGCAATGCACCGACCAGACCGCCCTGTCCGCATTCGGAATGCGCTCGCGCAGCGAGCGGATGAACTCGCCGTAGAGCTCGGGAATGGCGTAGCCCACGGTGTCGGGAATGTTGATCGTAGTCGCGCCCTCGTTGATCACCGATTCGAGAACCCGGCACAGGAAGTCCGGCTCCGAGCGGTAGCCGTCTTCGGGCGAAAACTCCACGTCCGCGCTGAGGTTGCGCGCAAAACGCACCGCGAGCCGGGCCTGCTCGAACACCTGGTCCGGTGTCATGCGCAGCTTTTTCTCCATGTGCAGCGGGCTGGTGGCTATGAAGGTGTGGATGCGCGAACGCGCTGCGCCTTTCAACGCCTCGGCGGCGCGCGAGATGTCGCGGTCGTTGGCGCGCGCCAGCGAGCAGATGATCGATTCACGAACATGATCGGCGATCGACTTCACCGCCTCGAAATCGCCGTTGCTCGACGCGGCAAACCCGGCCTCGATGACATCCACACGCAGGCGCTCAAGCTGGCGCGCAATGCGCAGCTTCTCGTCCCTCGTCATCGAGGCGCCCGGCGACTGCTCACCGTCGCGCAAGGTGGTGTCGAAGATGATGAGCTTGTCGGCCATGTGGTTCTCCGTAGGGTCGGGGTGGAAATGCAAACGGCCCGCAGCGGGGGAGCTGGCGGGCCGTTGATGCGTGGAAATGCAAACGCGTGCGATCAGCGAGCCCGAGGCACTCCTAGCAGCAGTAGCGAAACGGGGGCGATGCGCGAATTCATGGCTATGAATGTATCACGTCAGCGGTGCAGGCCTTCTTCGTCGGGGTCGTCGGTGGAGGTCGCGATCACGCTCACCGGCGTGCCCTTCCACTTGCGGTAGCCATAGACCACGTAGCCCGACACGCCGTAGGCGCAGAACAGCACGAAGATGGCGAACGGTGGGTTCTGGCTGATCAAGGCGATACCCAGTGCGATCGCGACGATCACCACAAAGGGCACGGTCTGCTTCGCACCGACGACCTTGAAGCTGTAGAACGGCGCGTTGGTGACCATCGACAGCCCGGCGTACAAGGTCACCGCAAACGCCGACCATGCAAGCCAGTCGATGCGCGAGACACCTTTGAATCCGGCATCGTCCACCATCCAGATCAGCCCCATCACCAGCGCCGCCGCCGCCGGGCTGGGCAAACCTTGAAAAAAGCGCTTGTCGACGATGCCGATGTTGGTGTTGAACCGCGCCAGCCGCAGCGCCGCGCCGGCGATATAGACAAACGCCGGAAACCAGCCCCACTTGCCAAGGTCCTTCAGGGCCCAGGCGTAAACGATGAGCGCCGGTGCGGCACCGAAGCTGACCATGTCGCACAGGCTGTCCATCTGCTCGCCGAAAGCGCTCTGCGAATTGGTCATGCGCGCCACGCGCCCGTCCAGGCTGTCCAGCACCGCCGCGCAAAAGATCCCGATGGCGGCGGCCTCGAAGCGGCCATCCATCGCCATCACGATCGAATAGAAGCTGGCAAAAAGCGCGGCCAGCGAAATCGCATTGGGAAGGATGTACAGGCCCTTGCGGCGCGGCCGATGCGGCGCGTCCTCAGCGCGGCCGCCCTCCTGGACCAGGGGAGGCGTGTCGTCGCTCATCGGCTTGGGGCAACAGTTCTGCAGCGGTAATGCAACATGTGGTGCGAGGATAGCGCAGCGCCTGGGCCACACGGCAAGGACCAGGAGGCGGGCGGCCGCTCACCGCGCGGCCCGCTTCTCGGCCGGCGCGAAGCCCTTCTCGGGCCGCGCCGGGCCGCCGGCCGCCGGAGTCGGCCGGCCTTCGTGCCGTCCAAGTCCGCGCAGGCGGACTTGGAGCCGCGGCTCTCAGCCCCCAAGCGGTCCGAGCTCCCCCCTCGGGGGGCGACGCCGCAGGCGTCTTGGGGCTGTCGTCTAGTTGCGGCTCTTGTCGACCAGCTTGTTGGCCTTGATCCAGGGCATCATCGCGCGCAGTTTTTCGCCCACGACTTCGATGTCGTGCTGCGCGGTGAGCCGGCGGCGGGAGAGCAGAGTCGGCGCACCGGCACGGTTCTCGAGGATGAAGTTCTTGGCGTATTCGCCGGTCTGAATGTCCAGCAACGCCTGCTTCATCGCGGCACGCGCTTCGCTGCCGATGACCTTCGGGCCGGTGACGTACTCGCCGTACTCGGCATTGTTCGAGATCGAATAGTTCATCGTGCCGATGCCGCCTTCGTACATCAGGTCGACGATCAGCTTGAGTTCGTGCAGGCACTCGAAGTAGGCCATCTCGGGCGCGTAGCCGGCGTCGACCAGGGTCTCGAAACCCGCCTTCACCAGTTCGACGCAGCCGCCGCAGAGCACCGCCTGCTCGCCGAACAGGTCGGTCTCGGTTTCTTCGCGGAAGTTGGTCTCGATGATGCCGGCCTTGCCGCCGCCGTTGGCCGCGGCGTAACTCAGCGCCAGATCTCGCGCCTTGCCGCTCTTGTCGGCATGCACCGCGATCAGGTGCGGCACGCCGCCGCCCTGGGTGTAGGTGTTGCGTACCGTGTGGCCGGGAGCCTTGGGCGCAACCATCCACACATCCAGGTCCTCGCGCGGCATCACCTGCCCGTAGTGCACGTTGAAGCCGTGCGCAAACGCCAACGACGCACCCTGGCGGATGTTCGGCGCGATGTCGTTGGTGTAGACGCTGCCGATCTGTTCGTCGGGCAGCAGGATCATCACCACGTCGGCGTTCTTCACCGCATCGGCCACCTCGGCCACCTTCAGCCCGGCCTTCTCGACCTTGGCCCATGACGCGCCACCGCGGCGCAGGCCCACGGTGACCTTGACGCCACTGTCGTTCAAGTTCTGCGCGTGCGCATGGCCCTGCGAGCCATAGCCGATGATCGCCACGTTCTTGCCCTTGATCAGGCTCAGGTCGGCGTCCTTGTCGTAGTAAACCTTCATGCTGTTCTCCGTCGAAAAAAGTTAAACCCGCAAAATTCGTTCGCCGCGGCCAATGCCGCTGGCACCGGTGCGCACCGTCTCGAGGATCGCCGCGCGGTCGATCGCTTCCAGGAACGCGTCGAGCTTGCCGCCGTCGCCGGTCAGCTCGATCGTGTAGCTCTTCTCGGTCACGTCGATGACGCGGCCGCGAAAGATGTCCGCCATGCGCTTCATCTCGTCGCGCTCCTTGCCCACGGCGCGTACCTTGATCAGCATCAGCTCGCGCTCGGTGAAGCTGCCTTCGGTCAGGTCAACCACCTTCACCACCTCGATCAGGCGGTTCAGGTGCTTGGTTATCTGCTCGATCACCTCGTCGCTGCCGGTGGTGACGATGGTCATGCGCGACAGGGACGCGTCTTCGGTCGGAGCCACCGTCAGGCTCTCGATGTTGTAGCCACGGGCCGAGAACAACCCGACCACGCGCGACAGCGCGCCGGCCTCGTTTTCGAGCAGCAGGGCAATGATGTGTTTCATGGTGCTTGCGGCGCGCTCTTCACAGCCGGCGGCGGTAACCGCCGGCGCTTGGCCACGCACTCCATTGAGGTGAAAAAAATGTCCGAGGTTTCGCACCGGCTGCGGCCTGGCCCCGACGCGGCGCGGTAACGCCGCCACGGGGCTCGCGCCATTACCAGATCAAAGGTCCTCGGAGCCCAGCAGCATCTCCGTGATGCCCTGGCCGGCCTTGACCATCGGCCAGACGTTTTCAGTGGGGTCGGTGCGCACGTCGAGGAACACCGTGCGGTCCTTCAGCCGGATCGCCTCGCGAAGGGCCGGCTCCACGTCGCTCGGTTTCTCGACCAGGATGCCAACGTGTCCGTAAGCCTCGGCGAGCTTCACAAAATCGGGCAGCGCGTCCATATAGCTGTGCGAGTAGCGGCCGCCGTAGTCCAACTGCTGCCACTGCCGCACCATGCCGAGATAGCGGTTGTTCAGCGAGACGATCTTCACCGGCGTCTTGTACTGCTGGCAGGTGGAGAGCTCCTGAATGCACATCTGGATCGAGCCCTCGCCGGTGATGCAGAACACATCGCTGTCCGGCTTGGCCAGCTTGATGCCCATGGCATAGGGCAGGCCCACACCCATCGTGCCCAGGCCGCCCGAATTGATCCAGCGGCGCGGCTCCTCGAAGCGATAGAACTGCGCCGCCCACATCTGGTGCTGGCCTACGTCGCTGGTAATGTAGGTGTCGCGGTCCTTGGTCAGCTCCCAGAGCGTCTCGACCACTTGCTGCGGCTTGATCACGTCGCTGCCACGCTTGTAGGCCAGGCAATCGCGTTTGCGCCATTCGTTGATCTGGCTCCACCACGTATTCAACGCCGGCTTGTCGATGCGGCTCTGACCCTCGCGCACCTGCTCGATCAACTCCAGCAACACGTCCTTCACGTCGCCGACGATCGGCACATCAACCTTCACACGCTTGGAAATCGACGACGGGTCGATGTCGATATGGACGATCTTGCGTTCCACCTGCGCAAAGTGTTTCGGGTTGCCGATCACACGATCGTCGAACCGGGCGCCCACCGCGAGCAGAACATCGCAGTTCTGCATCGTCATGTTGGCTTCGTAGGTGCCGTGCATGCCGAGCATGCCAAGGAACTTGGGGTCGCTCGACGGCGTCGCGCCCAGACCCATCAAGGTATTGGTGCAGGGGTAGCCGAGCAGGTCGCACAGCACCCTCAACTCGGCCGATGCGTTGCCGAGGATGACGCCGCCGCCGGTGTAGATGTAGGGTCGCTTGGCGCCGAGCAGCAGTTGCACCGCCTTGCGGATCTGCCCGCCGTGGCCCTTCTTCACCGGGTTGTAGGAGCGCATCTCGACGCGCTCGGGGTAGCTGAACGGCGCGGTCTTCAGCGACACGTCCTTCGGAATATCCACCACGACCGGCCCCGGGCGGCCGGTGCGGGCGATATGGAAGGCCTTCTTGATCGTCAGCGCCAGGTCGCGCACGTCCTTGACCAGGAAGTTGTGCTTGACGATCGGGCGGGTGATGCCGACAGTGTCGCACTCTTGGAAGGCATCGAGCCCAATCGCCGGTGTGGGAACCTGGCCGGTGATGATCACCATCGGAATCGAATCCATGTACGCCGTGGCAATGCCGGTGACCGCGTTGGTCACGCACGGCCCGGAGGTCACCAGCGCAACGCCCACTTCACCGGTGGCGCGTGCATAACCATCGGCGGCATGCACCGCCGCTTGCTCGTGGCGCACCAGGACGTGTTGGATCGACTCCTGCTTGTACAGGGCGTCATAGATGTAGAGCACCGCGCCGCCGGGGTAGCCCCAGAGGTAGTTGACACCTTCGGCCTGCAGGCAGCGAACCAGGATTTCAGAGCCGTTGAGCTCGGATTGAGGGGGGTGCGGCTGTGCCGATGCGGCACGCTTGATTTCCGCGGCAGACATGTCCATTTCGAACCTTTGTGAATTTCTCTGACGAAAAACCATCGGTGCCCCTCTTCGCGCCCTCGTGAGGCGGATGTGGAACCTGCGCGGTCAAATGGCCTCCCGGGTCGGGCAAGCTTCTGAGACCGAAAAGAGCGTTGTGCGAAGCAGCATTATGTCATCGGCGGGTCGGCTCACCAAACCGCAGCGGTGTCGCCAAAGTGCGATGCCATAATCCCGCGCGTTCAAAGCCGGCCTATACAGTGCCGCCCCTGTCTTGGCCACCGAAAAAGAACTCTCCGACTTCCTCAAGAGTGTCGAAAAGCGCGCGTTCAAGCGCACCGCGTACATGGTGCGCGACGACGACGGCGCGCTGGACATCGTGCAGGACGCGATGATCCGGCTCGCCGAGAAGTACGGCGACCGCCCCCCCGCGGAGTTGCCGCTGGTGTTCCAGCGCATCCTGTCCAACGCCACGATGGACTATTTCCGGCGCCAGAAGGTGCGCCGGGCGGTGATGCAGAACATGTCGGACTTCGAGCCGGCGGGCGCCGAGGACGGCGACTTCGACCTGCTCGCGCTGCTGGAGTCGGCCGACGGCGCGCTGGGGGCGGAAAGCGCCGCCGACGAGGTCTCGCGCTCGCAAATTTTGCGCATCATCGACGGCGAAGTCGCCAACTTGCCCACTCGTCAACGGGAGGCCTTCCTGCTACGTTACTGGGAGGAACACGACGTTGCCGAGACGGCGTCTGTCATGGGCTGCTCGGAGGGCAGCGTCAAGACACACTGCTCTCGGGCCGTGCACAGTTTGGCAAAAGCGCTGCGGGCCAAGGGAATCACTCTATGAACAAAGACATCAGTCTCCATCGCCCTCGCGACCTGGACGTGATGCAGGCCAGGTTTGCAATGCGGGTGGCAGCTCGGCTCAACGACGCCACCGCCCAGTTGCCCCACGACATCGCGGAGCGCCTGCGCTTCGCTCGCGAGCAGGCCGTAGAGCGTGTGCGCGGGGCGCGCGTCGCCGCTGCTGCCGCGCCGGCCGTCCTGGTGGGCGGGCGCGGCGCCGCCTTGCTCGCCGCCGGCGGCGCCTGGTGGACACGCCTAGGCTCGGTGCTGCCGCTGATCGTGCTGATCGGCGGTCTGCTGCTGATCGAGCAGCACAACACACGCGACCAGATCGAGGCCGCCGCCGAGATCGACACCGCCATGCTCGCCGAACAGGTGCCGCCCGCTGCTTACGCCGACCCGGGATTCCTGGAGTTTCTCAAGACACCATGACGACCCTCGCTCGTACCTGGGCGCTCGCTCTCGCGGCGGCACTGGGACTAGGAGTTCTGGCGAGCGGGACGACCCAGGCTCAGCAAACCAACTCGGCGGCGGCACCCGGCGCAGGCGCCTGGAGCAGCCTGACGCCAGCTCAGCAGAAGGTGCTCGCCCCGCTGGAGCGCGACTGGATCGGCATCGACGCGCCTCGGCGCCAGAAGTGGGTCGAAGTTGCAAGCCGCTTCCCGCAGATGCCCGCCGACGAGCAAAGGCGTGTGCAGGAGCGCATGGCCTCTTGGTCACGCCTGTCGCCGCAGGAGCGCAGCAACGCGCGGCTGAACTTTCAAGAGTCGCGCCAACAGCTCTCGCCGGACGATCGCAAGGCACGTTGGGAGGCCTACCAGGCCCTGCCACCTGAACAGCGCCGGCAGTTGGCCTCGCAGTCGACCGCGGCCGCCACCGGCTCCAGCTTGCCAAAGGCGGCAAACTCGAGTGTGGCGCGCGACGCCGCCCAACGCTCCGCTGCGGCCACGCCGGCGCCTGCCTCCAAATCGAACATCGTTCGCAACCCGGCCCTCAGCACGCCCACGCCCGGCAAGCCGGTGACGCCGACGGTGGTGCAGGCTCGCCCCGGCGCCACCACGACGCTGATGTCCCGGCCCGCCGATCCGCCGCGGCATCAGCAGACCGGCCTGCCCAAAATTGCGGCCTCGAGCGGCTTCGTCGACTCGACGACGCTGCTGCCGCAACGCGGAGCGCAGGGTGCCGCCACCCGGTCGGCCAACGCCGGCGCAACGGCCGCGTCGCAGCCCGCGCGCCGATGACCGGTGCGCCGCCGGCACCCTTGCCGGCGTCAGGAGCACTCGCGCCGGGCCTCATCAGGCGCTTGGCCTGCCTGGTCTACGAAGGCATGTTGCTGTTCGGCGTGGTGATGATCGCCGCGTACCTGTACTCGTCGCTGACCCAGCAGCGCCATGCCCTGCAAGGTCAGCTTGGTTTGCAGGCCTTCCTGTTCGTGGTGCTCAGCGTCTACTTCGTTTTTTTCTGGTCGCGCGGCGGGCAGACGGTAGCGATGAGGGCCTGGCACATCCGTGTCGTGTCCCGTAGCGGCGCCGCATTGTCGCAAGGGCAGGCGTTTCGGCGCTACCTGCTGAGTTGGGTCTGGTGGCTGCCGGCGCTTGGCATTTCGTCGGTCGCCGGCTTTCAAGGCAAAGGCATTGCCGTGGCCATATTGGTTGGCGTCATCGGCTACGCCCTCCTCTCGCGCCTGCACCCGCAGCGCCAGTTCTGGCATGACGACCTGGGTGGCACGCGCCTGATCGACAGCCGCCCCGCAGCCGCAGCGCCCGGCTGAGCGCCGGGCAGAGCGCCGGGCAGAGCGCCGGGCACAATCGCCCGCATGAGCAATCCACACAAGGGCCGTACCGGGTTGGAGCGGGTGGTTCGGGCGACCGGCTATTCGCTGGACGGTCTGCGCGCGGCCTACAGTGGCGAAAGCGCGTTCCGGCAGGAGTTCTGGATTGCGGCGGTGTTGCTGCCCGCGGCGCTCTGGGTCGGCCGCGACTGGGTCCAGGTCGCCTTGTTGGCCGGCTCGGTGCTGCTGGTGCTGATCGTCGAATTGCTCAATTCCGGCATCGAGGCCGCCATCGACCGGGTTTCGTTCGAACTGCATGACTTGTCCAAGCGAGCGAAGGACCTGGCCAGCGCGGCGGTGATGCTTTCGCTGGTGCTCTGTGGCTGCATTTGGGCGGCGGCGCTCTGGCACCGCCTGGCGCCGGGAGCCTGAGCGTGGGCCTGGCGTTCTGCGTCTACTGCGGTTCCCGCTTCGGCGACCAACCGCTCTACGAATCCCGAGCCCGTGAAATCGGCACGCTGATTGCCCGCAGCGGTGGGCGGCTGGTCTACGGCGGTGGCAAGGTCGGCCTGATGGGCGCGGTAGCCGATGCCGCACTGGCAGCTGGTGGCCAGGTGATTGGTGTCATCCCCGAGGCCCTGGTCCGGCGTGAAGTGGGCCACCCGGGACTCAGCGAGAGGCATGTGGTGCAAACCATGCACCAGCGCAAACAACTGATGGCCGAGCGTGCCGATGCGTTCATCGCCCTGCCCGGCGGCATCGGCACGCTGGAGGAGTTGTACGAGATGTGGTCGTGGCAGCAACTCGGCTACCACGACAAGCCGGTGGCGTTGCTCAATGTGGCCGGCTACTACGACGCCCTGTTGCGCTTCATGGCCGAGAGCCATACACGCGGGTTTGTGTCGGAGAGCCAGCACCTGGCGCTGATCGTCGACGACGACCCTGCTCGCCTGCTCGACAAGGTCAGCGCGGCCGCGCTACGCGCCACGGCGCCCGACGACTACTCGAAGACCTGAGCGGCGCGGCCGTGCGGTCATGCGTGGTGGTGTCGGAGTTGCCGTCGCCGACAGCTCAGACCGCAGCTTCGTCCGTCTCGCCGGTGCGAATGCGCACCACCTGCTCCACCGAGGTCACGAAGATCTTGCCGTCGCCGATCTTGCCGGTCTTGGCGGCCTTGACGATGGCGTCGATGCAGCGGTCCACATCCGCGTCCTTGACCACCACTTCCACCTTCACCTTGGGCAGGAAGTCGACCACGTATTCCGCGCCGCGGTACAGCTCGGTATGGCCCTTCTGGCGGCCGAAGCCCTTGACCTCGGTCACCGTCAATCCCGACACCCCGACCTCGGCCAGCGCCTCGCGCACCTCTTCGAGCTTGAAAGGCTTGATGACGGCGGTGATCTGCTTCATGGCGGGCTCCGGGAATGAGTGGCTTGGCGAGATTTAAGCACGGAACTTCGAGGTGATGGGGTAGCGCCAGTCGCGCCCGAAAGCCCGGTGCGTGATGCGGATGCCCACCGGTGATTGGCGCCTTTTGTACTCGTTGATCTTGATCAGCCGCGTCACCCGTTCGACCACCGCGCGCTCGAAGCCGGCCGCCACGATCTGCTCGATGCTGCGGTCCTCCTCCATGTACAGCGCCAGGATCGCGTCGAGCACCTCGTAGGGCGGCAGGCTGTCCTGGTCGGTCTGGTCGGGCCGCAGTTCGGCCGAGGGCGGCCGCGTGATGATGCGCTCGGGGATCACCGGCCCGACGCTGCCGTCGGCGCGCCGGGTGGGCTGCCGGTTCTTCCACCCGGCCAGGCGGTAGACCAGCGTCTTGGCCACGTCCTTGATCACCGCAAAGCCGCCAGCCATGTCGCCATACAGGGTGCAGTAGCCGGTGGCCATCTCGCTCTTGTTGCCGGTGGTCAGCACGATCGACCCGGTCTTGTTCGACAGCGCCATCAGCAGCGTGCCGCGGATGCGCGCCTGGATGTTCTCTTCGGTCGTGTCCTCGGGCAGCCCGGCGAACTGCCCGCTCAGGCTGGCGCGAAAGGCGTCGAACATCGGCGCGATCGGAATCTCGTCGTAGCGCACGCCCAACCTCGCGGCCATGTCGCGCGCATCGATCCAGGACATGTCCGCGGTGTAGGGCGAGGCCATCATCACCGCGCGCACCTTGTCGGCACCCAACGCGTCCACCGCGATCGCGAGCACCAGCGCCGAGTCGATGCCGCCCGACAGGCCGATGATCGCGCCCGGGAAACCGTTCTTGCCGAGATAGTCGCGCACGCCTGTGACCAGCGCAGACCAGGCCTGGGCCTCGAACTCGGGCAGTGGGTGAATCTCGCCGCGAGCCTGCGCGCCGTCGACTTCGACCAGCGTCAGCGCACTTTCGAAACTCGGCGCCCGGGCCACCAACTCGCCCGCCGCGTTCAATGCGAAGGACGCGCCGTCGAACACCACCTCGTCCTGCGCGCCGACCAGATGCGAATACAGCAGCGGCATGCCGGTTGCCCGCGCGCGCTCAGCCATGCGGGCTTCACGCTCGCCGGCCTTGTCGAGGTGAAATGGCGACGCGTTGAGCACACACAACACTTGCGCGCCGGCGGCCTGAGCGGCTCGCGCCGGCTCGTCGAACCAGGCGTCCTCGCAGATCAGCACGCCGAAGCGGGTACCGCCGGCCTCGAACACCACCGCGCCTTGGCCCTCGTCGCGGCCCGACGCGAAGTAGCGCCGCTCGTCGAACACCTGGTAGTTCGGCAACTCGCGCTTGCAGTAAGTGGCGGCGAGACGGCCCGCGCTCAGCACCGACGCCGCGTTGAAGCGCCGCGGCACCGCCGTAGACTTGGTTCTCACGTCACCGAGCTCACCGAACTGATGCGGATGCCCGACCACCAGATGCAGCCCCTCGCAACCAGCAAGTTCTTGTGCGATGCCGATCAAGGCCTGCGCATTGGCCTGCATGAAGGCCGGGCGCAGCAGCAGGTCCTCCGGCGGGTAGCCGCACAGCACCAGCTCCGGTGTCAGCACCACCCTCGCGCCCTGGGCATGCGCTTGGCGCGCCGCGACAACGATCTTTTGCGCGTTGCCGGCCAGGTCGCCGACCGTGGCGTTGATCTGCGCCAGCGCGACCTTGACCATGTTGTTCGAGGCTGATCTGGAGCCGGAGTTGAGGGCCAAGGATTATGTCATCCGGGTGTTCGACGACCTCGGCGAGATCGACGCGGCCACCTGGAACTCGCTGCTCAAAAAACAGGCCGCGCCCACACCCTTCATGCGCCACGAATACCTGCTCGCGCTGCAGCACTCGGGCAGCGCGGCGGACGAGAGTGGCTGGGCCACTCAGTTCATCGGCGTGTTCGCACGCGAACAGCTGGTGGCCGCCTGCCCGCTGTACCTGAAGAGCCACTCCTACGGCGAGTATGTGTTCGACTGGGCCTGGGCCGACGCCTACCAGCGCCACGGCCTGGCCTACTACCCCAAGCTGCTCGGCGCGGTGCCGTTCACGCCGGTGCCGGGCTCGCGGCTGCTGGCGCGCGATGCCGCCGTGCGCGCGCTGCTGATCGACGCGATCGGCGCATTCATGGCCCAGGCCGAGCTCTCGTCGGCGCATGTGCTCTTCGTGGATGAGGTCGAGCGGGCAGCGTTCGAAGCCGCGGGCTGGATGCTGCGCCGCGGCGTGCAGTTCCACTGGACCAACCGCGAGCCCGCGGCGTATGCCGGCTTCGCCGATTTCCTTGCCAGCCTGCAACGCGAGAAGCGCAAGAAGATCGCGCAAGAGCGGCGGCGGGTGCGCGAGGCAGGCATCGAATTCAGCACGCATGAAGGCGACGGCATCGACGAAGCCTTGTGGAACTTTTTCCACCGCTGCTACATGCGCACCTACCGCGCGCACCACTCCACGCCCTACCTCACGCGCGAGTTCTTTGCCGAAATGGCGCACGGTTTCTCAAGGCACTGGCTGATGTTCGTGGCGCGGCGCGGCGCAACCCCGATCGCCTGCTCGCTGATCGCGCTGGACCCCGAGCGCGGCGTGGCCTATGGCCGCTACTGGGGCGCGGTCGAGCAGGTGCCCTGCCTGCACTTCGAGGCCTGCTACTACCAGCCGCTGCAATGGTGCATCGAGCAGGGCTACCAGCGCTTCGAAGGCGGCGCGCAGGGCGAGCACAAGATGGCCCGCGGGCTGCTGCCGGTCGCCACGCACTCGGCCCACCGCCTGGCGCACCCACGCTTCGCCAGCGCGGTGGCCGACTTTCTCGAGCGTGAGGGCGAAGGCATCGCGGAGTACATGGACGAGCTCAACGAGCGCGACCCCTTCAAGGCCGCGCCGCCGGGCAGCGCGCCTACTCCTTGAAGTCGCCCGCGAACACGAACACGAACTTCGTCGGCTGAAGGTATTTGCGCAGCGCGGCGTTCACCTGCGCCGGTGTCAGCGCGGCGATCGCCTCGTCGACCTTCTGCGCCAGCGCCAGCGTGCGGTCCAGGTACAGGTTGCTCGCCAGCAGGCCCGCCACGCTCGCGTCCTGCGCGCGCCCGAGCTTGCGGTAGTTGAGCAGCCCGCGAACGCCAGACTTGACCTCATCGGCGGTGAAGCCGTCCTTGATCGCACGCGCCACCTCCTCGTTGAACGCGGCCTCGACCCGCTTGCCGTTCTGCGGCGCGAAGATGCCCTCCATGTTCCAGTCCGAGTCGGGCTCGAACGGGTTCCACTGCACGTAGCTCTGCACGCTGTACGACAGGCCATCCTTCTCGCGGATGCGTTTCCACAGGCGCGAGTCGCCCCCCGCGCCGAGCAGCCAGTTGGCGAGCATGAAAGCGGGGTAGTCGGCATGGGTGTCGTTCAGCGGCACGCTCAGGCGCGCCATCACCACCGCGTTCTGCTTGTCCGGCGCCTTGAGTTGCAGCCGCGTGCCGGCCACCTCGACCGCAGGCTGCGGCACCCGCTGGAACGCCTGCGCGTTCTTCCAGGTGCCGAACGCACTCTCGAGCGCGGCGCGGGTTGCGGCCGCGTCAAAGTCGCCAACGGCAGCGAACTGCGCGAAACCGGTGCCGTAGAAACGACGATGAAACTCGCGCAGCTGCTCCACGGTCACCGCGCCGGTATCGGCGACGATCTCGTCGAAGCTGCGGGCATGGCGCACATCGCCCCGCGGGTAAGGGTTGCCGTGGCGCTCCAGCGCGTTGGCCGCCATCGCCTCGGGTTCCTTGCGCTGCTCCTCGACCGACGCCAGCGCCTGGGTCTTCACCTCTTGCAGCGCCTCGGGCGGGAAGTTGGATTCGCGCAGGAGCTCGCCCACCAGCCCGATCAGCGCAGGCAGGTGTTCGCGCTTGGTGCTCATCGACAACGCCAGCCGCTCCGCGCTGGCGTCGAAGCCGACCTCGGCTTGCAGGGCGTCGATGCGGTCACGAATCTGCTGCCGGCTCGAGCGTGTCGTGCCTTTGTCGAGCAGCGCGCCCACCATCTCGGCCACCGCACGCTGGCCCTTCAGGCTCTGCTCGTCGCCGTAGCGCAGCACCAGGGTTGCGCGCACCGCGTTGCCGCGGGTGGCCTTGGGCAGCAGCGCGAGCTTCATGCCACTGGGCAATGCCGAGCGCTGGGTGCGCGCGTCGATGTTGGCCGGCGTCGCCTCGAAGGCCTCGGCCAAGGCCAGCGAGGCGCTCGGCTTGAAATCCTTCAACTGCTCGACCACGTCCACCCGCGCGGGTGCTGGCGCGCGCTGCGGCAGCTCCGTTGGAACATAACTTCCGCTGGTGCGGTTGCTGCGCAATAGCCGCTGCATCGCCACACGCTGCACCTGCTCCAGCGTGAGCCCGCGCACCCGGTCGCGGACCAGAAAGAAGAGCCGCCAGTCCCCCTGCGCCACCGCGTCCGACAGCGCCACGCCAACCGTCTCTGGGTTCGTGAAGCGCTGGTCCCAGGCTTTCAGGAACGAGATGCGCGCGCGGTTCAGTTCCTCCGCGCTCACCGGCTCCAGCGCAAACGACTCCAGCGCGGCGGTCAGCTCGCGGCGTGCGACATCCAGGTCCTGGTCCGGCGCGAGCTGCGCGCCGAACATCATCACGCCGGGGTCGTGCAGGTCCCAGGCCCAACCCCAGACCGACGCCGCGAGTTGTTTCTGCACCAGCCTCTTGAAGAGCCGCCCGGACGGGTTGTCGGACAAGATGAGCGCCAGCGCCTCGGCCGCTGCGTAGTCCGGGTGCGCCGCCGGTGGCGCGTGATACGCCGCGATCAGCAGCGGCACGCCGCCATTGCGGCGCAGCGTGAAGGCGCGCTCGCCGTCTTGCGCCGCGTCCAGCGTGTACAGGCGCGGCAACACGCGCTTTGGTTTGGGAATGCGGCCGAAGCTCTGGCTCACCCAGGCCAGCACTTTCTGCACCTCGAACTTGCCGCTCACCACCAGGGTCGCGTTGTCCGGCTGGTAGTGGGTTCGATAAAAAGCCTGCAAGCGACCGATGTCCACGTTCTCGACATCGGCGCGGGCGCCGATCGTCGTCTTGCCATAGTTGTGCCAGTCGAACATCGTGGCCAGCGCACGTTGCCAAAGGATGCGGACCGGGTCGTTCTCGCCCATCTCCATCTCGTTGCGCACCACGGTCATCTCGCTGTCGAGATCCTTCTTTGCAATGAAGCTGTTGACCATCGCGTCGGCCTGCCAGCCGAGGTACCAGCGCAGGTTGTCCTCGTTGGCGGCGAAGCTGGCGAAGTAGTTGGTGCGGTCGTTGCCGGTGGTGCCGTTCGCGCGCAGGCCGCGCTTGCTGAACTCGGCCCACACGTTGCGGGTCTTGGGCGTGCCCTTGAAGATCAGGTGCTCCAGCAGGTGCGCCATGCCGGTCTCGCCGTAGCCTTCGTGCCGGGAGCCGACCAGGTAGGTGATGTTGATCGTCGCGGTCGGCTTGCTGGCGTCGGGAAAGATCAGCACCCGAAGGCCGTTCGCGAGGGTGTATTCGGTGATCCCTTCGACCGAGGCTCCCTTGGTGACGCCGGGGGGAAGCTGTGCGGTGAGCGGAAATACTCCGAAAAGGACTAACCCGGCAACGGCGCGGAGGAGCCGCATGGCGACCTGACCTCTGAGGGGGACTTGCTGCGGAGAATCAATCCGGAAACTACCCCAGATCGGCCCGCATGTCGATGCCGCTTCTTTGCGGAGGACTGACGCGGTGCAAAGGCGCAAAGACGTAAAGACGTAAAGACGTAAAGACGCAAAGTAAACTGCTATTTGGGTTCTACTCGCCACCACCACTGCGTAGCGAGCGCCTTCTCCCGCGGCCAGATTTCCTTGAGGGTCTCCGCTTCGTAGAGCCTGCCATTCTTCATGACATAGCGGATCGACGCTGAATTCTCAGGTCTCTCGAGGGGAATCAGGTCGAGCACCTGGAGATCGGCCAGCTTGCCGGGCTCGAGTGACCCTACATCCATGGCCAGTCCGACGGCATCGGCGCTGTGAAGCGTGGCCACCCGAAGCGCGTCGTGGGGCTTCATGCCGCCGCTCCCGATCATCCACAGCTCCCAATGCACTCCGATGCCCTGGACTTCTCCGTGGGAGCCGAGGCCAACGCGCCCTCCGGCCTCGACCAGCTTGGTGGGGCGCGAAGACGCGGAGACGCGAGGACGCGTGTCTACTCCGCAATATACCGCCAGGGATCCTTGGTGGTCGCGCGGCGCCAGATGGTGAAGAACGGAAATCCTGCCGGCGTCGACCCATCCGCGGCCTTCGCGTTGGGCCGGATCATGCCGATCGTCACCCCGAGGTCGCCGCTGCCGGCGACGATGACCCGATCGGGCGCCCAGGAGACCGGACTCGGGCCCGATGGATCGCCGGCGGAAACGGCCCGGCCGATTGCCTCCGACCCGACCACGAATCCGGGTTCGTTCGGCCCCCCCATGTTGACAGCGTCCGCCGTCCCGTACTTCGCGAACGCCGCCCCCAGTCCGATCTTCTGTGCTTCATCGGAAAACGCGCGCTCGGCCTGATCGAGACTCTGGCGAAACCGCTCGAGCGCCGAGGCATCGTTCGACGGCGCCACCATGCTGGTCGGAAGCGCTGCGGGCAGGAGGGCCATCGACACCTGACCCTCGGGCCGGCGGCCCCGCTTGTAGACCGCGACGCGCCATCCTTCCGGTCCCTTGACCCAGTACGCGAGGTACTTGACCGGCACGACCGACTTGTCGGCTTTGTGGAGCGTCATGTAGCCGAAGGTGAATCCGTGCCGGCCATCTGCCGAGACGCCTCCGCGGATCGGCGTCCACTCGAGGCGGGAGCCGGCGTTGTCGGGGTTGGCGTTGAGGGCGGCGCGCACCTCGGCGATCCCGTTGGCAAACTTGTTTCCCGGGATCGGCCCCATCACCACGTCATCGGTAAACATGGGAGTGATCCCGCTGAGCCAGAGCTTCGTCGAGGGGCTG